>NZ_DASUTK010000143.1:0-5567 GCF_036374615.1 Nocardioides sp.
GCAGCGCCTGGTCGGCCCTCGGCGCCGCCACCGAGCAGCCGCTCACGCCGGCGGAGATCGACCGGCTGCGCAGCCTCGGCGACGAGCTCGACATCGACGAGGTGCAGCAGATCTACCTGCCGCTGTCGCGGCTGCTCAGCCTGTACGTCGCAGCAGCCGGCCGGCACCACCGAGAGCAGGAGGAGTTCCTCCACCAGCCGCAGCCGCAACGCACGCCGTTCGTCATCGGGCTCGCAGGGTCGGTCGCGGTCGGCAAGTCCACGACCGCCCGGGTGCTCCAGCAGCTGCTGTCGCACCTGCCCGAGCATCCTCAGGTCGCGCTCGTCACCACCGACGGGTTCCTCTACCCCAACGCCGAGCTCGAGCGGCGCGGCCTGCTTCAGCGCAAGGGGTTCCCGGAGTCCTACGACCGCCGGGCGCTGCTGCGGTTCGTGGTGGACATCAAGTCCGGCAAGGACGAGGTCGCGGCGCCGACGTACTCCCACCTCGTCTACGACGTCGTCCCCGACGAGCAGGTGGTGATCACGAGTCCCGACATCGTGATCATCGAGGGCCTCAACGTGCTCCAGCCGGCACGGGTCCGCGAGGACGGCCGCGCGGGCCTGACGTTGAGCGACTTCTTCGACTTCTCCGTGTTCGTCGACGCCCGCACCGAGCACATCCGGAAGTGGTACGTCGAGCGCTTCAAGCGGCTCCGCGAGACGGCCTTCCGCAACCCGGAGTCCTACTTCGCCAAGTACGCCGGACTGAGCGAGGACGAGGCGGACGCCACTGCGTCCCGGCTCTGGGACACGATCAACGGCCCCAACCTCACCCAGAATGTGCTCCCCACCCGCTCCCGCGCGACGTTGGTGCTCCGCAAGGACCTCGACCACTCGGTGCGGTACGTCCGGCTCCGGAAGCTCTGAGGCGACCGGTTCGCTCAACTCGTCGGGGTCGGGTCCGTGACGTCGGACGGCGGGGACGGAGGCTCAGGCTCGACCCCGGCGGCGATTTGGTCACAAACGGCGTTCGTGCCCGGCGTGTCGTTGCCGTTTGTGTCCAAACGGCGACCCCCGACGGCTCAGGCGTCGTCAAGTCCCGCGGCCTCCGACGACCGCGAGGCGACGACGTGCTGGGCGACCGCGAGCGCCAGGACCAGGCCGATCAGCAGCACGACCACGCCGATCGCGAGTCCGAGCGTGAGGCCCAGCGCGGCCACGACGAGCACCGCAGCCGCCGTCACGAACGCGGGGAGGGCCAACCGGGTGTCGTGGTCACCGAGCCAGTGCAGGACCCCGAGCACGACGGTGTAGAGACCGACCGGCACCGCCACGCTCCAGACCGCCACGGTCTCGGTGGCGTGTGCGTGATGGGTGGTCACGTCCACTGCCACCGCGAGGCCCGCGCCGGTGGCGGCGACGGTCGCGAACCCGACGGCGTGGGCGTATGCGGCGCGCCAGACGGTGCGCCGCGCGGCGAACAGCGGCGCGTGGTCGCGCTTGAAGTACATCCACCACATCGAGAAGACCAGCAGGATGCCACCGACCACCAGAGGCACGAGGTCCCGGCCGTGCTCGTCGCCAAGGGCCCCCTGCACGGCCACGACCGCGGCCAGCACCACCTCGCCCAGCACGATGATCGTGAAGAGGCCGTAGCGCTCTGCGATGTGCTCGGGGTGGTACGGCGTGCGGCCCGCCCGCTCGGCGACGTAGGGCACCGCGACCTCGAGCAGCGCGAGGAGGAGGAACGTGCTCAGCAGCACCGTCCGGCCGTCCTCGATCGCCAGCCGGGCGAGCCACAACGCCTGCACGGCCGCGATCCCGATCGCATAGGTCATGGCGGTACGGCGGCCTTCCGGATGCCCGTGCGCGGCCCGCAGCCACAGCGACACCATCGCGAGCCGCATCACGCTGTAGCCCGCCACCACGAGCGCCGACTGGCCGTCCGCGAAGAGGTCGGGCACCCCGGCCGCCAGCAGCAGCGAGCCCGCCATGATCACCAGTGAGAGGACCCGGAAGATCACGTCGCCGGAGTCGTAGGCGGAGGTGAACCACGTGTACCCGACCCACGCCCACCAGACCGCGAAGAACACCAGGCAGAAGTAGACGATCGCCTCGAGGTGGCCCTCGGCGAGCCCGTGGTGGAGGGACCCGGCGGCCGACGCGATCGCGACCACGAAGACCAGGTCGAAGAACAGCTCCAGTGGCGTCGCGGCGCGGTGCGGCTCCTCGGTGTCGCGCGGGCCCATCGGGACCGACCACGGGACGGGGCTGATGGCCATGAGGGTCAGGTTGGCACAGCCGCGCGGGTCAGAGTGCGAGCTGTCGACGTACGACGCCGGCCAGCCGTTCCGCCACGTCACGGGCCTGCGCCACGTTCGGCGCCTCGACCATGACCCGCACGATCGGCTCGGTCCCAGAAGGCCGCAGCAGCACCCGGCCGGTGCCGGCCAGGCTCGCTTCCTCCTCGGCGATGGCGGCGGCCACCACCGCGTCGTCGTCGGCCCGCGCCTTGTCGACCCCGTCGACGTTGACCAGCACCTGGGGCAGCCGCGTCATGACCGACGCGAGCTCCTGCAACGACTGACCGGTGGTCGCCATCCGCTCCAGCACTGCCAGAGCGGTGAGAATGCCGTCACCGGTGGTCGCGTGGTCGCTCATGATCACGTGGCCGGACTGCTCTCCTCCGAGGGAGTACCCGGAGACCTTCATCGCCTCCAGCACGTACCGGTCCCCGACCTTGGTCTGCCGCACGCCGATCCCGGCCGCGTGCATCGCCTGCACGAAGCCGAGGTTGCTCATGACGGTGGCGACGACCGTGTTCTTCGCGAGCCGGTCCCGGTCGCGCAGCGCGAGGGCCAAGACGGCGAGCAGCTGGTCGCCGTCGACGACGTTGCCCTCGCGGTCGACCGCGAGGCAACGGTCGGCGTCACCGTCGAGGGCGAAGCCGACGTCGGCGCCGTCCTGGATGACGGCCTTCTGCAGCGACTCGAGGTGCGTCGAGCCGCAGTTGTCGTTGATGTTGAGGCCGTCGGGCATCGCGTGGATCGCGCTGACGTCGGCGCCGGCGCCCACCAAGGCGCGCGGCCCGGCATCGGACGCCGCACCCTCGGCGCAGTCGAGGACGACCTTGATCCCGACCAGGGGGTGGTCGATCGACATGATCAGGTGGTCGACGTAGTCGTCCAGCGCCTCGGCGTACTGCCTGACCCGGCCGACCCCGCCCCCCACGGGCCGCTGCCAGGCCTCGTGCAGCCGCCGCTCGATGGCGTGCTCGGCCGCGTCGTCGAGCTTCTGACCACCACGGGCGAGGAACTTGATGCCGTTGTCGGGCATCGGGTTGTGGGACGCCGAGAGCATCACGCCGAGGTCGGCGCCGAGCTTGTGCGTGAGGTAGGCAACGCCCGGGGTCGGCAGCACCCCCAGGAGCAGCACGTCGACGCCGGCCGACGCGAGCCCCGCGACCACCGCGGCCTCGAGGAACTCACCGGAGATCCGGGTGTCCCGGCCGACGACCGCGACCGGTCGATGGCCCTCGAACTCCCCGCGGTCGGCGAGCACGTGGGCGGCGGCAACGGAAAGGTCCAGGGCCAGCTCAGCGGTGAGATCACCGTTGGCCAGGCCCCGGACCCCGTCCGTGCCGAAGTAGCGCTTGGTCATGCCGCCTCGATCTCGTGGCGACGTCGGATCAGCGCTTGCTGAACTGCGGTGCCTTACGGGCCTTCTTGAGACCTGCCTTCTTGCGCTCGATCACGCGGGCGTCACGGGTCAGCAGACCGGCCTTCTTCAAGATGGCGCGGTTGGCGTCGAGGTCGACCGCGTTGAGCGCGCGGGCGACGCCGAGGCGCAGCGCACCGGCCTGGCCGGTGATGCCGCCGCCGTGGATGCGGGCGATCACGTCGAAGCGGCCCTCGAGGCGGGTCGCCGCGAACGGCTCGTTGACGACCTGCTGGTGCAGCTTGTTGGGGAAGTAGGAGTCGAGGGTGCGGCCGTTGACGGTCCAGTTGCCGGTGCCCGGAACGATCCGGACCCGGGCCACGGCCTGCTTGCGGCGGCCGGTCGCGGACGCGGGGGCGATCGCGGAGGCGACCGGCGCGTCGGCGGCCGGGGCGCTCTCCGAGCTGTAGGCGACGCCCTGCTCGTCGGTCTCGTAGGTCTCCTCGACCTCGGTGCTGTTCTCAGTCACGTTGTCAGTCACGTTCTCAGTCATTGGGTGGCCTCAGTCCTGGTCGATCACTGGGAGATCTGCGAGATCTCGTACGGCGTGGCCTGCTGGGCCTGGTGCGGGTGGTTGGGGCCGGAGTAGACCTTGAGCTTCTTGATCATCTGGCGGCCCAGCTTGTTCTTGGGGAGCATGCCCCAGACGGCCTTCTCGACGACCTTGCGGGCGTCCTTCTCGAGGATCTGCCCGACCGGGGTGGCGGTGAGGCCGCCCGGGTAGCCGGAGTGGCGGTAGGAGAGCTTCTTGGTGGCCTTGTCGCCGCTGAGGGCGATCTTCTCGGCGTTGACGATGATGACGAAGTCGCCGGTGTCCATGTGCGGGGCGAAGATCGGCTTGTGCTTGCCGCGCAGCAGGTTCGCGGTCTGCACGGCGAGTCGGCCCAGGACCACGTCGGTCGCGTCGATGACGTGCCAGGCGCGCTGGATGTCGCCCGGCTTGGGGCTGTAGGTGCGCACGTGAGTGCCCTTCTCGTTCGTTGATCCGGCCGGCGGTCGCCGGTCGGCGGTGTTGCTGCGGCTTCTGACGAACACGGCCCGGCTCAGACTTCAGTCCGGGACTGCACCCCGACCCACGTGAGAGGTCTGGGCGCGGCAGGAGTCGCGACCGCTCAGGTTACCGGCGTGTCGTCGTACGGGTCAAAACGTGAGCGCGGCCGCGGCGCCTGAGCAGCCCGCGTGCGTACGAGACTCAGATTCGCCCCGCATCCTGGGCAGGGTTAGGTTGTTCTGGTGACTGAATCCCTCACCGTCCGCGACAACCGCACCGGACAGGAGTACGAGGTCCCGATCACCGACGGCACCATCAAGGCCGCGGACCTCGGCCAGATCAAGTCAGGCGACGACGCTTCCGGGTTGGCGGTCTACGACCCCGGCTTCGTGAACACGGCGTCGTGCCGAAGCGCCGTCACCTTCATCGACGGCGACCAGGGCATCCTGGAGTACCGCGGCTATCCCATCGAGCAGCTGGCGGAGAAGTCGTCGTTCCTCGAGGTGGCCTACCTGCTGATCCACGGGACGCTGCCGACCAAGGCCGAGTACGACGCGTGGGTGCACGAGATCACCTACCACACGTTCGTCCACGAGAACGTGAAGTCCTTCATGGAGGGGTTCCGGTACGACGCCCACCCGATGGGCATGCTGATGGCCTCGGTCGGTGCGCTCTCGACGTTCTACCCCGACGCCCGCAACATCGGTGACGCCGAGAACCGCCACATGCAGATCGTGCGGATGATCGCGAAGATGCCGACGCTGGGCGCCTGGTCGTTCCGCCACGCGCAGGGCAAGCCGTTCATCTACCCCGACAACGACCTCTCCTACACCGCCAACTTCCTCTCGATGCTCTTCAAGATGAGCGAGCGCAAGTTC
>NZ_DASUTK010000144.1:0-12952 GCF_036374615.1 Nocardioides sp.
ACGCCTTCAACAAGTTGTCCAAGCCGGTAGAACTGCTCACTCCCACGAACGGTGCCACTCCGTCGAACTCGATCACCTTCACCTGGCGCGACTTCCTGGCCACCAACCAGGACGCCAGCACGCCCGGGAGCCACGCGGGCGTCCACTCGGTCGAACCGGACGTCGAGGCCTATCTGTACCGGGTCCAGGTCGACAACGACCCGAACTTCCAGTCCCCACTGGACGAGGTCCTGGTGGATCAGATGACCTACACCGCGGCCGGCACAACCTACCCGGAGGGTCCGTTGTACTGGCGGGTCCAGGCCCTGGACGGTTCGAACAACTCGCTCACCTGGAGCGACCCGCGGATGTTCGTCAAGCGGTCGCCGGTGGTCTCTCTCACAGCGCCCGTCAACAACGCCCAGACGACCGGCACGGCTCCGCTGCGCTGGAACCCGTTGGCGTACGCCGCGAGCTACGACGTCGAGGTGTACAAGGACGCCGACACCATCGGTCAGGCGGGCAACCTGGTGTTCTCCGGCAACAGCAAGCAGGTCGCCCTCACGCCGACCGCTCCGCTAGCAGTGTCGGGACAGTCCTACACATGGCGGGTCCGGCCCCGCGACGCAGCCGGAAGGCCTGGGCAGTGGACGGATCTCGCGGATCCGACCGCACGCTTCCGCGTCACCGGTTCCGCACCCGCTCTGACCGCGCCTCAGGACGAGACGCTCGTCGTCGGTCGGGACACCCTGTTCAGCTGGACCGGCGTCGACGGTGCGACTGACTACCGCTGGGACCTCCGACTCGAAGGTGGCGGCGGTCTCACCTCTGTCCGGACCCCAGCTCTCGCCTGGGCACCCTCAATCGTGGGTGACGGCAACTGGGAGTGGCGCGTCGTCAGCCTCAACAGCGCCGGCGTCGAGATCGGCGCATCTCCCTGGTGGCAGTTCCGCGTGGACGCCTTGCGTCCCGCGGTCGCCCTTGTCAAGCCCGCCGGGCTCGTCAAGCGGCGCGCCAACTTCACAGTCACGTTCAGCGAGCCGGTCCGGAACGTGAAGAACACGACGTTCAAGATCATCCCGGTGGGTTCGCGGAAAGCTCTCACGGCGAAGGTCACGCCGTCGAGCAGCCGGTTCAAGGCGGTGCTCAACCCATCGCGTGACTTGCGGCGGGGGAAGAGCTACACGATCAAGCTGACCGGCGGCATCCGCGACGACGCCTCGAACAGGCTGGTCCCCTACTCGTGGACGGTCACATCGAAGTAGTCGTCAGGCAGGGCCGGCGCAGCGGCCCTGCCTGAGAGGAGTCACCTCCACGGCACCTCGTGCACGACGCTTAGGCTGATCCGCAAATCCATCGTCTCGGAAGCCTGAACGTGTCGACTGCCGAACCGCCTGACTCCCGCTCGGACGACGCCGCGACCGCTCGCGCGGCCTTCACGAGCGCCGCCAGGAGCGCGGTTCGGCTGTGGGCGTTCGCGCTCGCAGCGGGGTTGCTGTGGGGACTGGGCGGCGCGCTGCTCATGCGGGCTCTGGCGCTGAACGCCGGCTATAGCCAGGCGGAGGCCTGGGTGCTGGCCTGTGCCATCGGGGTGGCCCTCAGCCTCTACCCCATCGTCCCCGCGCTCGTGCCACGGTCGCTGCCGGACGCAGCCGGCATCGCGCTCCGGGGCCGCGATCGGGCCGAGGTTGCCGGCTGGGTCCGCGCCCAGGCCGGCTTGCGGGCCAGGGACATCAAGGTCGTGACTGAACCCGCGGTGTGGATGACCGTCCGGGGCGGGCTTCGGATCGGTATCGGCCTGGTGGCCTGCTTGCGCGAGGACGAGCTGGCCGCCCTGGTGAGGCTCGCGCGACGTACCGACGGCAGCATGACGTTCGGCGAACGGCTTGCGCTGCGGCTGGTGTACGGCGACGTCGGCCGCGACGCCTCGTTCGGGACCAGGCGGCTGGCCCGACGGCTGGCCCGACGGTTCTCGGCCGTCGAGCAGACCAAGGCGTCCTGGATCGCAGCCGAGGAAGCATCCGGCGTCAGGGGCGAAGCAAAGCTGAAGTCCGCTGTGAGCGCTCGGAAGGTGGTGGCCGAAGGATGGGATCTGCTCGTGGACCAGTTCCTCTGGCCCGCGCTGCTGGTGGGCGCCTGGCACGACGACCCGTGGACCGGCCTCCGCACCATGCTGGCCGCGTGGGAGCAGGCCGGTGCGGACGTCTGGCCGGCTCGCCGCGACTCCGAGCTCGGCTGCGCGGCCGACGAGCTCCCGGGCGTGATGCGCCACGAGCCGGAGCTCGCGCTCCTCATTCTTCCCCCGGAGTGGGCACGTGACGACGAGCCGACGCCGTGGGAGGAGCGCCCGGATCTGGTCGACGAACGGGTGTTCCGCCGTCAGGTCGCCCTGACCCTCGACGCCGCCCGGATCGCCACCGGCCGTGCCGTGCCGGCCACCTTCGACGCCTTGGGCTCGGTGCTCGAGGGCGGCTGGGCTCCGACCGTGGCCGGCCTCCTGGGCGTGACACCGACGGAGGAGGAGCTTCGTGAAAATCCCGACGGTGGTCCGCGGGTCGACGCCATCATCTCCCGAGTCATCACCGAGATCGCCACACTCAGCCTGCTCGACGCATCAGCAGGGTCGCTCACGTGGACGTGGACCGATGGCAGCACGCTCGTGGACACCGACGGGCGGCCGCTCGACGTGGCTGCCGCCGTACGCCGCCATCGCACCGGCCACGCGACCATCGACCTGCTGGGGCTGCGTGCGTGGGTACGTCGACACGGCGCCGACCCGTCCGCACCGGTGTGGCTCGAGGAGGCGGTGGAACCCGCGCCCGAGGCGACCGTGCTGCAGTTCGGCGCGGTCCGGCGGCTGCGCCTGCAACGCGTCGTGCTGACGACCGACGCAGTCAGGTTCTGCCACTACAAGGGGGGCGGCGCTCCGGACCTCCACGAGATCGTGCCGCGCTTCCCGCTGGCCGAGATCGTCAGCGCCGAGGTGTCGCCGCTGATCGCCAGCCACCGCCACTGGCGGCTCAAGCTGCGGACCGCGGACCGCACCCGCAGCGTGTGGACCAGCGAGAAGCGTGCCGATCTCGTGCCGGCCCTGGCGGAGGCACTGGGTGAGCGCCTGTCCTTGACCTGGTGGGCGCTGCCCGCGCCCCTGCGCTGGGCGCGCAACGTGTGGGGGTTCGTCTGTAGCGCGCTCGGGGGTGTCTCCGTGCTGCTGGGACTGCTGTTCATCATCGACCCGCTCGACAGCATGAGGCCCGGGCTCGTCGACCAGACCGTGATGATCGTCGGCGGCGCCCTCGTCTACACGCTCGCCTACCTGCCCGAGTGGCTGCTGCGGCTCCGCCGCGACCGGACCTCACGCCGGCTGGCGCCGGTGCGGGTGGGGCCGCGCGACCCCCACTAGCGCAAGCGACCACCCCCGGCACTCGCGTGCCGGGGGCGGTGATGCCTGTGCGGCCCTGGGGCCCGCTTGTTTGGAGCCCAGGGGCCTGAACCGTTGAATGCTCCGGAGTACTCCTCGGCCTTGGGGTACCGTACCCGCCCAAACGGGTGAAGACTCCCCTGCAGGCGATTGGGAATGATCTCCACCCGCACGGGTGGAGCCGCACGTACGAGGTGATAACGGCGATGAGACGGTGAGCAACGATCACTTTCGGACGATGACCGAGGCGGCGCAGGCGATGCAGCTGCCCCGGGACGCTGCCCACGTCATCGACGAGATCGTCTCCCAAGCACCGCGGTTCCTCCCTGAGTTCGAGCATGTCAGCCTCACGCTCGTCGGACCGGACCGGGCGGTCGAGACGCTGGCATCCACCACCGACCTGGCAGGTGAGCTCGACGTCCTGCAGAACAAGACGGGCGAGGGGCCGTGCCTGGATGCGCGCGTCGGCGAGGAGACCGTGGTCATCCAGCACGCCCCCCACGAGCAGCGCTGGCCCGCCTACATCCCTCGTGCCGTCGAGCTCGGGCTGCGCTCCCAGATCGGCGTACGCCTGAACGGGCAAGGGGACCGGCTGGTCGGCCTCAACCTGTACTCCACCTCCCACGAGGCGTTCGATCCCGGGTCGGTGGGGGTCGCCGAGCACTTCGCCGTGCACGCGGGGCTCGCTCTCGGACACGTACGGCGCGAGGAGCAGCTCCACACGGCCATCGGGACGCGCACCATCATCGGGACCGCGATCGGCATCCTCATGGAGCGTCACGGGCTCAGCCAGACGCAGGCGTTCGCCTACCTGGTCCGCCAGTCGAGCACGCAGAACCACAAGCTCCGGCTGATCGCGACGGACCTGGTCGAGGAGACCGAACGAGCCCGTAAGCACAGGTAGGCCGCTGGCCCCGAGCGTTGGCCGCCCCCGCGCCGTCAGGCTTGCTGACCTTGGTAGGCGCGCGCCATCAGCTGGGTGAAGTGGTAGACGCCGTCCTCGCTGGGCGCGAGCGGGCCCGGCTCGTAGCTCGGGGTCTTCATCCCTCGCTGCACGGCCTCGCAGGCCGCCCAGTCCTGCCGGTTGGTGAGGTCCCAGAAGTCGACGGCGTACGACGGATCGAAGCCCTCGCGCTCGACGACCTCGGCCGGGAAGGCCCAGGAACAGCGGATCCGGGTGCGGTCCGGCGAGATCGGGGTCAGCAGGTGGCTCATGATGTAGTCCGGGTGCAGCGAGATCAGCAGGTTCGGCATCACCGCGACGTACATCACCGTCCGGCTCTCCACCTCGTCGAGCCGCGCCATCACGGTGCCCTCGGTGTGACCGTCCAGCGACATGGTCGCCGCGCTGGTTCGCAGGTCCATGTTGCCGCCGATCCAGTTGCCCTCGAGCTCGATGTTGTCCCCGCTGTCGGGCGGTGAGACGCGGCAGAGCTCGGGGTGGATGCTCGGGCAGTGGTAGCACTCCTGGTAGTTCTCGATGATCACCTTCCAGTTGGCCTCCACGTCGTACTCGTGGACCACCGGGGTGACCAGGGCGTCCGCGTCGTACCGCTCCACGACCGACTCGAGCTGGCCGATGTGGCTGCCGAAGTCGGGCGCCTGGCCCGAGGTGTCGACGAAGACCCAGCCGTGCCACTCCTCGACCCGGACCGGCTTCAGCGAGTACAGCGAGGTGTCGAACCCGGGCACCTCCCGGAAGCCCGGCGCCCCGATCATCGAGCCGTCGTGCCGGTAGGACCAGGCGTGGTACGGGCAGACGATCGCGCGGGTCCCCTGCGAGCTGCCGCCGCAGGGCAGCAGCTCGTGGCCGCGGTGCCGGCAGGCGTTCTCGAAGGCCCGCAGCGCGCCGTCGGCGTCACGCACCAGCAGTACGCCGGAACGGCCGATCGACTCCGCGCGCATCCCCTTCGGGGCGATCTCAGTGGACCGGCCGACGCACACCCAGCCGTCGAGGAGGTGCTCGCGCTCCCAGGCGAGCACCTGATCGTCCTGGTAGGCGCCGCGCGGCAGCATCGTGCTCTGGCCGAAGGGTGCGGCGGCGCGCGCGACCTCCGCTGCGGGCAGCGGGGCCGGCGGGACGACGCGGCCGGGGGCGAGCAGGGACGCGGTCGGCAGAGCCATGGTTTCCTCCTCCTGAATGACTGTTCAAACAGTACCGTGTCGCGGGTGGCGCGGTCGAGCGCGGAGCCGGCCCTCGTCGTGAGGCTAACGGTGCCCCGACCTCGCTCCCCACCCGCTGCAACGGTTGGGGAGCGCACCGGCGGCACCGTTACGCAGTCTGAACGGCCGGACTGGTCAGGCTTCGCCGGTGAACGCGTCGATCCCGACCGTGCGAGTGTCCTCACCGCGGGTCATCCGACGGTAGGCGAGGTAGCCCAGCAGCACCGCCAGCAGCGACGCGACCAGCACCAGCGTCGCGACCGCGTTGAGTGCAGGGGTCGGGGCGGCGCGGGCGGTGTTGTAGATCTTCACCGAGACCGGCTCCGTCGTGGAGCCGCCGGAGAGGTAGCGCACGAGCACGAAGTCGTCGATCACGTCGGCGAAGACCAGCACCGCGCTGGCCAGGATCGCGGGCCACGCCAGCGGCAGCAGCACCCGGCGCAGCGACTCGATCGGCGAGGCGCCGAGGTCGACCGCCGCCTCCTCGTAGTGGTGGCCGATCGTCAGCAGCCGGGCACGCACGATGATCACCGGGTAGGACAGCTGGAAGGTGACCAGCCCGATCACCTGGCCGAGCGTGCCGAGCCGGACCGGCGTGGCGAGCACCTCGTTCACCGCGGTCGCCACGAACAGCAGCGAGATCGCGAGCAGGATCTCGGGCAGCACGAACGACAGCATCACCAGGAAGCTCGCGCCCGTCGGCAGCCGCCCGCGCCACCGGTCGAGGCCGAGCGCCATCAGCGTCCCGAGCGGTACGGCGATCAGGGTGACCAGCACGCCGAGCCGAAACGTGTGCACCAGCGCCGTCTGGAGGGCCTGGTCGGCCCAGACCGAGCGGTCGGGCTCGCCGTAGTACCACTGGAACGAGAAGCCCTGCCACTCCGTGCGCGACCGGCCGGCGTTGAACGAGAACAGCACCGCGATCAGTACCGGCGCCAGCGACCAGAACAGGTAGAGCCCGGTCAGGCCGGCCAGCCACGGGGCGCGGCGGCGCGCGACGCTCATGTCCGGCTCTCCTCGCCCTGGCGGGTGGAGTAGACGTAGAGCGCCATCGGCACCAGCGACACGATCAGCACGATCATGACGAACGCGGCCGACTGCCCGGCCTGCCCGGGGGTCAGCACCGCGTTGTTGATCAGGTTCCCGACCATCGCCTGGCCGGGCTTGCCGGACAGCAGGTCGGAGGTGAAGTAGTCGCCGAGCATCGGCAGGCAGGTCAGGATCACCGACGTGACGACCGCCTGCCGCGACAGCGGCCACGTGACCCGCCGCCAGGTCTGGAACCGGCTGGCCCCGAGGTCACGGCCGGCCTCGAGCATGTGGTCGGGGATCCGGTCGAGCCCGGCGTACAACGGCAGGATCATGTACGGCACGTAGCCGTAGACCAGCCCGAGCACCACCGTCACGCTGTGGCCACCCAGCCAGTCGACCTCGGTGTCCCAGAGACCGCCGAGCGTGATCAGCTGGTTCACCAGCCCGTCGTTCTGGAGCAGGTTGATCCACGCCAGCATCCGCATCATGTAGGAGATCCAGAACGGCGCGATCAGGGCCGCGAGCAGCAGCCCCTTGCGTCGTACGGCGATCCGCGCGGCGAAGTAGGCCACCGGGTAGCCGATCGCGAGGCACAGCAGCGAGGCGATGCCGACGTACACCGCGGTGCGCAGCAGGGCAGGCCCGAAGAACCCGTCCTCCCCGACGATGTGGCTGAGGACGTAGGTGACCTGGCCGGTGTCCCAGTAGACCGGGTTCCACGCCGGGACCGAGCGGCGCAGGACGGGGTCGACCTGCCCGAACAGGATCGCCAGCACGACGTACGCGGGCGCGACGAAGAAGCCCAGCAGCCAGAACGTCCCCGGTGCGGCCAGGACCGGCCAGAGCCGGCCCCGGCGGGTGCCGGGCTCAGCCACCGGCCTTGAACTCCTGCCACACGCGGAGCCATTGTTCCTCGACGTCGAGCGGCATGCCAAGCAGCCGGTCGGCGGTGTCGAACCACTCCTCCAGCACGGTCGCCGAGCGCAGGTTGTCGGGGATGAAGCCGTCCTCCACGAGGGTGTCGGGGTTGATCGCCCGCTGCGGGGGCTGGTAGCCGGTGTAACCGAAGTTCTTCTTGGAGACGGCGGCGTCGAGCAGGTAGTTCATGAAGAAGTGGGCGGCGACCGGGTTGTCGCCCTGGGCGAGACACAGCATCAGGTCGTTGTCGACGAGCCCGCGGCCGTCCTCGGGGAACCAGTAGTGCAGGAGGTCCGGTGAGTCCTTCCTCGGCAGGTAGTACACGGCGTTGATGATGTCGCCCGACCACATCTGCGAGAGGCCGAACTGGCCGGCGGGAAGGTCGTTGTACATGTTCACGGTGACCTTCGGCAGCGTCGTCTGCTGCATCTCCAGCATCGCCGTGCGGATGCCCTCGATCACCTTGGGGTCCTCGGCGTTGACATCGTGGCTCCCGTCGCGGAGCGTCGGCAGCGCCATGCACGTGTGCCAATCGTCGATCACGGCCATGTTGTTGCGGTACTTCGCGTCCCAGAGAGCGTCGTACGGGTTGTCCATCGCCCCGATGTCGTCGGGCACCAGGTCGGACCGCCAGCCGATGCCCGTGGTGTACGTCGTGTAGGGGACGCTGTACTGCCAGCCGCGGTCGTACCAGGGGTCCTCGAACTGGGGCCAGCAGTTCGAGATGTTGGGGATGTACTCGTGGTTGAGCGGCCTGATCAGCTTGGCCGTCACCATCTTCCCGATCTGGTCGTACGACGGGAAGTAGATGTCGTACTTGAGCGCACCGGAGACGATCTTGCTCAGCGCCTCCTCGGTGTCGTTGAAGGTGGAGAGCTCGACCTTGACGTCGTACTCCGCCTGGAAGTCCTTGATAACGCGCGGGCTCAGGTAGTCGGCGTAGTTGTAGATCTTGAGGGTGCTGCCCTTCTCGGGCGTGAGCCCGGACTCGATCATCGGCACGTCATCGTGGATCGGCCACTTCACCGGGTTGTCGGGGCTGGCGATCTGGAGGCCCTGGGCGCTGGTGACCTCGGGCTTGCCGCACGCCGCGAGCAGCGAAGAGGAGGAGACGGCCGCGCCGGCGAGCGCTCCGGCGCGCAACAGGTTGCGCCGGGTGATGTCCGGTGTTCGGTGGTTCATGAGACCTCCCGCGCCGCGGCACCTCGTTGCCGACCCTCGCAACGCTGTCATAGACTGAACAGTCAGTCAATGACAAAGGAGTGCCGCATGACGGCCACCCAGCCCACGTCCCACCCCTCCACTCCCGGTCTCACCCCGGCGGCAGGTCAGGACGGTGGCGAGGACTCGATCGACCGACTGATCCGCGAGGAGTCCGAACGGTTCCTCGCCCGCCAACCCCGCAGCGCCGAGCTGATCGAGCGCTCACGCCGCCACCTCGCAGGCGGCGCGACGTCCAACTGGCAGATCGCGGACCCGCAGGCGGTGTGGATGAGCCACGGCGCCGGGTCGCGGATCTTCGACGTCGACGGCACCGAGTACTCCGACTTCCACGGCGGGTACGGCGTGTCGCTGGCCGGCCACGCGCACCCGGCGATCGTCCGCGCCGTGACCGAGCGGGTCGGGCGCGGCACCCACTTCGCGCAGCCGACCGAGGACTCGATCGTGGTCGCCGAGGAGCTCGCACGTCGGTGGGGGCTCCCCCAGTGGCGGTTCGGCAACTCCGGCACCGAGTCGACGATGGACGCCGTCCACCTGATGCGCGTGGCGACCGGCCGCGACCGGCTGCTCAAGGTCGAGGGCTGCTACCACGGCCACCACGACTCGGTGCAGGTGTCGGTGGCGCCCGAAGAGGGCGAGATGGGCCCCGCCGACGCGCCGACCTCGGCCCCGGCGGGCTCCGGCGTGCCGCAGGCGATGGTCGACCTCGTGACGATCGTGCCGTTCAACGACCTGGCGGCGGTCGACCGGGCGCTGGCGGCCCATCCCGGTTCGGTGGCCGGCATGATCCTGGAGCCGCTGATGATGAACGCCGGCGTGATCCACCCGCAGCCGGGCTATCTCGCTGGGCTCAAGGAGCTGTTGCACGCCCACGGCGCGCTGCTGACTTTCGACGAGGTCAAGACCGGGCTGACGGTCGGGCCGGGTGGCGTGACGCGGGCCCAGGGCGTCACACCCGACATCGTCTGCATCGCGAAGGCGATCGGTGGTGGCGTGTCGACCGCCGCGATCGGCGGTACCGAGGAGCTGATGGCGCTGATCGCCGACGGCACCTACGAGCAGGTGGGAACGTTCAACGGCAACCCGCTCGCCATGGCCGCGACCCGGGCGATGCTGACCGAGGTGATGACCGATGCAGCGTACGCGCACATCGAGCGACTCGCGTCGGCGATGCGGGCCGGGATCGAGGAGATCATCGAGCGCCACGACCTGCCGTGGCACGTGGTCACGGCGGGGGCGAAGGGGTGCATCGCGTTCCGCAGCGAGGCGATCCGCAACTACCGCGACTTCCTCGACGTCGACGAACGGCTCGGGCAGGCGCACTGGCTGGTGCAGCACAACGGCGGCGTCTTCCTGCCGCCGTGGGGCAAGATCGAGCAGTGGTTGATCTCCGTGCAGCACAACGACGAGGACGTGGAGCGCTTCGTGACGAACGTGGACCGGTTGGCGCGGGCGGTCCGGGCCGCGTGATCGGGGGCTCGTTGTCCCTGCGGGGACTGGTCAAGGACTACGACGACGTCCGTGCCGTGGACGGGCTGGACTTGGAGATCGAGGCGGGCGAGTTCTTCTCGCTGCTCGGCGAGTCGGGCTGCGGCAAGACCACCACGCTGCGGCTGATCGCCGGCTTCGAGGACCTCGACGCCGGCGAGATCCTGCTCGACGGCAGCGACCTCGCGTCGATCCCCGCGCACAAGCGACCGGTGAACACCGTCTTCCAGTCCTACGCCCTCTTCCCCTTTCTCACGGTGGCCGAGAACGTCGCCTTCGGGCTGAAGTACACCTCGCTGAGCAAGGCCGACGCCCAGCACAAGGTCGACGAGGCGCTCGCCCTGGTCGAGCTCGGCCCGCTCGCCGGCCGCAAGCCGCGCCAGCTCTCCGGTGGTCAGCAGCAGCGGGTCGCGCTGGCGCGGGCGCTGGTGCTCGAGCCGCGGGTGCTGCTGCTCGACGAGCCGCTCGGCGCCCTCGACGCCCGGCTGCGCCGCCAGCTCCAGCGCGACCTGCGGGCGGTCCAGCAGGAGGTGCGCACCACCTTCGTCTACGTCACCCACGACCAGGAGGAGGCGATGACCATGTCCGACCGGGTCGCGGTCATTGTCGACGGCCAGGTCGAGCAGGTGGGCACCCCGAGCGAGATCTACGCTCGGCCGGCGACGCCGTACGTCGCGGCGTTCCTCGGCTCCGCGAACCTGTACGACGCGGTGGTGACCGGCTCCGACGGCGACCAGGTCTCGTGCGACGTACGCGGGCACCGGCTGGTCGCGACGGGCGGTGAGCCGTGTGCTGAGGGGGATGCGGTGACGGTGATGATCCGGCCGGAGCGGGTGACGGTGCACGAGTCCTCCGGGTTCGACGGCCCCAACGCGCTCCCCGGCACCGTCGCCCGCCTCACCTATCGCGGCGCCCACACGATGGTCACCCTCGACTGCGACGAGCTCACCCTCGAGGCCGAGGTCGCCAACGTCCACGGCGAACCCCCTACCTGGCTCGACCCCGGCCGCACCGTCTGCGTCACTCTCTCCCCCACCGCCCTGCGCGTCATGCCCCGCCAGTCGGTCGTCGCGGCTGAGTGAGCGGTTCTTGCCTTCGATTTGATGTGGCCCTTGGGCGGCCTGCAGGGCAACCTCGTGCGCGAGTCCATGACTTCGTGCGGGATGGTCACCCCACCAAGTCATCGGTTCCCCGGCTGAGCGGGGAACCAGCGACCTGGTTGGGCGTCAGGTGAGGTTGAGGGCGCGGCGGGCGAAGTCCATGGCGATCCGCTTGGCGCGCTTGGTGTCGACGCGGGGGTCGTCGAGGGCGACCTGGACCGAGAGGCCGTCGAGCAGGGCGGCCCACTCGACGGCGAACTGCTCGACGTCGGTGTCGCTGAGCTCGCCGGCGTCGATCCCGGCCTGGACGACGCGGGTGATCAGGTCGCGCCACTGCTGGTCGAGCTCGCGGCGGTCCTGGGCGACCTGGGGGTGCTTGAATGCCTGGCACCACAGCTCGAACCACAGCCCCCAGGCGCCGGCGAACTCCTCCTTGGTCTTGGAGTCGAAGGTCATGTCGACCAATTTGGAGAGCCGCTTGTCGAGGGTGCCGGGCTTGTCAAGCAGCTCCTCGGCCGCCCGGTAGAACGCCGCCTCGGAGTGCCGCAGGGCGGCGGTGAGCAGCTCGTCCTTGGTCGCGAAGTAGTACATGACCAACGCGGGACTGGTCTCGATCCGCTTCGCGACGTCCGCGATCCGGGTCCGCTCGAAGCCACGCTCGGCGATCAGCTCTGCGGCGGCGACCAGCATCTGGTCGCGTCGTACGTCGGACTGCTGGCGGCCTTCGGGGGAGGTCGTGGTCACGGCGGCTCCAAGTCCTGGGTTCTGCCGGGCACTGTTTCGCGGTACCGTACCAGCGTACTCGACTGAACAGTCAGTCAGGACTTCCAGGAGGGCACGTGACGCAGCAGTACGACGCGGTGGTCGTCGGTGGCGGGCACAACGGTCTCGTGGCGGGTGCCTACCTGGCCCGCGCCGGCGCACGCACGCTGATCCTCGAAGCACGAGCGACCACCGGCGGCGCCGCCACCACCGAGGCGCCGTGGCCCGACCATCCCGACCTCCGCGTCACGCGGCTGTCGTACGTGATGAGCCTGATGCCGCCCACGATCCTGCGCGACCTCCAGCTCGAGCAGCACGGCTACCGGGTCCACCCGATGGGCCCCTACTACCAGGCGTTCCCCGAGGGCGGCGCACTCACGCTGCACGAGGACGACCCGGCGCGCAGCCGCGAGGAGATCTCGCGGTTCTCGCTCAAGGACGCTCGCGCCTACGAGAAGTGGAACGAGTGGCTGGCCGGGCTCGCCGACGTGATGGCCCCGCTGCTGCTGCGGGTGCCACCGGACATCGGGTCGCACTCCCCCGGCGACCTCGCCGACCTCGCCCGTCTCGCGTGGACGAACCGGAACGTCGACCGGCGCACGATCGCCGACCTCACCCGGCTGATGACGATGAGCATCGCCGACCTGCTCGACGACTGGTTCGAGTCGCCGCAGATCAAGGGCGCGCTCGCCGTCAACGGCGTCATCGGCACGTGGGCCGGCCCGTACGAGCCGGGCACGGCGTACGTCATGGCACACCACTCGATCGGCGACGTCGGCGACGGGCAGCTCGGCTCCTGGGGCTTCCCCGAGGGCGGCATGGGCGGTGTGTCGGCGGCGATCCGGCGGTCGGCGGAGTCCTTCGGTGC
>NZ_DASUTK010000145.1:0-2448 GCF_036374615.1 Nocardioides sp.
CGGTCGTTGTAGCTGTAGACCAGGGAGTGGGTGACCTGCTCCTTGGCCTTGCGGTAGAGGCGCGAGCGCTGGCCGCGGTAACCGCTGGCGCGCTCGAGGGTGGTACGACGCTTCTTCTGGGCGTTCACTGCGCGCTTGACGCGTGCCATGGTGCTACTCCTTGTTGCAGGGGAAAGTCAGACGGACGGCGGCTGAGCCACCTGGGTGGTGCGGTGGGTGAGGCTCAGATGCCGAGCATCTTCTTGGCGCGTGCGACGTCGCCCTTCTCGAGCTCGACCATGCCGGCGTTGCGGCGGTGCTTCTTGCGGCTGCCCGTGGTCGGCGCGGACGCGAACGCGGCGCCGGACTTGCGGCCGGCCTGCAGACGCATGATCTTGCCCGAGCCGGTCACCTTGAAGCGCTTCTTGGCGCCCGAGTGGGTCTTGTTCTTCGGCATGTCTGCCTCAACTTCCTTGTGCGTGGTTCGGGGTTCAGGGGGTGAGCAGCCCTGGCCAGCTCGTCGTCACGGCCAGGTCGTCGTCACGGCTCCGCCGCGACATGCTCGATCGAGTCGTGACTCCGTCACGCCTCGATCTCAGGATCGAGGTTCTCGGAGCGGCGACGCTCCTTCTTCTGGGCGACCGGCCCGGCGGCGTGGGCCGCCTCGCGCTCGGCGTCCTCCTCGGCCTTGCGCTCCGCACGTGCCTGCTCCTTGGTGGCGCGGGCAGCGTCGGCGTCGATCTTGGCGTCGGCCTTCTTCTTGTGCGGGCCGATGACCATGGTCATGTTGCGGCCGTCCTGCTTGGGCGAGGACTCGACGAAGCCCAGCTCCTGCACGTCCTCGGCCAGCTTCTGGAGCAGGCGGAAGCCCAGCTCGGGGCGGTGCTGCTCGCGGCCGCGGAACATGATCGTGATCTTGACCTTGTCGCCGGCACCCAGGAATCGCACGACGTGACCCTTCTTGGTCTCGTAGTCGTGCTTGTCGATCTTGGGACGAAGCTTCATCTCCTTGATGATCACGTTCGTCTGGTTGCGCCGCGACTCGCGGGCCTTCTGGGCGTTCTCGTACTTGAACTTGCCGTAGTCCATGAGCTTGCAGACCGGGGGGCGTCCCTGGGGCGCGATCTCGACGAGGTCGAGGTCGGCCTCCACGGCCAGCTTGAGTGCCTGGTCGGTCGGCACGATGCCAACGGTCTCGCCGTTGGGTCCTACGAGCCGGACCTCGGGTACGCGGATCCGGTCGTTGATGCGCAGCTCGGTGCTGATGGGTCCTCCAGTGGTTCGGGTGGGTGGGAGTCCCTCGCCCGGCCCGACTGGTGTGCCGGAAAATGGACAATGGCTCCCGCTGTTGCCAAGCGGGAGCCAGTCACGACACGTCTCCCCTCTCGGGGAAACTGAGGTGTCCACCTCCGTCTCGCGACGGTGGTGGCTCTGGACCGGGACCCGACGATCTGTGGTGCTGGGCGATCGATGCGGGTGGGAGACGGTGGTGCGTGCCTCCGCTTGGCGGGATCGGTGTCACCGTGAAGCGTGGTGTCACTGATCGGTCAACATGGAAGGTTAGCGGATCATTCCGTCGGGGGGCCAATCCAGCCGTGACCGCCCGAGCCGTCGCCGATGGCGACCAGGCGCCACCCGGCTGCGAGCCGGGCCAGGTCGTCCCCGTCGACGACGTACGACGCAGGGCCGGCGAGGTCCACCAGCAGTGCCTCCGCGCCGTCCTGGATCGCCGCGGTGGCCGCCGTCGCGGCGGGCACCGGCACCGGCCTGGCCTGCGGGTCCCACCGGGCCATCGAGGCGGTGGAGGTGAAGGCGAGCAGGCCCCTGCTGCCGTCCAGGGCCTCCACCAGGACGGCCGCCATGTCGGAGGACTTGTCGTGGGCCAGTCCCTGCTCGTCGACCTCGACCTCGCCGAGGACCGCCACCACCGGCACCAGCAGCCGGGAGTCCTGCAGGAGGGCGAGCACCGCGCCGGAGCTCGCGGTGCCCGCGGTCCGGTCGGCCAGCACGCGGGCGAGCCGGGGGTCCGCCTCGCCGGCGTCGTCGGCGAACCCCGGGTCGGGGATGGTGCGCTCGAGCGGCTCGAGGGAGGAGTCGTCCGCCGCGTGGTGGGGGGATGCGTCGTCGTGGACCACGGCTCCATCCTCCCGCAGGCCCCGCGGGTGCCGACGAGGGCGTGGTCCGCTGTGGGAGTCTGGGCCTGTGGAAGGAACTACCTGGGCTGCACTGACCGCCGCACTCACCGTCGCGGGTGCCATCTGGACGTGGATCGCGTTCCGCCGGCGAGGGTCGGCCAACGGGCTGCGCGCGCTCGGCTTCACCCTGCTGCCCGCGGCCGCGTGGCTGACCGGGACGCTCGAGATGGTCGTGGACATCGCGGGCTCGGTCACCGACTGGGCGACCAGCCTCGTGTTCGACGTACGCACGTGGATGGGTGTCGGCCTGGCCGGCCTCGCGGTCGTGCTGTGG
>NZ_DASUTK010000146.1:0-16719 GCF_036374615.1 Nocardioides sp.
CCGCTGACGCGGCGGGTGTCGTGGCGACCGCGTGTGCGGGGATCGACGGGGTCGCCGACGTGCTCGGGTCCGCCCGCCCCGACGGCGAGCTGGTGGCCGGGGTGGAGGAGCTGCAACGGCTCAAGGCGAAGACCGCCGCGCAGGAGGCGTCGCTGCTCGCGGAGATTGACGCCCGCGAGATCCCCCGCAAACAGATGGCGTGGGGGTCGACGGCGGACTGGTACACCCACCTGGCCGGCACCACCCGCGGCGAGGGCACCCACCGGCTGGTGACCCCGGCGATCTGGACCGCGCTGGTCGCCCGGGACCGGCACTGCGCCTTCCCCGGCTGCACCAGGCCGCCGGTAATGGGCCATGCCCACCACATCCGCCACTGGATCGACGGCGGCACCACCTCGTTGAACAACCTCGTCTTGTTGTGCGGGCATCATCACCGCACCATTCACCACACCCCCTGGCAGGTCAGGCTCGCCGCCGACGGCATTCCCGAGTTCCTCGCACCGACCAAGGCGGGCCGCCCACCCCCGGAGTGGATCCGACACCGTCACCGACGCGAATGACGCCCGGCGATCGGGCGCGCTCACGGGTCGACGGAGCGGTCCCTTCTCGTCGATGTCGACGTCGATCCTGGGCTGATGACTCCCCGACAGGCGCCGGCTCGGCGACGTCGGCCTCGGCCTCGGCCTTGGCGATGTCGCGCAGCAACCAGCCCCCGCGGGGTCCGCGGTGACGGAAATCGCGCCCGGAGCTACACCTCCGGCGGCTTCAGTAGTCGAGGGTCCGGAACCTGATCGGGCGCCCGGCTGGCGAACGCAGCCCCGGCGAGCCACCACCCCCGGTAGACGAGCGTGCGGCACAGTCGGAGATCGAGCCTGTCGAACACTGTCGGGTAGAGGGCGAGGTCCTTCCCGTCGTAGGACCGCAGCTCGGCGTGCGCCTCCCGCCATCCCGTGGGGGCGAAGCGTCCCGTCTCGGGGAAGTTCGTCGCCAGCGCGAACAGGACGCCGCGACGAGCTCCTTTCGGCAGCGGCTCGCCGGTGGGGACCTCTGCGCCCCGCTCGAACCGTTCGACCATGGAGCTGGTCCGCAGAGCAGTGCTCTGGCGGTAGAGCAGCGAGTTGGCGCGCGCGAGCTCGCGGACGAGCGGGATCCGGCCGTAGGCGCCGGGACGCAGCAGGCCGCCGGCGTTCAGGCTGACGAGGAATGCCTCGCGGTACCGGTCGCCGTCCAGGGCCTGGAGGCCGGTGTTGTCATACGCACCCCCGTCGAGCAGCGCCGGGTCGTCCGTGGCACAAGGGAAGTCCAGACCCTTCAGCTTCACCGGCGCGAACGCGCCGGGCACGGCCGCCGATGCTGCTACGGCGAGGGAGAGTCGGAGCTCGGTTTCCGCCGTGGGGATCAGACCGATGGTGTAGTCACCAAGCACGTCGCGCTCCATCCGAAAGCGAGCCCCGCTGGCGAGGTTGGCGCTGTTGAGGATCCAGCGAACCTCCGGGTCGAGCGCGGTGAGCTCCAGGCCTCCGAAGAACCAGTCGTCGAACCTGCGGGCCAGCAGCTCGGTGCGGGTGAGCGGTCCGACCGTGCGCCAGCTGCCCAGGACGAGGGACCTCTTGAGCGATGAGCCCGAGATCCTCCGTACCGCCGGCTCGATGACCAGCTCGTCGACCGCTTGTGCCGTGAAGCTCCGACGGCGGAGCTCGGGCCACGCCGCCCCGACCAGGCCGAGCGCCACCGAGCCTCCCGACACAGACGACAGGTAGCGCAGGTCCGCAAGCCGACCCAGGTCGGCCAACAACCGCACGACCCCCAGTGCCGGCAGCGTCGCCCGGAAGCCGCCGCCGGAGAACGTCACCGCCACGGGTCGCTGGCACGGCGCCGGCTCCGCCGGCCGCACCCGCGAGTCCGGACAGGGCGTCTGGGTCAGTGCCGTTCCGAGGGAATGCGAGTCGACGATCCAGGTGTCGGATGAGGTGTCGGGTTGAGGGGTCATGACCATGCCTCCGTCGATGGCTCGTCGAGGACGCGGAACTGCGTCAGGTCGGCGTCGGGAGGGAGCTCTTGGGAAGCGGTGACCCTGGGTGGGCGGGGCAGCGCCTGCAACGTGTCCCGCACCGCAGCGATGGCTCGGACCGAGCGCGTGATCACCCGTTCTGCGGGCTCGGCCGCGACCGCTCGAACCGCCGCCCACTCCGCGCGGGCCAGCTCCTCGGGATCCGCCCCGCCCCTGGTGAGGGCGTGCTCCGTCTCGGCGGCTAGCCGCACGGCGCCGCGCGGCATTCGATAGTTGCCGAGGCGCCAGGCCTCCTCGTTTGCCAGCTTCCGTACGTGGGCGGCCAGCAGCAGCGGGTCCGGGTCGGCGCGAGGGGCATACCTCGACTTGGGCACCAGCGGCGACTCCGCAAGTCGCAGCGTGTCGGGGTCGCCGTCGGGATCGGCCTGCTCGAGCAGGAACCACAGGATCCGGGGGAGGTTACGGATCCGTCGCCCGCTGCGCACCAGCTCGCGCAGGCATGCGGTGAGCGCGGCTCGGGAGAAGTTGGCGTCGATCACCGCTACCAGGTCGGGCTGGAGGTACACGAGGTCGTCGTCGAGTCGCGCGGACACCTGCCCTTGCCGCAGGAACCAGTGTCGACGTACGGCTACCTCGGCTGCCATCAGGTCGACGACGTCCTTCCAGGCTGCGTCCGGATCGAGCGAATAAGGAGGGAGCGTCACATCGTTCAACCGCAGTCGCACGGTGCCCGGCGGGTCGTCGGTAGCACGCGCATGGACATCGGGGTACATGACGCCCTGGTGGTGGAGCTCGTCCTCGCGGAGCTTCGCGACGTCATGCTGCGCCCCTCGACCGACCCGTCGCAGCGTTGCGGCGGAGAGCTCGACCACGATCGCGTCGTCCCTCTCGTCGAGAGCCACCTCCGCCGCCTCGACGGCAGACCCACGCCCGGCCCGCTCCGTGCCTGGGCGGCACCCCAGCCCGACCACGTAGGAGCCCGCTGGGCTGCCGAACCCGTCGGCCATCAGCGACAGCCGGCGCAGCACGCCACCTACCACGGCCCGGGCCACGGCCGGTGCTATCTCTTCGCCGCCCAGGCGGTCCGCCTCGAGGTGGGCCACCGGGTGCCCGTCGAGAGATGCGGTGAGCAGCGGCGGTCGGCGAGGTCGCTCGTGGGTCACCTCGACGAGCGCCTCCCGCCCGATCCCCAAGTCGGTCGTCAGTCCGGTCAGCGACTCCTGCACGAGGTCCTGGATCGGGTCGGCCGCTGGTGCGAGCTCGTCGCCGAGCCGTATTTCCACACGGACGGACCCGCGCTCGGACTCCTCACTCCGCCGGGCCGCCCATGATCCGATCGCCCGTCGAGCCAGCTCGCTCACGTGAGCTCCTCCCTCGCCACGACCCGAACCGCCGGTCGGTCCGCGGCCAGGAACCGCCACACGAACACCCGCACGGAGGCGTTCTCGACGCTGATCGCGTCGGCGGCTCCGGTGTCAGGCGCCGCGAGCCAGGCACGCAATGCGGCCACGAGGGCGAGGCCGTCCTCGCGGCTGCCCGTCCAGGACAGTCCGTCCGGCGCGACTCCGGCAGCCAGTCGGTGCTCGAGGCTCGTCGGCACCGCGACAACCCGCATCCCGGTGCCGGCACCCAGCACATCGGCACCCAGAGCGCGGCGAACCGCGCGCAGCGCGTCCACGGTGACCGGCATCTCACCGCCGACGCGACTCGCCGTCTCGAACGCCGCGACGATGGTTCCGCGGTCGCGTACCTGCACACCTTCCCTGAGCAACATCCGGAGAACCCGGGCCAGCCGGAGGCGGTCAGCACGAGGGTCGACCGGCTGCCACTCGGGAGCGTCCACGGTGCTCGGGTCCCAGCCCTCGAGCCAGAGCGCCACGTCGTCGACGCTCAGCAGCCGGTACAGGTGCCGGCGCACGACCTTTTCGACGGAGGCGACCAGCTCCGCCACCCGCGATTCCGCTCCGGCGCGGACCTCGCCGACGTAGCGGCCGTACACCCGAACCTCGGCACGAGCCTCCGTCGGGCCGTCGGCGGCGACCGGGTAGAGCCACGGCAGTCGGACCCCGGTGTCCTCCTCGACCCGGGCCCGCAGCCTGCCTATCTCGTCGGCCAGGTCGGCGGTGTCGACCAACCGGTGCAGCGCGGGCCCCAGCCGTAGCTCCAAGGGGTTCACGAACAGGAACGCCGATCCGCGAGTGTCCGCGTCGGTGGCCGCAAGCCGGTAGGCGCGGTCGATGGGAAGACTGTCCAGAATGGTCCCCCGGAGCGGCCGCGCCCGGTCGGGTCGCAGCACCTCGTCGAGCCCGGAGAGGCCGTCGTAGAGTGCCCACAGCCGGTCCGGATCGTCTGCGAGCGTCGCGACCGCCTGCTTGACTTCGTTCAGCACCTCCTCGTCGACCCGCACCCCGTTGAGTCGCGAGGCGGCATCCTCGAGGTTGCCTTCAATCAGGTCTGCGACCAGCAGTCGGCAGGCCAGGCCGGCACCGAGGCCGAACTCCTCGGAGAAGGCGGCATCCCCGAGGGCGTCCTGGACCGAGGACCACCGGCCGCGTGCAGCGGCGGCGTCGCCCGCGACCCAGAGCCGGTCCCCGGCGTCCCGTGCGCCGACGGCGGCGCGGCGCAGCCCCCGCCGCGCTTCCGGTGCCAACTCCTTGGCGGCCAGCACGAGGTAGTAGACCAAGGCGTCGATGTGGTCGCCGCCGGCCAACGCCTGCCGTGCGTGGCCAAGCAGGGCGATGGGTCCCTCCTCCGGGGCCGACGCCGCCCGGATCGCCCCGACCCTCTCCCGGATGTGAACGACCAGGTCGGACACGGCAGCCGCGACGGCCGCGCCGTGGGGGGTGTGGGCGGTGACGTCCCGGACGTAGGCGAGCTCGACCACCTCGAGGTGATGCAGGTCTCCCGCATAGGGGCACCGGTCGATCCCTTGCGTGAGCAGCTCGCTGCCGGTGTCGAGGTCCCCGCGGACCAGGTGCATCTGCCCCAGGTCCCTCTGGAACGCCTCCCGTGTGTCGCCGCGGCCGGCGAGGTCCTCGTAGATCGAGATCGCCTCGTCCACCCTGCCCGCGCGGTAGGCCGCCCACCCGGCGTACTGCTGCGACGGCCCCGACCGCGTGTCTGCCCACAGCGCACTGAACTCCTCACGGGCCTGCTGGGCATCCCCAGACGCGAAGAGGGCGTGGCCGCGTACGACCCTGACTTCGCTGGTGGGTTCTGCGCCCTCCAGCGCGGCCAAAGCCTCGTCCGGGCGGTCGAGCTCGATGAGGATCTCGGCGCGGCGTGCCGACATGTCCCCGTCCATCCCCAGGCCGAGGCGCAGGTCCAGCGCCTCCAGTGCCTCCTCGTGACGACCTAGGTCGCGCAGCACCTCGAGGTGGGTCTGGAAGAGGAACGGCTCTGCGGTGAGCGTCGGATCGCCGATCGTGGTCGTCGCCCGCAAGGCGTCTTCGGGACGGCCACGCCCGCGCTGGATGCCTGCCAGGAAGGCGTACCCGAGGGTGTAGTCCGGGTCGAGGAGGACGGCTCGCTCGGCGAGCACCTCCGGGTCCTCGTGCGGGTCGGGCAGGGTGTCCTCGATGAGTGCCTGGGTGATCAGCACCCAGGCCTCGTCAGCCGCCGGGAGACGATGCGTGAGCCCGGCTTCGAGGTGACCGCGGGCAGTGTCGAGCAACCAGAGGTCGAGCGTGCCGTCGGGTCGGTGGGCCTGGAGCCGCTGCGCCTCGGCGCAGGTCCAGCGGTACGCGGGCTCGTCCGGTGCCAGTGAGCACGCCTCCTCGAAGAGCACTACTGCGCGCTGGGTGAGGCCAGCGGCTGAGTAGCCCTGCCCGGCCTCGACGAGTGCGGCGGCTGCCTTGGCCCGGCTGCGGGCGGCCTCGTCAGCACGTCCCGCGGCGTCAAGCTCCCCTGCCAGCTCGCGCCGTCGCTGCGCCAGCCCCACCTGCACGTCCCGGTCCGGGTGGTCGCCCTCGCCGGGGACACCGGCGTCCAGCGCCTGCTCCAGCAGCCGAACCGCCTCGGTCACGTCCTGCGAGCGTTGCGCGGCCCTGACCAGGAGTCGGGCCGGCACCGGGCGCAGCAACTCCGGCCGCGTCGCGTCCGGGTCGAGGCGGATCGCCCGGTCGTAGCACTCGTCCGCAAGCGACCACTGTCCCTCGCGCTCGGACACCAGACCCTGGGCGACCAACGCGTCGAGCGGCGGGTCCGTGCCGACGGCGGCGAGCGCACGGCGGGCTGCGTCGACGCTGTCGGCCGCGAGCTCGGTCTCGGCCCGGGCGGCCAGCGCCAGAGCGGCTAGCCGTCGGTCCGTCCCGGCCAGCCCGACAGCGTCCTCGGCGGCCTGGCGAGGGGCCTCCACGTCGGAGAACTCATGCAGCAGGATCCGGGTCCGCAGCACCGCGAGCGGCACCGCTTCCGCGGCGGCGAGATCGACCGGCCGCGGCTCGAACAGCAGCGCCTCCAACGGCTCCAAAGCGGCTGCCGCCTCTCGCGACGCCAGAGCGTCGACGACCCGGCGCATCAGGTCGGCAGCCGGAGTGGCGGCCGCGGGCAGGCCCGAGACGTCCAGGACCCGGCGGCAGCCCGCCCAGGACTCGGCGGCCAGCCCCTCCACCCACGCTCTCACCCACAGCCGGAGGGCGGCCTCCACCGGCTCGCCGGCGACGGCACGACCGACCCCGCGGATGCGGATGTTCCACCACTCGTCGCTGCCGGCAGGCTGGCGCGCGGCCTCGACGTCCTCGGCCTTCCGCAGCGCCCGCGCGCACCGCTCGAGGACGGCACTGATCTGCCCGACCTCTCGAGCGACCCGGTCCACACCGGCGATCGCGTCGTCGTGGTCGCCCAGGCGCCTGAGGCCGCGCAGGATCGTGCGGACGAAGGTCTTCGTCGGCCACGACACCCGGGCGTCGTCCAGCTCCTGGATCGCGTCGGCGAGGATCCTGCGGCTGCTGGCTGCGAGGTCGGGCTCGAGTTCAGGGCGATCCACGGCCGCCTCCCTGCTCCTGCTGCCGGATCGCCTCGAGCATGCGCCGGAAGACCTCGACGAGTGCGGGGTTCGGGTTGTCCCGCCGTCTGGCCTGCACCAGCTCGCGTGCCACGGCGGGGTCGCCACCCCTCAGATCGAGGCCGTTCACCCACTCCAGCAGTTCGATCCGGTCCTCGATCGAGATCTGGCCCGGAATCGAGTCGGCCAGGCGGCGCTTCATCTGCTCGGCGGCCTGGTCCCCGGTCTGCGCGACGGCCCCCACGGAGGGTGGGTCCCGGCGCTCCAGGATCAGCGGTCCGTCCTGCTGGAGGTAGAGCACCGGAGTCCCGAACCGGCGGTCCACGCGCTGCTTCCTCAGCTTCACCCGGCTCTCCTGCACCGCCTCCCCGACCGTCATGCCGGTCGCCAGGGATCGATAGAAGTCCGCACCCAGGCCGACCTGGTCGGCCTGTTCGACGCGCGCCGGCAGCTGCAACGCGAGGACCGCGGGGATCCTCTTGCGGATCAGGTCGGGGGCCAGCCGCTCGAAGTTCTCCGTGGCGTCTCCGTCGACGAAGTCGCACAGCTGCAGCACCACCAGCTGCGGCTTCGTCCGGCACGACGTCAGCAGGTTCACCAGCGGCGACGGGTCGCCGAACGGGTCGCCCTTTCCGCCGAGGAAGATCTGGGGCCGGCCAGGCGCCCCCTTGCAGATGCCGATCACGTGCACGATGTGGCAGGGCTCGTCCTGGTTGTCGAGGACATCCTTGATGGACTGGTCGTCCGCAGTGGTGACCGGCTCGAGGACCTGCAGCTTCTCGACATGCTGCAGGGCGGTGCGCAGGCGGTACAGCTGGAGCTGCTGGCTGGCGAAGTCCTCGGTGTCCGGCAGCGCGCTGACCAGCAGCACGCGCAGTCCCTGGTCGCCCCGGTGCGCAGCGACGTTCGCCCTGCCCGCGGGGTCCGACACATAGCGGGTCAGCATCAGCTCGGCCTCGGCGGAGAGGAACCACTCGTGGGTCCGGTCGTAGAGGAACTCCCACGGCAGGCCGCGCAACGTCTCGTCGGCGTAGTCGTCGAACTCGAGCAGCACGCGAAGCGTTGGCCGGCCAGCGGTGGCGACGACGCCGCTGAGGCTCCGACCCACCTCGTTGTCCAGCAGCAGCCGCCACAGGTGGCTGCCGAGGACCTCGAGGGTCTGGCGCCCGAAGGGCGACCTACGGGGACGTCCGTCCTGCTCCTCGATCACGTCCCAGATGTGGAGCAGCCTGGCCAGGGAGTCGCAGGTGTCCAGCGTGAGCCGGTCGAGTGGGAGGGCCGCGTCGCCCGCGGGCGCCAGCTCGGTGCCCGTGGTGCCGAACATCGCCTCAACCCCGCCCTGCGTCACCTTGATCTGGAACTCCTGCCCGCTCACCTTGCCGTCTCCTGCCCTGCTGCGGCCCCGATCAGTGGTCGGGCACTGCGGTGGTAGAGCATCGGGAGCCCGAGCGGCCGGGCGTCGTCCGGGACCGACTCCCAGGTGATGCGGCGCGCGGACTGCACGGCTTCGTCGAGGTACTGGTGGTCGGCAAGGGCTTCGTAGAGTGCGGTGCTGAAGGTGCTGGCGGTCGAGTTCAGCACCGGGTACTGCATCGCGACGACGCTCTGCACGCCGCTGCGCACCAGGGCGGGGGCGAGCCCGGCGTATCGGAAGTCGTAGTCGTTGGCGCCGCCTTCGCAGGCGTGCAGGATGGTGACCGTAGGCGCCCAGGACTCGCTGCAGACCGCGGCGGCCAGCCGATTCTCATCGACCCACCGGTATCCGCCCTGCGGGTCGTGCAACGCCACCGAGCCGAGCCCGTCGAGGTCGTCGAACCGGGCGTGGCCGAGGTAGTGCAGGACGTGGGGTCGACGCTCCCGGACCAGTCCCGCCAGCTGCTCGAGGGTGGCGTCGACGCAGGTGTCGAGGACGTCGAAGTCACACGCGGCCGCGGCCACGCGAAGTGAGTCCTCCACCTCTTCGTACTCGACGCGACCCAGCGTCTCGTCCCCGTGCTCCCCGACGACGGGGAGGATCCGGACCCGGTTGGCGTCGGGGTTCGGCTGGTGCGCGGTGCCGGGCGGAACCGAGCGGGATAGCATCAGGCCCGCGGTGAGCACCAGGAACTGCCCGTCCCGTCCGGGACGGTCAGGCGAGCAGAGGTACTCCCAGGGCAGAGCAGCCATCCGTGAGGAGGCGGCATCGGCCTGGAAGACCAGGCTCAGCTCGATGACGACCCCGTCCGCGCGAGCGGCGTCGAAACGGTCGAGCAGCCAGGCCCAGACATCGCTGGAGAACAGCCGACGGTGCAGCAACAGACCGAAGACCCGCAGCTCCTCCTCGCTCCAGGTCCGGTCCCGTTTCCGGAGCCACCGGTCGAAGAGGCGGAGCGTGCGGCCGTCGAGCCCGGTGAGGTCCAGCCGGTGGCCCGCGGTCGAGATCCGTGCGTCGTCACTCCACGATCGCGCCTCGACGCTGCCGTCCGCCGACACGATGACCGAGATCCGCCTCCGCTCCACCTGGTCACCCCGTCGGCACCGTCAGGGGCAGCGTCACGGCCAGCCCGCTCTCACCCGCAGGTGGGTAGATCGCGCGCTGCCGACGGCGGGAGAGCAGCCGCTGATCGTCCCAGCGGAGGGTCTTGGGGGTGCGGTAGTTGAAGGCCAGGGCGGCGCCGGACCTACCGAAGGCGAGACACTTGGCGACGCCGCCGTCGTCGGGGTGGCCGAACTTGTCGCCGTTGCTGGAGAACAGGTAGAGGTCCGAGGGCAGCAGCGTGAGGAGGTCCCGGGTGATGTTGCGGGTGCTGCCGTGGTGGGGCAGCTTGAACGCGGTCAGGTCGAGCTGGTCGACACCGCGCTCGGCGAGCAGCCGCCGGACCGCACCCGTCAGCGCGGTGGGCGTGGCGTCGCCGGCGAGCAGGATGCGTTGGTCGGCGTACTCGAGGAGCAGCACGATGCTGCTCCGGTTGGCCGGTGCGTTGTCGCGGGGAGCCACCTCGGCGGCCAGCCTCGCCACGTCGGGCTCGCCTTCCCCTGCGAGATAGGTGTCGCCGAGGATCCGGTGAGTGCGGCGTCGCAGCTCCTCGATCGCGTGGTCCTCGCTCTCGAAGACCAGCCCCTCCTCGCCGGCGGTGGAGAACCACACGTCCCGCAGTCGGCGCAGCGAATCGGCGTCCGGCCCGACGACCGTGAGCACCAGGCCATGGCGGAGCTCATGCCTCGGGAGCACCCCATCGTCCGTGCTCGACACGGCGCGACCGGCGAAGGAGGCGTTGTGGGGGATGCCCCGGGCACGGATCAGGGCCGCCAGCATCTCTCCCTGCGCCGGGCCGAGCTCGTCGGTGAGCTGCGCAGGACCGTTGAACCAGAACTCGCCGACGTCGAGCGCGAGCGCGGCGTCGTTGGCGAGCAACAGTGTCCCCTCGATGTGGTCCGCGTCGATGTGCGTGAGCACCATCAGCTCGAGCCCGTCGCCGGCCACCGCGTCTGAGATCCGGCCGCTGACCTCCGGGTAGGCCGAGGCAGGCCCGCCGTCCACAAGGAGATGCGCACGGTCCTCCGCGGGGCCCCAGCTGACCAGAAGAGCGTCGCCGTGACGCGCGGGCAGCATCTCCAGGGTCATCGTGTCCGAGGACACCTCCATGCCCGAACCTCCCCCGTTCGGTCTGGCGTATCCCTCATTGAAGCACCGTGCAGCGCCCATTGACCAGCGACCGGGAACAGCCCACCGCCGACGGCTGCGGAGGGTGGCCGAGCGAGCCCACACCCGCTGCTGGACGTGGTGCTTCGATGTCGGATGGTGGCGCGTCGCGCGTGATTCGGACACCGGGCACGGCACCACCGAGGGGGCAGACTGGCATCGTGAACCGCCTGCGGAACGCCACGAGCCCGTACCTGCTGCAGCACAAGGACAACCCCGTCGACTGGTGGGAGTGGGGCGAGGACGCGTTCGACGAGGCCCGGCGGCGGAACGTGCCGGTGCTGCTGAGCGTCGGGTACGCCGCCTGCCACTGGTGCCACGTGATGGCGCACGAGTCGTTCGAGGACGAGGCGACGGCGGCCTACCTCAACGAGCACTTCGTCAGTATCAAGGTCGACCGCGAGGAGCGGCCGGACGTCGACGCGATCTACATGAACGCCACGACCGCGATGACCGGTCACGGCGGCTGGCCGATGACCTGCGTGCTCGACCACGACGGCAACCCGTTCTTCGCCGGCACCTACTTCCCCGACCAGCCTCGCCACGGGCAACCGAGCTTCCGACAGGTGCTGGCCGCGATCAAGGAGGCCTGGACCGATCAGGCCGACGAGGTACGGCGGGTCGCCGGCCGGATCCGGGAGCACCTGCGCGAACCGCTCGCCGCGACTCCGGCACCCGTAGGCCAGGAGGTCCTGGACCGAGCGGTCGAGCTCCTGGCGCGCGAGTACGACGCAGACCGTGGCGGCTTCGGCGGCGCACCCAAGTTCCCACCCTCGATGGTGCTGGAGTTCCTGCTCCGCCACCGCTCCGAGCGGGCGACCGAGATGGCGGCCGGCACCCTGGAGGCGATGGCCCGCGGCGGCATCCACGACCAGCTCGGCGGCGGCTTCGCCCGTTACTGCGTCGACGCCGACTGGGTCGTGCCCCACTTCGAGAAGATGCTCTACGACAACGCGCTGCTGATGCGCGTGTACGCCGAGTGGGGCACGCCCGTGGGGGTCTGGGCGGCCGAGGGCGTCGCGGACTTCCTGCTGGAGGAGCTGCGCACTCCCGAGGGCGGCTTCGCATCGGCGCTCGACGCCGACTCCGAAGGGGCGGAGGGAACGTACTACGTGTGGACCCCCCAGCAGCTCGTCGACGTGTTGGGCCCCGACGACGGACCGTGGGCGGCCGAGCTGCTGTCGGTCACGGAGACCGGCAGCTTCGAGCGCGGCACGTCCACCCTGCAGCTCCGGCAGGACCCCGACGACCTGGAGCGGTGGTTCGACTGCCAGAAGCGGCTGCGCGACGCGCGCGCCGCCCGGGAGCGTCCCGCCCGTGACGACAAGGTCGTCGCGGCGTGGAACGGGCTGGCCATCAGCGGCCTGTGCGTCGCCGGCGGGCTGATCGGGCTGCCGCACTACGTCGCCGCCGCTGTCGAGGCGGGTGAGCTGCTGCACGGGCTTCACCTCGTCGACGGCCGGCTCCGCCGGGTCTCGCGCGACGGGGTGGTCGGGGCGCCCGCGGCGGTGCTCGAGGACTACGGCTGCGTCGCGAGCGGCTTCCTCGACCTGCTGCAGGCGACCGGCGACGCCGTCTGGCTGGAACGGGCCGGCGACCTGCTCGACGTCGCCCTGACCCACTTCGCGGCCGCGGACGGTGGCTTCTTCGACACCGCCGACGACGCCGAGGCCCTCGTGGCCCGCCCGCGCGACCCGTCCGACAACGCGTCGCCCAGCGGGCTGTCGTCGACCGTGCACGCGCTCTCGACTTACGCGGCGCTCACCGGGTCCGGCCGACACCGCGACGCGGCAGAAGCGGCGCTGGCCTCCGTGGCGGCGATCGCCGAGAGAGCGCCCAGGTTCGCAGGCTGGTCGCTGGCGGCCGCGCAGTCGATGGTCGGCGGTCCGGAGGAGATCGCCGTCGTCGGCCCGGCCGGCCCGGAGCGGGACGCCCTGGCGCACGCCGCCCGGCGCCGACCTGGGGCGGTCGTGATCGTTGCAGACGGGCCGCGCAACGACGTGCCGCTGCTGGTCGGCCGGACTCCGGTCGACCAGCAGCCGGCGGCGTACGTCTGCCGGGGGTTCGTCTGCGAGCGCCCCGTCACCGACCCCGCGTCTCTGGCGACCGGCCGACTCTGACGACTCAGCGTGACGCGTACGTCGCGAGCGAGATGCCGACGTAGTGGCTGACGAACGCCAGGATCGTGAAGGTGTGGAAGATCTCGTGGAAGCCGAACCAGCGCGGCCACGGGTCCGGCCGCTTGAGCCCGTAGACGATCGCGCCCAGCGTGTAGAGGGCGCCTCCCACGATCACCAGCACCAGAACCGCGGTGCCGACGCCGACTCCGAGGCTCTCGGCGCCCGCGGCGAAGTCGTCGATGAAGAACACGGCCGCCCAGCCGAGCCCGAGGTAGATCGGGAGGTAGAGCCAGCGCGGCGCGCCGACCCAGAGCACGCGGAACCCGACGCCGAGTGCCGCCCCGGCCCAGACGGTGGTCAGCAGCACCGTCCGGGTGGCGCCCTCGAGGAGCAGCAGACCGAACGGGGTGTAGGACCCGGCGATGAGCAGGAAGATGTTGGCGTGGTCGAACCGCTTGAGGAAGTGGTGCACCTGTGGTGACCACGTGCCGCGGTGGTAGATCGCGGACACCGTGAAGAGCAGCAGCGCCGAGCCGGCGTAGACCGCCGATCCGATCCTCGTCGGCGCCGTCGGTGACAGGGCGATCAGCACGACTCCGGCCGCCAGCGTCAGCGGCGCGTTGACCAGGTGCAGCCATCCGCGCAGTCGCGGCTTGATGTCATCGGCCAGCTCGGCAAGCTGGTCGAGACCGTGCCGGACCGCGTCCTTCATGAACCAGACGCTACGTGACGACTGGTCGCCGCGTCCTCGGTTCGCGACGGAGGTCACGGGCCTATCATCGAGTGGTGTCGACGTGGAACCTGGCGAAGGAAGCGGTACGTCGACGGCTCTACCCGGCCTACGAGGCCCGGATGGTCAGAGCGCTGCCGCAGGACCAGATCCCTAAGCACGTGGGCGTGATGCTCGACGGCAACCGCCGGTGGGCCAAAGCGGTCGGCCGCGACACGGCGCACGGCCATCGTGCAGGTGCTGCGAACATCGAGCCGCTCCTCGACTGGTGCGAGGAGGTCGGCGTCGAGGTCGTCACGCTGTGGCTGCTGTCGACCGACAACCTCAACCGGCGCTCCGAAGAGCTCGAGCCGCTGCTCGAGATCATCGAGGAAGCCGTGCTCACGCTGGCCGCCCAGCGACGGTGGCGGCTCCACCCGGTGGGGGCGCTCGACCTGCTGCCGTCGGGGACGACCGCGATCCTCAAGCAGGCGGCCGACACCACGCGTGACGTCGACGGGTTGCTCGTCAACATCGCGGTCGGGTACGGCGGGCGTCGCGAGATCGCCGACGCGGTCCGCTCCTTGCTGTCCGAGCACGCCGAGAAGGGCACCACGCTGGAGGAGCTCGCCTCGGTGATCGACGTCGAGCACATCGCCGACCACCTCTACACCAAGGGCCAGCCGGACCCGGACCTGGTGATCCGTACCTCCGGTGAGCAGCGGCTCGGGGGGTTTCTGCTCTGGCAGAGCGCGAAGTCGGAGTTCTACTTCTGCGAGGCCTACTGGCCCGACTTCCGCCGGGTCGACTTCCTGCGCGCGATCCGCGCCTACGCCCAGCGCGAGCGCCGCTTCGGCAGCTGACGCGCTCCCTGACCGTCACCCTGCGTTCGGGCGTGTCGACCGGGAACCGAGCCGGCTGCGGCGTACTTTCCGTAAGTGACGGCGAGTGGGGAAGCTCGTCGTGCTGGGAGGCAGTTCGTGAGGCTTCACGACCGAGGGACACCACGGGAGACCCGCGGTGTGCCCGGGGGCCGGCACTCCGGCCCACGGCGACCTTCCCGGTCCGAGACAGAGTGATCAAGGACCGGGCGAGGAGTGCGCGCGCCGGTCTGTGAGGGGTGACACCGTGCCGACCACGGCCAAGAAGACCACTCCGGCGTCCCAGGCGCCCGCCTCCCGCACCACCACCGGAAGCACGACAGGACGCACGCCCGGCACGCCCGGTGTGCGCACGTTCGTGCTCGACACCAGCGTTCTGCTCGCCGACCCGGCGGCGCTACGCCGGTTCCACGAGCACGAAGTGGTGCTGCCGGTCGTCGTGATCACCGAGCTGGAGGCCAAGCGCCACCATCCCGAGCTGGGCTACTTCGCCCGGTCGGCGCTCCGGCTGCTCGACGAGCTGCGGGTGAACCACGGGCGGCTCGACGAGGCGGTACCGGTCGGCCAGGAAGGCGGGTCGGTCCGCGTCGAGCTCAACCACACCGACGCGGACTCGCTCCCCTCCGGCTTCCGGCTCGGCGACAACGACACGCGGATCCTGGCGGTCGCACGCAACCTGGCCAACGAGGGCAACGACGTCACGCTGGTCTCCAAGGACCTGCCGATGCGGATCAAGGCGTCCGCGGTCGGGCTCACCGCGGAGGAGTACCGCGCCGAGGCGGGCCAGAGCAGCGACTCCGAGACCGGCTACACCGGCATGGCCGAGCTCGACGTCACCGCTCCCGAGCTCGACGAGCTGTACGACGACGGCACCCTCGACCTCGCGGCGGCTCGCGAGCTGCCCTGCCACACCGGGCTGGTGCTGCTGTCCGACCGAGGTACGGCGCTGGGCCGGGTCGGTCCGGACAAGCAGGTCCACCTGGTGCGCGGTGACCGCGAGGCGTTCGGCATCCACGGCCGCTCCGCCGAGCAGCGGATCGCCCTGGAGATGCTGCTCGACCCCGAGGTCGGGATCGTGTCCCTCGGCGGCCGCGCCGGTACCGGCAAGTCGGCGCTCGCGCTGTGCGCCGGCCTGGAGGCGGTCATGGAGCGTCGTCAGCACCAGAAGGTGGTCGTCTTCCGGCCGTTGTATGCGGTGGGAGGCCAGGAGCTCGGCTACCTGCCCGGGTCCGAGTCGGAGAAGATGAGCCCCTGGGCACAGGCAGTGTTCGACACCCTCAGCGCGGTGACGTCCCGAGACGTCATCGAGGAGGTGCTGGACCGCGAGATGCTCGAGGTGCTGCCGCTGACCCACATCCGAGGCCGCTCACTCCACGACGCGTTCGTGATCGTCGACGAGGCTCAGTCGCTCGAACGCAACGTGCTGCTGACCGTGCTCTCGCGGATCGGCGCGAACTCCAAGGTGGTGCTGACCCACGACGTCGCGCAGCGCGACAACCTCCGGGTCGGGCGTCACGACGGGGTGGTCGCGGTGGTGGACAAGCTGAAGGGGCATCCGCTCTTCTCGCACGTCACGCTGACCCGCAGCGAGCGGTCCCCGATCGCGGCCCTGGTCACCGAGATGCTGGAGAACGTCACCCTCTGAAGCCCTCGGCCGCGTGTGACGCTCGGCACCGGTCCCGCCCCAGAAGGGAAACGGGCGGGACCGGTGTGACCTGCGTGACATGAGTGACCTTGTGGGGCCCGAATCTCCCGACTTTTTGCCTGGTTCGGTTTGCAACTACCCCGCACCTTCGACAAGGTGGCGCGTGATCATTTCGTGATCTGAGCGGTTCGGGCCGCACCGATCCGGTTGATCGCCGACCTGTTCGCTACCCCCGAGCCAACGAATCGACTGTGTCCTCCTCCCTGAATCCGTCCCCCCGCCAGAAGTACGTCCCCAAGCACCGTCAAGCCCGTCACCGCGCCGAGACCCGCGCGCCGGGCACGGTCGTGCGGCGTGCCGCTGCGTTGTCGACCGTCGCCGTGGCAGCCACCGGCGTCGCGGTCGCAGGCGGTGTGAGCTCGCCCGGAACGGCCCCGACCGCGCAGCTCGGCTCCTCGGTGGGCAAGCCGTTGAGCGACAGCGAGCTCGAGGACCGCGCCGCGTCGACCGTGTCACGGTCCGACAGCCGGGCGGACGCCGACGAGTCCAAGAAGGCCGCCCTCGCCCAGGACCAGGGCGGCGCCGTGACCCGCACCGAGGACCTCTCCGACGCCGACCCGCGCGACATCGCCCTCGCGCTGTTGCCCGAGTTCGGGTTCTCCGCCG
>NZ_DASUTK010000147.1:0-26194 GCF_036374615.1 Nocardioides sp.
CGTGGGGTTGTGCGCGCGACAGGTGGCGAAGGGTGGTCGCGATGCAGGCGATCTGGAGCCAGCCGGTCGCTGAGTTGGTGGTGTTCTCGAACGACTTCGCCAGCCGGCGACACCGGCCGAGGCGGCCGTGGGCGACCTCGACTCGCCAGGCATGCCGGATGGGTCGGAAGACGGGCTGCTTGTCGTCCCACCCGACCCGGCGGACTTCGACGCCGTGCCGTTGGTCGAGCTTTCGCGCAGCGGGTTCGGTGACCCCGCGGTCAACGAGCACCAGCTCAAGCCGCCCGGTGACGCCCTGCCGGGCCAGGTGCTCCAGCATCAACTCGCTGGTCCGGTTCTCGTGGATGGAGGCCGGCACGACCAAGGCGCCGACCGGGAGCCCGGTCACATCGACCGACACGACACGCTTGGCGCCCTTGGTGCGGCCGTAGGGGCCGCCTTGGTCGTGGAAGGTGGCGCCGCCGTTGGACGCACCGCGGGCGAGGTGGGTGTCAATGACCAGCATCGAGGGCGTCGCCTCCGCCCGCCCCTCCGCGTGGCGTGCCGCGGCGTGCAGCACCGTCAGCGCCCGCGCCCACGTGCCGAATGCGCGACCAGCGCCGGAACTGCGACCAGACCCGGGTCCAGGGTCCGAACGACTCCGGCAGGCAGCGCCACTGACACCCGGTCTGGGCGATGTAGAGCATCGCATCGACCACGGTGCGCAGGTCATCGGCGTGCCTGCGGCCCCGTTTGCCGGGCGCGTTGAACACCGGCTCCAACCGCTCCCACTGCTCATCGGTCAGATCACTTGGGTACGACATGTCCCCGCACGGTGACGACCCGCCTGATCACCGCAATAGGGACACACCCAGTGAGAACGACACCAGCCTCATCGAACCGGTTCCTTCCTGGTCAGCACGAGATAACGCCGGTCGGCCGCACCGGAATTGGTGCAGCCGACCGGACACAGGTCGTGCGCAGCCGTCAGACGCCGGGCTCCACCGGCAGGCCCAGCTCCTCCTGCACCTCGGACAGGCAGGAGAAGTCGGAGTGGTCACGCCAGTCGAAGTCCTCGGGGACGTTCCCGTTGGCGATCATGTCGTCGTTCCACTCGTCGAAGGCCTCCGCGGGAGCGCCACCCGTCAGCGCGAGCTGGGTGGCCATCTCCTGCTCCCACTCCGCGATCTCGTCCTCGCTCGGGTCCAGGCCCCGCTCGCGGGTCATCTCGACGATCTCGTCGCGGTTGTCCGTGTTGGTCTCACCCTCGGCGGCGAACTGGAACGCCTGCACCCGGCCCTTGATGTAGTTGCAGACCGCCTCGCGGTTCTCCTCGAGGAAGTCCGTGCGGACGACCCATACCTCCTGGGGGATCGGGCGGAACTCCTGGTGGAACATCGTGCCTCCGGCGTCCTCCAGAGGCGCCAGGTGACGGGGCTGGAGCTGCGCCACGTCGATCTGCTCGGCCAGCAGTGCCTGGAGCCGCTCGTCGGATCCGCCGGCCACCGGCACGAACTTCATGTCGTCCGGGTCGACGCCGATCTCCTCCAGGATGTTCTTGGCCACCGTGATGTTGCGGTCACCGGTCGGGCCACCGCTGATCTTGAGGCCTTCGAGGTTCTCGGGGTCGACCCCTGCGCGAGACCCCATCCACCAGGCCTCGGTGTCCTTGGCCACGCCGACGATGGTCAACGGCACGCTGCCCTCGGCCACCGCCGCCCAGATGACGTCGCTCTCGCCCTGCGCGACCCAGACGTCGCCGCCGATCAGGCCGGCGAGGTACTCGGGCGAGGCCGTCACCTCGGCGGGCTCGGTGAATCCGAGATCGGGCCAGAACATGTCGTCGGCGACCATCCACGTCATCTGGTTCATGAAATCGTCGCCGTCGTAGGACATCCGGACCTGGGTGATCTCGTCGCCGTCGCCATCGGCGGCTCCACCACCGTCGTCACCGCCGCAGGCTGCCAAGGGGCTGAGCATCGTCAGGCCCGCCGCGACCGCAAGTGCCTTCTTCACGTGTTCCTCCAAGCTGGGTTGGTCGGGAGCCGCGGTGCGCGGCACCCCTTCGTCACACCGGCCCCCGAGTCCGGGTCTACGTCCGAAGTCATGTGAATGTCGTCGACCAGCTCCTCGCCGAACGCCAGTCGGCGCCGGTCTGCCCGGAGCTCAGAAGTCCTGTCGACGCCCCTCCATCACCTTCCTCTCCAGCCACTGAGTCGCACTGACCAGGGCGACGCAGAACAGGACGAAGACGAGCAACATCGCGTAGATCTGTGCGCTGTTGAACGTCTTCTGGGCGAGCGTGATGATGTAGCCGATCCCGTCCACGCCGGTGAACACCTCGCCGATGAAGAGCCCGAGCAGGCCGCGCGAGACACCCATCCGGATTCCGGTCGCGATGAACGGCACCGTCGACGGGACGACGACGTGGATGAACAGCTTGAGACGGTCGGCGCCGAACGAACGTCCTGCTACCAGCAGGCTGTTGTCGACGGTCTTGACGCCCTCCATGATCACGACCAACGTCGCCGGGACCGCAGACAGGACGATGATCCAGACGCGCGCGGCGTCGTTGATCCCGACCCAGACGAGCAGCAGCGGCATCAGCACGATCCGGGGCATCGTGTACAGCGCCCAGACGTAGGTGCTCAGGGCCTTGTCGAGCACCGGGATGCCGCCGATCAGCAGGCCGCCCGGGACGGCGATCGCGATCGAGATCGCCATCCCGACGAGGTAGATCGACAAGCTGATCCAGAGGTTCCCCCACAGGATGCCCTCGGCGCTCATCTCCCGGAGCTCACCGATGACGTCGGTGAACGAAGGCAGGAAGAGCGTCGGGATGTCGCCGTAGGTGGCGACCAGTTCCCAGATGACGCAGAACGCGACGAGGTTCAGGATCGAGACCACGATCCGCTTGCGGCGCGTGAACACGCGTCGGGTCGAGCCTCGCGGGGCACGCTGGCGCCGGAGCACTCCGGGCACCAGGGACCGCTTGGCGGGAGCCGCCGGCCGCAACGTGGTGGTCATCAGATCACGACCTCCTCACGCCACCGGCTCGCCCACACCTCGAGGCGGCGGGACGCCGACACGAGAATCAGCGCGATGACGATCAGCAGGAAGATGAAGGCGAGCATCCTCGCGGTGTCGTAGACCCGCGCGGACTGGATCACCTCGCCGCCGATCCCGTTGGCACCGATCAGCAGCTCGACGGACAGCAGGCCGACGAAGCCCCGCGAGATGGCGTTGCGAACGCCGCTGGCGACGAATGGCATCGCGCACGGAAGGATCACCTTGACGAACAACGACAACCGCCCCGCGCCGAAGGAGCGGGCAGCGCGCACCAGGGACCCGTCGACCGTCTGGACACCGTCCTTGCAGCTGAGGCACAGCGGAACCGCCGCCGAGAGGATCACCATCCAGATGCTGGTGGCGGTGCTGAAGCCCGTGATCAGGATCAGCAGCGGCGCGAACGAGATGTTCGGGAGGGCGTAGAAGCCCCAGAGGTACGGCGAGGTGATCAGGTCCAGGTACGGCGAGAGGCCGATCAGCAGACCGATCGGGATCGCGATCATCGAGACAGCCATGCCGATGGCCAGCGGGCCGGCGCTGGCCTTCATCGCCTCCCAGACCTGACCGTCCTCGACCGCGGTGAGGAAGGCTTCGAGCACGGCCCTCGGGCTTGGGAGGATCAGCGGGTTGGGATCGGTCAGCACGACCGCCGACTGCCAGATGCCGAAGAACACCACCAGGCTGATGAAGCCAGGGGCGTGGGACCTCAGCCTCTTCCACAGCGTGGGCCCTTTGCGTGGTGGTCCGAGGTGCTCGGTGCCGGTCGGCGCGGGCATCGTGGCGGCGGTCGTCATCGCACCGGCTCTCCCGAGGTCGCGTTCGAATCGGAGGTGACCGACGGGGCCTCATCCGAGGTGACGGGCGCCCGGTCCGGCTGCACCCCCGCCTTGGACAGCAGCTGCCAGATCTGGTCACGCAGCGCCTGGAACTCCGGGAGCTTCCGGGCTTCGCGGGTGCGCGGCCGGGGCAGGTCCACGGTGAGCAGCTCGCGGATCCGGCCGGGCCGGTCGGTGACGACCGCGATCCGGTCGGCCAGCGTGATCGCCTCGTCCACACTGTGGGTGATGAAGATGATCGCCTGACCGGTCTCCGACACGATCCGTGCCAGCTCGTCCTGCATCACTTCGCGGGTCATCGCGTCGACAGCAGCGAACGGCTCGTCCATCAGCAGCAGTCGCGGCTCGGTCGCCAGCGCCCTGGCCAGGCCGACCCGTTGGCGCATACCACCCGACAGCTCGCGCGGGTAGGCCTTCTCGAAGCCTTCGAGTCCGACAAGCCTGATGTAGTGGCGCACCACCTCGGGCGTGTTGGAGTCGACCCGCCCCTGCATCTCGAGCCCGAACCGGACGTTCTGCTCGGTCGTGCGCCACGGCATCAGCGCGTAGTCCTGGAACACCACCGCCCGGTCACGCTCCGGACCGGTCACGGGCTTCCCCATCACCTTGATCGTGCCGGCGGACGGGAAGGTCAGTCCGGCGACCACGTTGAGGAAGGTGCTCTTCCCGCAGCCGCTCGGACCCACGATGGCAAGGAACTCTCCGTGCTGCAGGTCGATGCTGAAGCCCTTCAGCGCGATCAGCGTGTCCTTCTCACGCAGCCGGTCGTAGGTCACCGAAACGTCGTGGGCCTCGACCGCCAGCGGCCGGCCGGACTCCTGCTCGCCATGCGAAGCGTTGTTCATGAACCGTCCTTCAGGCGCTCAAACGGGGTGGCTGCAAACGATTGTGATCACAGCGCCAAGTGTCCTCGTTGTCAATGGTCTTCCTCCGGTTCCCTGCGTGTCGACATCCGTTCGTGAGCAATCGCGTCGGTTCACGTCCCCCCGACGCCCGCCGACACGCCGAGGTGGCCTGCCGACGCCTGGAGCGCGTCCCACGTGGTCGTTGCCACGATCAGCTCGTCGTCGTCCGCGATCTCGTGCGGGAGCCGGCGCCCGGCACCGGGCACCCTCCCGCCGCTCGCGGTGGTGCGGGCGGCCAGCTCGTCGAGGCGACGTTGGACCGCGGCCTCACCGTCTCCAGCGAGCTGCGCCGGGTCCAGCGTGAGCAGCAGGTGACCCACTTGTTGCGGTTCGCCAGCCCGGGCAGGGTCGAACGGGTCGGGTACGTCGGCGGAGAGGCGCGGCCCGACCAGCCCGGCGGTCAGGGCCTCCACCGCGAACGCCAGGGCGAACCCCTTCGCCCCACCGAGCGGTGCCAGCATCCCGGCCAGCGCCTGGTGCGGGTCGGTGGTGGGGGTCCCGTCCGCGGCGAAGGCCCAGCCGTCCGCCAGTGGCTCGTCCCTGGACGCGTGCTCAGCGACCGTCCCGCGCGCCACCGCACTGGTGGAGAGGTCGACGATCGCCGGGCGGGGGCGGCACGGGACACCGACCGCGATCGGCGACGTCGACACCACCGGCCGGTCGCCTTCCCAGGCCGGCATGGCTGCCGGACCGTGGGACAGCACGACGGCCAGCAGCCCGCGATCGAGGGCGGGCAGCGTGGCCACACCGAGTGCGCCGCAGTGCCCGGAGTCGGACACGGCGACGGCCGCCAGCCCGAACCGGGCGGCACGCTCGGCGGCCGTCTCTGCCGCCTCCCAGACCTGCCAGTGGCCGAGACCTCCGTGCCCGTCGAGCACCACGACTGGCCCGGTGTCGCGGACGGTCGTGAGTCGGGCGTCGGGGTCGTACCCTCCGGCCTCCAACCGGCGCAGGTACGACGGCACGCGCAGCAGGCCGTGCGAGGTAATGCCCCAGCACTCGGCGAGAACGATTGCAGTCGCGGTCCGCCCAGCGGGCCCGGAGGCCATGCCTGAACGCAGCAGCAGGTCGGTCACCCACCGCCGGGCCGATCCCACGTCGATCCGCACCAAGCAACCTCCCGTCCGACACGATGCAAACGTTAGTACTATAAGTCACTCCAAATTATGCAGTTTCCGGCCAGGTCGCCCACCAGCGTGTCGGTCAGGCACTCCGGTAGAGCTTCGTGAGGGTGAACTCGCGGTGGCCGAGCAGCTCGGCTGCCGTCAGTCGGCCGTTGATCGTGCGGTCGACGATGTCGATCAGGATCTCCCCCTGCTCCTCCACCGACCGGCCCTCGGTGAGCAGACCCGAGCAGTCGACATCGATGTGCTCGGACATCGACGTGACCGTCTTGGGGTTCGCCGAGATCTTCACGACCGGCTGGACCGGGTTGCCGATGGGGTTGCCCTGCCCCGTCGGGAACAGGTTGACGACGCCACCGCCGGCTGTCATCAGGGTCACGCACTCGGCAGCGGCCGACGACGTGTCCATGAAGTGCAACCCCGGGATGGACGGCGCCTCGGCCGGGGCCAGCGCGCCCACGATCGGCTGCGTGCCGGTCTTGACGATGTTGCCGAGCGCCTTCTCCTCGATGGTCGAGAGGCCACCCGCGATGTTGCCCTGCGTCGGCTGCGACCCCAACAGGTTGGCGCCGGTCTTCTCGATCATGTCGATGTAGTCGTCGTAGAAAGCCTGGAACCTGGCGCGGACCTCGTCGCTGACGCAGCGCTCAGCAAGCAGGTGCTCACCGCCGGTGAGCTCGCTGGTCTCGCCGAAGATCATCGTGCCGCCCTGGTCCACCCAGAAGTCGCTCAGGTACGCGGTGATCCGGCACGACCCGAGGCCGGTGGTGGTGTCGGACTCACCGTCCTTGGTCGTGAGGATGATCTCGGACCTGTCCACGGGCTCACGGGCCAGCTCGCTGGCGTCCTGCAGGAACTGCTTCGCGACGTGGGCGGCGCGCTCCACGATCTTCAGGTCTCCGAAGCCCTCGAGCCACAGACCCTCGACCGGCTTGCCCGTCTTGGCGATCCCCTCGACGACTCGGCCGGTCCAGTTGGGCTCGACACCGATCACGACCACCGCCGCGACGTTGGGGTTCGAGCCGATCCCGATCAAGGTACGGAACGTCAGCTCGAGGTCGTCCCCGAACTGCAGCCTGCCGAACGCGTGCGGCAGAGCGAGTGTGCCCGGGATGAGTGAGGCCACCCCCTCGGCCGCCGCGTTCGACAGGTCGTCGACGGGCAGGATCGCCACGTGGTTCCGCGTGCCGACTGCCCCGTTGGGCCGGCGGAAGCCGGTCAGGCCACGCTGTTCTGCCACCGCGCACTCCTCACGTTGTGGACGTGGACGTAGTCGCCCTTCTTGATGTCCGTGCTGGCGATGGCCGTCCGGACGCCGTACTCGACGACGTCGTCGCCGTCGGCGATGTCCACCAGCGCCACCTTGTGGCCGAGCGGGATCTCGGCATTGACCATGAGGGTGATCGACGCGGAGCCGTCCAGGTAACCGATCTCGGCTTCCCCGCGAGTCACGTCGCGCACGGCGACCGCGACGAAGTCGCCGTCCTTGTGCGCGAGGAAGCTGGGTACGGATCTAGCCATGGCGCCCTTCCTGGTAAGTGGTCTGACCTCTGATCGGGAGATTATGGTCGGCCCGCGACTGTTGTCAACGTCACACGACGGGACCGGATGGCGACAGCCGTCACCGTGTCGCCACGAACAACGGCAGCGAGCGGCCCACCAGCGAGCGCCGCGGGCTCGGCAGCGAGTCGGCCACCTGGCGGAGCGCTTGCGCCGCGGGGTGCTCAGGAGAGGCCACGACGAGCGGCTCACCCGCATCACCGGCCGCGCACACCGCCGCGTCGAGCGGAATCGTCCCGAGGAGCGGGGCCGTCAGCTGGTCGGCCAGCCGCGCCCCTCCCCCACTGCCGAACGCGCCACCCGACATGGTCTCGACGACGCCGGCCACCGGCATCCGTGCGTTCCGCGCCATCCGTCCCACGCGTCCGGCCACCGACTCGGCGGCGATCTGAGGCGTGGTGACCAGGAGCATCGCGGCGTCGGGGAGCAGCTCGAGGACGGACAGACTGACGTCACCGGTACCGGGCGGTAGGTCGACCAGCAGCACGTCGAGGTCGCCCCAGTACACGTCCTCGAGGAACTGCTCCAATGCCTTGTGGAGCATCGGGCCGCGCCACACGACCGGCTCGTCGTCGTCGACGAAGAATCCCACCGACATCAGACGCACACCGTGAGCACGGACCGGGAACATCAGGCCAGGAACGGCCACCGGGGCGCGCCGGACGCCGAACAGCAGGGTCTGCGAGTAGCCCCAGACGTCGGCGTCCAGCACGCCGACGCGCAGGCCCTGCACAGCGAGAGCCGCGGCGAGGTTGGTGGTCACCGTCGACTTGCCCACCCCGCCCTTCCCGGATGCGACCGCGAACAGCCGCGTGGGCGACCCGAGGCCACCCGGGGATCGACGGCTGCCCCGCAGCACGCGCGCGACCTCACGGCGCTGGGAGTCGTCCGCGGGCGCGACCCGCACGTGGGCGTGCACCCCCGCCGGGCGCAGGGCGGCGCTCACGTTGGCCTCGAGAGCCGCGCGGTAGCCAGGATCCTCGTCGAGCCCCGCGACCGTCACGTGGGTGCCCCCCGATCGTCGACTCACCTCCCCGGCCAGGCCCAGCTCACCCAGTGGGCGTTCGCTGAGGGGCTCGAGGGCCGCGGCCACGGCCTGACGCACGGCCGTCGTGGGGTCCGGCCGACCCCGGGGACTCACGGCGTCTCCCTGGGTGTCGCGCGGAACGCCTTCCGCTTGGGCTTCACCGGACGCATCATGAACTCCGGCCGCCGCATCCCCGCTGCGTCGGGCCCGGGTCGTGTGAGTGCGAGCCACTCCCGGTAGACCTCCCGAGCTCGAACGGTGTCGACCTCGATGTCGCCGTAGCGGTCACCGGGCTCAGCCGGGGCCACGGTGACCAGCTGGTGCCAGCAGTGGGCACCCGACCAGGGGTCGGGCTGCACCGGGAACGTTAGGTTCTGGTGGACGCCGGGGTCCTCCCAGTAGATCCGCGAGCTGTCCGGGTCGTTGCTCGTGAACGGCGTCGTGTGCTCGGCGTACCGCATCCGCCAGACCCCGGCCTCGCTGCGCTCGAGGTCGACCTTGCCGCTGGCCCACCTGCTGGCGTGGATGTCGTCCAGTCTCCACCGGCCCATGTGGTGGCTCAGCGCGACGACGCCGGGTCTGATGCCCTGGTGCGCCCAGGCCCGGACCACGAAGTACCCGATCCGGGTGCGGACGCGCACCAGATCGTCCGTCGCCAGGTTCAGCCGTCGCGCGTCGTCGTCGTGGATCCACAGCGGGTGGGTGTTGCTGATCTCGTTGAGGTACTTGGCGTTCGCCGAACGCGTGTGGATGAGGGTCGGCAGCCGGAACGTCGGCACCAGAACCATCTGGCCGGCGTCGATGTCCACCTTCTCCCGAGCCACGTGCGACCGGATGTACGTCGGGGTCGCGTACTCGGGCCACCCGAAGGAGGCCACCGAGTCCGACCACAGCTCGAGCCGCCGGCTCGGTGTGGGCCACCCGGCCACGACCGCCCCGTCGTCGAGCTGCACGCCGACGGAGCCGGCCTCGCCCACCAAAGGTGGCGTCGACTCCTCGGTGGTGGGCGTGCGCAGCACGCCCGCGGAGTCCGGCTCCGCCCCGGCGAGCTCCGCGTCGGTGAGCGGCCGCTCGTCTTGCCGGTAGACGTCCTTGACGATCTCGACCACGCCGTACTTGCGCATGTACGCCAGGGGTGAGAGTCCTTCGGCTGCGGCCTTCTCGGGCAGCCCGGGCACCTGGTTCTCGAACACCCAGCGGTAGTACTCGTCCACGGTCACCTTCTCGCCAGGACGGTACGGCGACTCGAAGTAGCGCCGGATTCCCAAGGAGCCGTCGGGGTCGATCCGCCAGGACAGCTCGAACCAGAACTCGTTCTCCTCCCAGACCTCGCCGGGATTCGCGTCCCGCGTGTCGTGCACCGCCTCGCCGAGCTTCTCCATGGCGACCCGGCGCACCGGCTGCCGGAAGCCGAGCCATCGCGCGGCGTGGGTCTCGTAGGAGTGCGTGTCGTGGCGCTCTGTGGAGTGCCCCATCGGCAGGACGTAGTCGGCGAAGATCGCGGTCTCCGACCAGGTCGGCGTGAGCGCCACGTGCAGCCCGATCTGGTCGGTGCTCGTCAGGCTCTCGATCCACGTGAAGCCGTCGGGGTTGGTCCACACCGGGTTGTAGACCCGGGAGAAGTAGACGTCCAGCGCGCCGCGACCGTCCTGGAGCAGGTGAGGCAGCAGGAAGGACATCTCGTTCGTGGACAGGGGGTACTCCGCCGGCCAGAGCAGTTCGTTCCAGGACTCATGTCCCTCGGGCACGTCGTAGCCGTGGGCGATGAACTTGTCCCAGCCGTTGGGGCTGGTGCCGCCGACGGTGCCGACGCTCCCGGTGAGCACGTTGAGGAAGAACAGGCTGCGCGCGACCTGCCAGCCGCCGAGGTTGCCAGCCGCGGCGGAGCGCCAGACGTGCGCGGCCAGAGCCGTGCCGGCGTCCGCGACGATCTCCGCGAACTCGCGGATCCGCTCGACCGGGACCTGACTCTCCTCGGCTGCGAACTCCAACGTGTACCTCGCGTAGTCCTCGGTGAGGGCGGCCAGGAACGTGTCGAAGTCCCGAGGAACGTCGGGGTGCAGCCGGTCGAGGTAGGTCTGCCAGTTGACCCAGCGCTCGAGGTAGGCGCGATCCACTCGGCCGGTGCGCAGGAGGTAGGACGCGACGGCCAGCAGGATCGCTGCCTCGCTCCCGGGCCACGGTGCCAGCCAGAGGTCCGCATGGCTGGCGGTGTTGGACATCCGGACGTCGAGCACCACGAGCTTGGCGTTGCCCTCGTGCTTGGCCTCCATGATCCGCTGAGCGTGCGGATTGAAGTAGTGACCGGCCTCCAGGTGCGACGACAGCAGCACGATCACCTTGGCGTTGGCATAGTCGGGTGCCGGGCGGTCGTAGCCGCCCCAGGTGGTGTACCCGAGGCGGGCTCCGGCCGAGCAGATGTTCGTGTGGCTGTTGTGCCCGTCGACACCCCACGCCAGCAGGAACCGCTCCGCGAAGCCGTCCTCCCCCGGGCGCCCGACGTGGTACATCACGCGGTCGCGCCGGTCGGCAACGACCGAGGCGCGGATCCGGGCTGCGATGTCATCGAGTGCCTCGTCCCAGGTGCACTGCTCCCAGTCGCCGGCACCTCGCTCTCCGACCCGGCGCAGCGGGTGCAGGATCCGCTCCGGGTCGTTGAGCTGGTTGATCGTCGCAGGTCCCTTGGCGCAGTTGCGTCCCCGCGACCCGGGGTGTGCGGGATTGCCCTCCACCTTGGTGACGGTGAGGTCGTCCTTCGCCACGTGGGCCAACAGGCCACACGCCGACTCGCAGTTGAAGCACGTGGTCGGGATGAGCATGAACTCACGAGGAACCTTGCGCGGATGAGCCTTGGCGTCGTAGGCCACGTGGTGGTCCCACGTCTCCGGCGGGGGAAAGTTGCGCAGCCCCTCGTGGGCCCGGGCGCCAGGCAGGTCGATCATGACAGCGGCACGTCCTGTCCGGCCCGGACGTAGGCCGTCTCGTACAGCAGTACGGCCGGCTGCACGAGCACGCCGGCCACGACCACCGGCCAGACGACCTCGCCGGACCAGCTCACCGCTGCGAGCACGATCGCCGCGACCGTCAGGGCGACGCCCCCGGCCCAGAACAACACCCGATAACGGCCGCGCAGGATCACTCTCGCCGCGACCTCCGCACCTCTGCTGTCGTGGGGGCCGGCGAGGTCGATCGCCGCGATCGCCAGGTGGGCCAGTGCGCCGGCCAGCAGCGCGCGGCTGGCCAGCGAGACCGGCGCGGGTCCGAGATCCCAGACTGCGACCGCGATGGCGAGCAGTCCGGCGCCGGTCGTCGCGGCCTGCGCCAGGAGGTGGGGCAGCAGCCAGGGTGACTGCCAGAGATCGCGCCCTTCCGCCTGACCGAACAGGAAAGCGGTGTAACCGGCGACGAGGATGGCCGAGAGCATGGTGGGCACCGCCAGCCACGGCTGTACCGACGCGGATGCGAGATTGCCGGTCACGAACCACGCACCGACGGCGAGCCCGAACGCCAGCAGGCAGTAGCCGCCGAGCACCAGCCACGAACGGCGGTTGCCTCGCGTGAAGAGCAGGTAGAAGCGCTCGGGACGCTTGAGGTCCCACACGAGCAGGGCGCCGGTCAGTGCGGCGGCGAACGCTCCGACCGCGGGCGCGACGGTGGTCCCCACGTCACCGAGATCGATGCCGAGCAGGACTGCCAGCGCCGCGAGGAACATGATGCCCGCGCCCACGCCCTTGGCCCACAGGTAGGTGATGACCCGCCATCCCCACGGCCGCGGGTGAGCCGTGTTGAGGGTGGTGGTCGCCGTGGGGTCCGTCCCGGAGAAGTCCGCGGACGTGGTCAGGCGCTGCTGGTCGGGCCTGGCCCACAGGTAGGTCTCCCGGACCGGCGCCTCGAGCGGGTCGAGCACCGCGTGCGAGGCACCGAGGTAGAAGACGTTGGGCCCCGTGCCCTGGTCGGGCGCCCGGACCGCGGTCTCGTTGGCCGCGACCAGCCGAGAGATCCCCGACTCGTCGTCGTCGAGGTCGCCGACCCAGATCGAGTGCGTGGGACAGACGACGACGCAGGCGGGCTCCAGGCCCTCGTCGACTCGGTGCGCGCAGAAGTTGCACTTCGCGGCGGTCTGGGTGTCCTCGTCGATGTAGATGGCGTCGTACGGGCAGGCCTGCATGCACGACTTGCAGCCGATGCACACCGAGCTGTCGAAGTCGACGATCCCGTCGTCACGCTTGAACAGCGCTCCGGTGGGGCAGATCGTCACGCATGGCGCGTCGGTGCAGTGGTTGCACCGCATCACGCCGAAGTCACGCCGCGAGTCCGGGAAGGTGCCGGAGTCGACGTACTTCACCCAGGTCCTGAACTGACCCAGCGGCACGTCGTGCTCGGTCTTGCACGCGACGGTGCACGCGTGGCAACCGATGCACGTGCGCTGATCGATCGCGAAGCCGTACCTCACACACCACCACGCATGGCCACGTCCCCGTTCGACACTGGATAGAGGTCTGTCCACTATAGTGCGACGTGCTCGGAGGTGCGCAAGGACGGCGCACCGCCCCACGGGAGGTGCGATGGAGGCAGACAACGCCCTCGACGGCTGGCAGCAGCTGGGTCAGGGCACGCTCAACGAGCGGATCCGTAGCGAGATCCTGCGCGTGCTCGCTACCCGCGGACTGGCGCCCGGCGATCGGCTCCCCTCCGAGCGTGAGCTCGCCGCGACACTCCGCGTCAGCCGCCCCTCGGTGCGTGAGGCGGTCCGTTCCCTCCAGGCCGAGGGGCGCCTGGTGGTCAAGCACGGTCAGGGCGTCTTCGTCGCCGAGCCGGCCATGCAGAAGTCCCTGCGGGAGGCCATCGCCCGACTCGATCACAGCCTCGCGGAGCTGTTCGCGATGCGAGAGGTCCTCGAGGTACCGGCGGCCAGGTGGGCAGCGCAGCGGCAGAGCGCCGACGAGGTCCGCGCCATCGAGGAGGCCTTCGTCGACCTCGACACGGCGCTGCTGGCCAAGCCGCGCGACTACGACCGGCTGCAGCAGCTCGACGCGCACTTCCACCTCCGGATCGTGCAGGCAGCCGGCAATCGGCTGCTCGAGCAGAGTCAGAGCGTGCTCAACGAGCTGATACTCACTGGCCTGCAGACGACGCTGGCCATCGAGGGGCGCGCCGATGAGTCGCGCAAGGAGCACCTGCGGATCCTCAGTGCGATCCGGGACGGAGACGCGGCCGAGGCGGCGCGCGCCGCACAGGCGCACGTCCGCAAGACGCGCAGCGCGGCCAACCGCCGGATCGCCGAGGCCAGTGCCCGCCTCGAGCATCGCGACTGAGTCACAGGCCGGCGGGCCGGCCCCGGGACACCGGGGCGACCTGGTCGCTCGGCCCCAGGATCAGGCGAGTGCTCGGCGGACCCGGTCGGCCCGCTCGGCGTACTCCTCGTCGGGGATGGGCGGCAGCATGTCCGCCCAGATCGGGAGGTTCGACCCCCGCAGCTGCAGCACGCCCCGCGGTCGCGCGAGCAGCACGACCGCGAGATGGCCGCTGCCGTTCTCCCACTTGTTGATGTGGACGTTGCCGACCTCCGGCAGTCCCTTGAGAGCCCGAAAGGTGCGACCGACGAGCAGGCCGAGCTCGGCCAGGCCCTGGTCCGTGAGGTCGTCCAGGGGTGCGTGCTCGTGCGAGACCACGTTGGCCGTGAACAGCAGGCTCGTGGCGTCGGTGCGGATGACCGTGAGGTGGTCACCCTCGTGCAGCACCAGCTCCTGGCGGCCACGCGCCTGGCAGACCTTGCAGTCGGCGGCCTTCTTGCGCCGGTCGGGCTCCGGGTCGGCGTACTCCTCGAGGGGCCGGACCCGCACCGAGTCGGCCTCGAACGGGAAGACCTCCCACCCCGGCATCGCACCGACCGGCAGCCGGCCGTCGGTGGCGGCCGCCCGGGCACGCTCCAGGAACTCCGACATCGACGCGCCTCAAGCTCGCAGCAGGCTGCGCAGCACGTACTGCATGATGCCGCCGTGGCGGAAGTAGTTCGCCTCACCCGGGGTGTCGATCCGGACCACCGCGTCGAACTCGGTCGACCCGGCCGTGACCTTCACCGTGCGAGGCGTCGTGCCGTCGTTGAGCTCGGTGACGCCGGAGATGGAGAACTCCTCCTCGCCGGTCAGGCCGAGGCTCTCAGCCGTCTCGCCCTCGGGGTACTGCAGGGGCAGCACGCCCATCCCGATCAGGTTCGACCGGTGGATCCGCTCGTACGACTCGGCGATCACGGCCTTCACGCCGAGCAGCGCGGTGCCCTTGGCCGCCCAGTCACGCGAGGAGCCCGATCCGTACTCCTTGCCGGCGAGCACCACCAGCGGAGTTCCGGCAGCGAGGTAGTTCTCGCTGGCCTCGAACACCGAGGTCTCCTCGCCGTCGCGGGTGAAGTCGCGCGTCACGCCCCCCTCGGTGCCCGGCGCGAGCTGGTTGCGCAGCCGGATGTTGGCGAACGTGCCGCGGATCATCACCTCGTGGTTGCCGCGGCGCGACCCGTAGGAGTTGAAGTCGCGCTGGTCGACGCCGTGCTCCTGGAGGTAGCGGCCCGCCGGGCTGTCCTTCTTGATCGCGCCGGCCGGGCTGATGTGATCGGTGGTCACCGAGTCACCGAGCTTGAGCAGCACCCGAGCACCGGTGATGTCCTCGACCGGCTGCGGCTCCTCGGGCATGCCCTCGAAGTAGGGAGGCCTGCGCACGTAGGTGGAGTCCTCCGCCCACGCGAAGGTGTCGCCCTCCGGGGTCTCGAGCGAGCGCCAGCGATCGTCGCCGGCGAACACGTCGGAGTAGTCATCGGTGAACATGTCGGCGCTGATGGCCTTCCCGATGACCTCCTCGACCTCGCGTGGCGACGGCCAGATGTCCTTGAGGAAGACGTCGTTGCCGTCCTGGTCCTGCCCCAGCGGGTCGTTGAACAGGTCGACGTCCATGCTCCCGGCGAGCGCGTAGGCGACGACCAGGGGCGGGGACGCGAGGTAGTTCATCTTCACGTCGGGGTTGATCCGACCCTCGAAGTTCCGGTTGCCGGAGAGCACCGAGACCACTGCGAGGTCCTGGTCGTTCACGGCCTGGCTGACCTCGGGGATCAGCGGGCCGGAGTTGCCGATGCAGGTGGTGCAGCCGTAGCCGACCAGGTTGAAGCCCAGCTTGTCGAGGTACGGCGTGAGACCGGACCGCTCGTAGTAGTTGGAGACCACCTTCGAGCCGGGCGCCAGGCTGGTCTTGACCCAGGGCTTGCGCTGCAGGCCCTTGTCGACCGCGTTCCTCGCCAGCAGCGCGGCGCCGATCATCACGCTCGGGTTCGACGTGTTCGTGCACGAGGTGATGGCGGCGATCACGACGGCGCCGTGGTCGATCTCCATCTCCTGCCCGTCGATGCTGATGGTGACCGGGTGGCTCGCACGCCCGCCGTCCTTCGGAGCAGCCGAGGGCTTCTGCGGCGCTCCGTTCCCCGACGCGTGGGAGGGCGAGTCGGACGCGGGGAACGACTCCTCGACGGCCTCGTCGTAGCCGGTCGACTCCGCGGCGTCGTCGGGATCGTCGTCGCCATGGTCGACGTAGTCACCCAGCGCACCACGGAACGCCTCCTTGGCATCGGTGACCGCGACCCGGTCCTGTGGCCGCTTGGGGCCGGCCAGGCTGGGGACCACGGTCGCCAGGTCGAGCTCCAGCGCCTCGGAGAAGCGCGGCTCGACGTACGCCGTGGCGGCCGGGTCGTGCCAGAGCCCCTGCTCCTTGGCATAGGCCTCCACCAGGGCGAGCTGCTCCTTCGACCGGCCGGTCAGCTCGAGGTACTTCAGGGTCTCCTCGTCGATCGGGAACATCGCAGCCGTCGAGCCGAACTCGGGGCTCATGTTGCCGATCGTCGCGCGGTTGGCCAGCGGCACGGCGGAGACTCCCTCGCCGTAGAACTCCACGAACTTGCCGACCACGCCGTGCTGGCGCAGCATCTCGGTGATCGTGAGCACCAGGTCGGTGGCCGTGGAACCCTCGGGCAGCTCACCGGTGAGCTTGAAGCCGACGACGCGGGGGATCAGCATGCTGACCGGCTGGCCGAGCATGGCCGCCTCGGCCTCGATGCCACCGACGCCCCAGCCCAGCACGCCCAGGCCGTTGACCATCGTGGTGTGGGAGTCGGTGCCGACCAGCGTGTCCGGGTAGGCCTGGGTCACCCCGTCGGACTCGCGGGTGAAGACGGTGCGAGCGAGGTGCTCGATGTTGACCTGGTGCACGATCCCGGTGCCCGGCGGGACGACCTTGAAGTCGTCGAAGGCGCCCTGGCCCCACCGCAGGAACTGGTAGCGCTCGCGGTTGCGCTGGTACTCGATCTCGACGTTGCGCTCGAACGCGTCGGCCGTGCCGAACACGTCGGCGATCACCGAGTGGTCGATGACCAGCTCGGTGGGTGCGAGGGGGTTGATCTTGGACGGGTCGCCGCCCAGGTCGGCCATCGCCTCGCGCATGGTGGCCAGGTCGACGACGCAGGGGACGCCCGTGAAGTCCTGCATGATCACGCGGGCGGGGGCGTACTGGATCTCCTGGTCGGGCTGTGCGTCCTTGTCCCAGCCGGCGAGCGCTCGGATGTCGTCGGCGGTGGTGTTCTCGCCGTCCTCGGTGCGCAGCAGGTTCTCGAGCAGCACCTTCAGGGAGAACGGCAGCGAGGTGACGTCGAGTCCCTCCCCGGTCACCGCGTCGAGTCGGAAGATCTCGTACTCGCGGTCACCCACGCTGAGGGTGCTCTTCGCGCCGAAGCTGTCCTGGCTTGCCATGGGGGTCTCCTCGGTCGGCTCTGATCGGTGCCGGGTCGGTTGTCCATCTTGCCGCCGCGACCGGCAGCCCAGGAAGTGAGGGCATCCTTATCGCTGGCAAAGTCTCTTGATGTCAAGATATCACACCTGTTCGCTAGCGTCTGGCCGTGGCCCCCTCCGCGCCCGACCTGCTGGTGATGCACGCCGTGCGGCTGCTCGGATACGCAGACACCGACCGGATCGCGGCCCGCTTCTACCTCGACCGAGCCGAGGTCGAAGAGCACCTCGAGGACGCTCGTGCCAGCGGGTGGGTGGACCGCTCGTCGTTCGGAGGTCGCAGCGGCTGGTTCCTCACGCCTGGCGGCAAGGTCGAGAACGAGCGTCGGCTCGCGGCCGAGCTCGACGGGACCGGTCGTCGCGACGACGTACGCCGTGCCTACGACAACTTCCTGATCCTCAACGGTCGGCTGCTCCAGGCCGTGACCGACTGGCAGACCCGGCCGGTCGCCGGCGACCCGCTGGCGGCCAACGACCACCAGGACCTGCGCTGGGACCGGCGAACGCTCGCGATCCTCAGCGAGATCGGCGTCGGGCTGGGTCCTCTGGCGACCGGCCTTGCCGGAGTCCTCACCCGCTTCGACGGGTACGACGCACGGTTCGCACTCGCTCTGGAAGAGGTTCAGCACGGGGACCACCGGTAGGTCGACTCGATCGAGCTCGACTCCTGCCACACCGTCTGGTTCCAGCTGCACGAGGACCTGCTCGGCACGTTGGGTGTTCAGCGCGGTGCCGAGCCGTCCTGACAGCCGCTCAGTGGACCAGCTTCAACCCGACGACGGAGCCGATCAGTCCGGCCAGCAGCAACGCCCGCACCGCGGACACCGGCTCTGCGCCGGTCGCCATCCCGAACCCGACCGTGAGCGCCGCCCCGACACCCACCCAGACGGCGTACGCCGTCCCGGTGGGCAGGGTTCGCATCGCCCACGCGAGGCCGCCCATGCTGAAGGCGAGGGCGACTGCGAAGACCACGGAGGGCACGAGTCTGGTGAACCCCTCGGACCGCCCGAGGGCCACGGCCCAGACGGATTCGAGGACGCCGGAGAGAACGAGCACGAGCCACGACATGACAACCACCTCGGGCGTCGTCTTGTCGCAAGCCGGGTACGTCGCCGCTCGTCCGGGAACCAGGTGGGTCCTGCCCCCAGGATCTCACCGGCCCCGTCGGGGACCAAGTCGGCGAGGCCGGCGTCAGCCGCTGACCCGGTCGAGGTGCTGCAGCAGGTCGTGCGCGGCGAGCTCGACCTCCTTGTGCCGCCACTCCGACGCACGGTAGACGCAGGCGATGAGGGCGGTGCGGTGAACGCGTCGGAAGTCGCCGTACACGAATGCGTAGCGAGCCTTGGTCTCGTCGTTCGCCCCCTCGGTGAGGCCGAGGTGCCAGGCGGCGTACTCCGCCCACGAGTGCCGCTCCAGGAAGGCGTTCTGGGCGGCGGCGTCCGGCTGCACCTCGCCCCAGTCGCTGTCGAGGACGTACTGCCGGGCGTCGATCAGGGCACGGGCGTGCGACACGGCATCTGGATTCACGGCATACCGGGCCATGCCACTCATCGTGACACGACCGCACCCCGGCGCGACGGCGCTACGGCGCTACGGCGCTACGGCGAGGGTGACGGTGAGGGCGTCGGGGACTCGGTGGTCGGTTCTGAAGACGGCGCTGGTGACGTCGGCTCCGAGGTCGGTCCGGAGGTCGGTTCGGACGTCGGTTCGGACGTCGGCTCGGTGGTCGCCGGTTCGCTCGGACTGGGCTCGCTGGAGCTGGGCTCACCGGGCGGCGGCGTGGTGGACGAGCTGGTCGATGGGCTGTCCGACGACGGCTCGCTGCTCGCAGGGGCCGGGTCGGTGGGCGATGACGTCGACGTCGTGACGGGCTCGGCCGGTGGCGCGTCGCCGAGGATCGCGACGATCTCCGTCTTGAACGCCTCCAACTGCTCGGAGATCTCCGCGAGCGAGTACGACGTGATGTTCTGCCCGAACTCGGTCAGCCGGTTCCAGACCCCGGCCAGCGAGAGCAGCTCTGCTTCGCCCGGCGTCTCCTCCACTGACAGGACGAGCTGGCTGGCTAGGGCTGCCGTGACGCAGCGGAAGCACTCGTAGTTGGCCGCCACGGCGAGGTTCTGCGGCACCACCACCTGGGCATCGTCCATGATCAGCACGACCTGGAAGGCGACGGCGACGGTCACGCAGTTCGAGCACGAGGCGTACGCATGGGCCTCGTTGACGTTGAGCACCTCGTCGCCCTCCGCCCAGACGAGTGCGAAGGCGACGTCGTACTTCATCGAGCCGTCGGTGGTGTTGATGGCGGCGGCCTGGTTGTCGCCTTCCTCCGGGGGGAGAGGCTTGTCGAAGGGGAACACCCACGGTTCGGCGTCACCGTCCGGTGAGGGCTGTTGTCCGCCGCCGGTCTGATCGGTCGGGACGAGCACCATCACGAGCTGGGGGTCGGACTTGGTCGGAAGTTCCTCCCCCTCCTGGAAGGTCGCCTGCAGGGGAGCCCCACTGGCCAGCCTGCGTTCGGCGGACTCGCCGGCAGGGAGGACTCCGCCGCTGGTCAGTGGCTCCGTATCCAGCAACGAGGCCGGCATCGCCCTGGCCTGAGTGCTCTGCGAAGCCGGGAACGTTGCGGTCAGCAGGCCACGCTCCTCCGGGCCGATCGGCCGGTAGGTCCCCGGGTGCGGCCACCACGCCCACGAGAGGCTGGTGATGACGACCGCGCTGAGTGCAGCGGCGAGGACCCGCTTCGGGAACGACCCGCGGCTCCACAGCGCGAGTCCGCGGGACGAGCGCAGCCCCACCCGTCCGAGGATGAGGGCACACGCCAGCAGAGGCAGCACCACGGCCAGGGCTTGGATCATGTGGGCGGTGACGTCGATGATTCCGCCGTCTCGCCAGGCGCCCATGACGCCCGAGGCGTCCTCCCGCACGACGGACCACGCCGTACCGAGGAGACGGGGCACGGCCATCACCACAGCCACGAGCATGAGCGCCAGCATCGGGATCGTGACCAGGACCCACAGCGTGATCACCGCGCGGGCCCACGGCTTCAGCTCTCGGACCTTCGGGTCGGACCATCGGTGGGGCAGCAGCCCGAGCAGTGTCGGCTTGATGCGGTGGTAAAGGTCCGGGACGCCGGTCAGGTCAGCGAGCAGGTGGTAACCGTCGAAGCGCATCAGCGGCAGGAGCTGTTGCACCATCTGGAAGATCTGGGTGGCCACCAAGAGCAGCAGCGCCTCCCAGCCGGTGAAGTACCACCAAGCGAAGGTGAGCACCACCACGAGCGCGTTGAAGTACAAGCCGCCCAGGTCGGTCCGGATGCGGCCTGCACGGCCCAACCGGTAGCTGTCAGTCACGTCGGTGTAGAACGCCGGCCACACCAGGTAGATGCCGGCCCCGATCACCCCGGGGTCGGCGCCGCTGAAGCGCGCGGCGGCCGCGTGCCCGAACTCGTGGAACCCCCCGGAGAGCACCGTCACGACGAACACGAGCAGGAGAAGGTGCGGCCGCTGGAAGGCGTCGTACGCCGCTGGAGCCAGGCCCTGCTGGAAGAAGACCCACCAGGTGACTGCCAGGAACCCGACCACCACGGCCGAGACCAGGAACGGACGGAAGAGGATCCGGAACGGATCGGTCAGCAGGCGGGTGGTCCTGGGACTGGTGACGGCGAACTTGAACCGCAGGCCCAGCAGCGGGTCGGACCTCTTGAGGGCAGGCGCCGACCCGTCGGCAAGCTTGAGCAGTCCGAGAGGGCGGAGATGCTGGTCGACCAGGAACGAGACCATCTCTTCCGAGACACCCCGGCCCGTGGCGCGGGTGACGATCTCGGCGATCTCGGCGCAGCTGCGCCGGCCGTCGACGGCGTCCAGCACCAGGTAGAGCAGCGGCGTGAGCTGAAATGCCTGCCCGTCGCCGCGGCGGACCAGGGATGGCGGATTCCGGCAGCCGGACCCCGCCATCGCTCCGATGAGCTGGAGGTCGTCGACGCGCGTGGGTGCTGCGTCGACGATCGTCGTCACTGCTCCGATGCCTCCGTGCTCGGCTCGCTCGTCCCGTCAGTCGTCTCCGTCGTGACCGGGACCGGCTCCGGATCGTCCGTGGACGCGGTGTCGGTGTCGGGCGGCTCGACGGAGGCCTGGTTGATGTCCGAGGTCTGATCGGACGTAGCGATCGCACTCCCGGAGATCGACTGGGTGATGATCGCGTCCTGTTGCGCGATCGCCGTCGCCTGCGAGTCGTCGGACAGGATGTTGGCGGCCACGGACGCGTCGATCGGTGCCGCCACGTTGGCGTTTGCCGCAACCGCACCGTTGATCGGGGCGGCCAGGTCGGCATCCAGGTCGACGTTGACGTCGACGTTGAGGAGGTTGCCCTTGAGCAGGTCGCCGGTGTTGAGCCCGCCGAGGGTGTCGGTGACGTCGTCGACGATGCCACCGACGATGCCGATGACGTTGCCCGCTGTGTCGAGGACCTGCCCGGTGAGCGGGTCGAGCGCGCCGATCACGTCGCCGGCAGAGTTGACGATGTTGCCGGTCGCGGCGTCGAGGGTGCCGATGACATTGCCGGCAGCGTCCAGCACGTTTGTGCCGTCGACCAGGCCGGTCACGGTGCCCAGCAGCTCGCCCGCCGTGTTGAGGACGTCGCCTGTCAGCGGGTCCAGGACTCCGACGACGGCGCCGTTGCCGTCCAGCACGTTGCCCGTGGCACCGTCGAGGACACCGATGACGTCGCCCGACGAGTCCGCGACCGCCGCTCCGTCGATCAGGTTGGTGACGCTGCCGACGATGTCGCCCGCGGAGTCGAGGACCAGCCCCGTGGTCTCGTTCAGGGTGCCGACGATGTTGCCGGCGGAGTCGAGCACATTGCCGGTGGCCGAGTCGAGCGTGCCGACGATGTTGCCCGCGGAGTCCACCACGAGGGTGCCGTCCACCGGCTCGCTGGCGGCGGCGGTGGCGTCTGCGGCGTCGGTCGCCGCCATCAGCCCGGCCTCTGTGCCGCCAGCTCCATCGGTCGGGGTACCGCCGGTGCCGTCCGTGGTCGTGTCGGACTGGTCAATGGTGCTGTCTTGGATGCCGGTCGCGATCGCGTCAGCCGCCACCGTCTGGGTGACCATCACACCCTGGTCGGCCAACGCCTCGGCCGTGGATCCGTTCGACAGCAGGTTGGCGCTCACCGCCGCGTCGATCGGCGCCACGACGTTGGCGTTGAGCGCGATGGCGAGATCGATGGGTGCGGCCCCGTCGATGGCCAGGTCGATGTCCGCCGCAAGGTCGAGGATCGAGACGACTTCCTTGTCCGGCAGCGCGGTCACCCCTTCGGCCGCGAGTTCCTCGGGTGTCAGTGGTGTCGGAATCTTCTCGGACATCTCCATCCCTCCAGGACGACCTGCCCAGGCGCCCTCATGTCTTGATCTCGGACCAATCTGATCGCCCGCAGCAGGAATCCGCTTCGAGCCCCAGGGGCGGTACCCAGACGATTGCGGCCTAAACGACGTACCTCGTGATCGCTGCGTCAGGGCAACCGTGCCAACGCGCGGACCGGCAGCGTGGCAATCCCCGCCACCTTCGCGGGCACGGCTGTGAACCTCGCCCCGGTGGCCGGTAGGCGGTCGAGCCGGGTGAGGTGCTCCACGACGGGGATGCCGGCCGCCAGCAGCCGCGTATGGGCGGGCCGCTCGCCGCCGCGGGTGTCGTCGATGTTGACGCTGTCGATGCCGACCAGCGCCACTCCCGCGTCGACCAGGTGCGCCGCGCCCGCGTCGTCGAGGAACGGGTGGTCGGGGTCGCCGTACCGGTCGGTGCGCCAGTGCCGGTCCCAACCGCTCCGCAGCAGCACCGCCGACCCGGCGAGCTCGAGTCCCTCGAACGCCGCCGGTCCGAATCGGCCGTCACCGTCCACGACCACGGCCGGCAGGTCCACGCACTGCTCGAGCCGCAGCTCGCTGGTGTCCCACCCGCCACGGTGCCGGTGGGCCGGCGTGTCGAGGTACGTGCCGGTGTTGCCGACCATGGTGATCCGGCCGATCGTGAACTCGGTCCCCTCGTCGTACGTCGCGTGCGACTCCTCGAAGCCGAGATGGACTCCCACCTCCGGCCCCGGCAGCCCCGGGTACGTCGTCATGCCGTGCTCGATGACGTGCGACAGGTCGACCAGCTCCATGTCGGTGAGGTTACGCCCGTGGACGCGGGTTCCCGATCGGAGAAGGATGAGGGAGCGGGGCAACCTTCGGCGGCGCTCGATGCGTAGGGGGGCCATGGCCGAGAAGCCGGAGTTCGACGCCTTCGTGCTGGCGAGGTGGCACGCGCTGTTGCGCACTGCCTACCTGCTCACGCGCGACCAGGGCCGGGCCGAGGATCTCGTCCAGACAGCGTTGACGAAGCTGTGGTTCGCGTGGGACCGGGTCTCGGGAGACCCCGAGCCCTACGTACGCCGGATCATCACCAACACCCACACCTCGTGGTGGCGGCGGCGCTGGTGGTCCGAACGGGCCACGGATCGGGTGGTCGAGCTGGCCGAGCGCGACGCTCCTGCCGAGGAGACCATGGACCTGTGGACGGCGCTCGGCCACCTGCCGCCGGGTCAGCGGGCCGTGATCGTGCTGCGCTACTTCGACGACCTCACCGAGTCCGAGACCGCCGCGCAGCTCGGTTGCTCGATCGGGACCGTGAAGAGTCAGCACGCGAAGGCACTTCGGCACCTGCGAGCTGACATCGCCATGGAGGAGAACCCGGCGGAGGGGGCGACGTCATGAACCCTGACCTCATCGGCCGCACCCTCACCGAGCACGCGACCGCGGTCGACCACCGCGGCCCTGACCTCGGCGAGCTGCACGCGCGAATCGCTGGCGTCCAGCGGCGTCGGCAGGGGCTCGCCGCTGTCACCGCCTCGGCGGCGCTCGTCGTCGGGCTCACGATCGGCACACAGCTGCTCGGCGGCTCTGACGGCCCGCAGCCCGCTCCGGGGCCGACCCTTCCCACCGGGCCCAGCGGGACGGGGCTGCCGTTCCGACCCGACCAGACGGAGTTCCTGGTGCCCGACTCGGCGCGGGAGGACGCCTCGCGGATCCACCTGGTCGAGCGGCACCAGAACCAGCCGGGCAGCCCCCTGCTGGAGGTCGACGTCAACATCGACGAGGACCGGGTCGCGAACACCTACTTCTGCGAAGGCGCTGAGCCCGGGCTCTGGCTGGTGGTGCGCACGCCCGGAGGCGGCGGCCAGGTCTCGCCCTGCGACGGCACTCGCGACCTCAGCTGGACACGCACGTTGGCCTTCAACCGGTACTTCGCGCGGAACACGTCCAACCTCACGCCGCGCACGCAGCACCACCTGAAGATCTTCGTCACGACCGCGGACGGACGTACCGCGGGGCGGCGCGAGTTGGCCGAGGGCATGCCCGCCGAGACGGACGCCCGCTTCGGCGTGTCGATCAGCGGACAGACGTCGCCGACGGTCGCGACGCTCGTCGGACGCGAGGTGTCCGTGCTGGGTGAGGGCTTCGACGGTCGCGACTGGTGGTTCACACGCGGCGTCGAGGCGGCGACGGGTGCCGAGTCCTTGGTCGTCGAGATCCCGGCCTCGGAGGCGGACCAGTTCGTCCAGGTCGTCCGCGGGCCGGAAGCCTTCGACCGGGCGGCGGAGCCGGACCTCCGGCTCGATGGTGAGCACGTCCCCTGGCCCCCGGAGCGAACGCCGTACCTCGCCTTCCTCGACGACCCCTGCACCGTGGTTCCGGCAGGGGCTCCGCACACCGTCGAGGTACGGCTACCTCCCGAGCCACGGGGGGCCAACTGGGCGGTGGCCGTGTTCGAGGCCGGTGAGCAGTAGCGGTTCGAGCCGCGACGCACTCCACATGGTGGGTCATCGGGAAGAGGTTCATGGCCCTGAGCGTAAGTGCGATTCTTTGCGATCGACTGCGCTCACGAGGCCGAATGCGCCCCTGACCTGCAGCGATGCAGTTGGCGACGTCGGGTGACGACGGCACCCCGTTGCGTGCCTTTGCCAGTCAAAGCGAGCCCAATCCGAGCCCTCGCTTCAGGCGAGGTCCGACGATCACAAAGGAACGCAGACGCGGCCCTGCACCCGCGGAGCCGCAGGTCTCCGGGCGCTGCACTCCCCCGCCGACGAAAGGCCGGGTCAACGGGGCGCCAGGCACGTAACTGCGCCATCCGGTACGGGGTCGCCTCGGGATTGGCCGGGACGTGCTTGTCCGATGCTCGGCAGGAGGTGTGCCACGAGGCACGTGCCGGTTTACTCCTCTAGACACGGCGGCATGGCTTCATGTGACACAGGTGGCAGTTGCGCGGCGCCATGTGACAGGCACTGACTGTGAGGTGCGTCTCCCGCGCTGGGGGAGACACCATCGGCAATGAGGTTCAGGGCCCCAGCGGTCAGGCGGCTCGGCTGCCTCATCATCAAGAACCAGCGGAGACTTCGAGGGATACACCGAAACTCCGAGTGAGGTGCATATCGGAATCAGCGCCTCGCCGCCATGGTGACCGGCCGCGGCCTCAGCCTCAGCCTCAGCGTGATCCCGGCTGGACACCGCCCGTCCACCAGAGCGCCACGGTGCGTGTCGAGCGACTGACCTTGTCCTCCGGCGTTCATGATTTCCAACGAGTCGAGCGGTGGAACAAGCGGCCGTATGCGTTGGATCCCTGTGCCGGCGAGCGGCTTCGACGGTCACTCGAGGATCGTCACAGGGGCGCGGTAAGGACCCGCGGGGTTACTCGGATGGACGAAGGCCAGTCGCACGTAGTCATGTCAGACATCAGGTCACCCGGTGAAGGGCTCAAGTGCGAAGCGGCCCCAGGCCACGAAGCTGGCTAGTCCGAGATAGACCATGTCCGCCACCATGACCTTGAACTCCTGACGCCGGATGCGC
>NZ_DASUTK010000148.1:0-12860 GCF_036374615.1 Nocardioides sp.
GGCATCGGCGAGCAGATCGCCAGGGTGCTGCACCGCGACGGCGCCACCGTGGTCGGCCTCGACGTGCCCCAGGCCGCCAGCGAGCTGCAGGCCCTGATGCGCGAGCTCGACGGCGAGCACCTGAGCCTCGACATCACCGCCAAGGACGCACCGCAGCGGATCGCGCGGCACCTCTCCGAGAACCACGGCGGCGTCGACGTCGTCGTCCACAACGCCGGCATCACCCGCGACAAGAAGCTCGCCAACATGGACGACGAGCGGTGGCGATCGGTGCTGAACGTCAACCTGATCGCGCCGGAGCGGATCACCCGGCACCTGCTCGACGAAGGGCTGGTCCGCGAGAACGGCCGCATCGTCGGCGTCTCGTCGTTCTCCGGCATCGCCGGCAATGCCGGCCAGACGAACTACGCGACCTCCAAGGCCGGCATGATCGGCCTGGTCGAGTCGCTGCGGGACGATCTCTCGGACGGCATCACGATCAACGCCGTCGCACCTGGCTTCATCATCACCCAGATGACGGCGAAGATGCCCTTCGCCCCGCGCGAGGTCGGTCAACGACTGAACGCCATGGCGCAGGGTGGACTGCCGGTGGACGTCGCCGAGGCGATCGCGTGGTTCGCCGACCCGCGATCGACCGCCGTCAACGGCAACGTCGTCCGGGTCTGCGGCCAGATGATGCTGGGGGCCTGATGCCGGTCCCGACCATGCTCAAGGCGGCCCTGCCATCGATCCCGGTGGTCAACCAGCTCCCTGGGATCCGGAAGCGCCCCGGCTCCGACCCGAGCACGCTCGGGGCCCGGGTGCGCGAGGCGGCCCCGCTGGACCGGCATCACGCAGCGGCGTACGCGCTCGTCTGCGGCTTCGACCCGCGCGACACAGTGCCCCTCCCCTACCCGCACGTGCTGGCCTTCCCGTTGCACATGCAGCTGATGACGGACCCCGGCTTCCCGTTCGCGCCCGTCGGGACGCTCCACCTCGAGAACTCGATCACGAGCCACCGTCCGCTCTACCCGGGCGAGCCGCTGGGCATCGAGGTCCGCGCCTCGGCGACCCGGCCGCACGCGAAGGGCACGGTGGTCGACTTCCTGGCCGAGGCCCAGGTCGACGGCGAGCCGGTGTGGGAGTCCACCTCGACCTACCTCCGGCTCGGTCGCGGTGACGACCGGGCCACCGGCGGCATGACCTTCGAGCACACGCCGACAGCCACGGTGGAGTGGCGGCTCGCCGGTGACATCGGCAGGCGGTACGCCGCGGTCTCGGGCGACCACAACCCGATCCACCTCTACCCGCTGACGGCCAAGGCGTTCGGCTTCCCGCGGCAGATCGCGCACGGGATGTGGAGCCTGGCCCGCTGCGTGGCCGCCCTGGAGAACCGGCTCCCGGACCAGGTGACGGTCGAGGTCGCCTTCAAGAAGCCGGTCCCGCTGCCGGGCACGGTCGGGTTCGGCCACGAGCGCATCGCGGACGGACAGGCCTTCGCGCTCACGCGACCGAAGGACGGGGCCCCTCACCTCGTCGGCCGCGCCGTCGGCGCCTAGCGTCCGGCGGCATCCCAGAGTCGCTGCTCGACGGCCTCGTCCATCCCGGTCCCCGCGCGCGTCGTGGCAGGGTCGGGTACCCCTTCACGCTCGAGCCAGGCCCAGGTGTCGGCCACGGTCTCGATCGCCGGCCGGCAGACCAGCCCGGCGGCGTACGCAGCCGAGACGTCGCAGTCGTGAAGGGCCGCCAGCTCGCCGGTGGGCGGGGTCCAGATCGGCAGCTCGGTCCACGGCTGCACTCCCGAAACCTCGATCACCTCCGGCGTGAGCCACACGAGCTCGGCGTCGGCCCCGGTGACGCGGACGCACTCCTCGAGCACCTCACCGATCGTGGTGTGGCCCGGGACGCTCACGGTGTTGAGCTCTCCGGTCGGACGGTGGTCGAGCACCCACGCAGCGAGGTCGCGGGCGTCGATCAGCTGCAACGGCCGGCCGTGCGGACCGGGCGCCGGCACCCGGCCGCCACGGGCGATCCGCGTGAGCCAGAACGGCAGCCGCCCGACGTTCTCGTACGGGCCGAGGATCAGCCCCGCACGCAGGAAGCCCGCCGGACCGTCGAACTCCTGCTGCACCGCCAGCTCGCCGCCACGCTTGGCCGCGGCGTAGTCGTCGGGATCCGTCCCGGCCGGGTCGGCGGCCACGACCGGCGCGCTCTCGTCCAGGCCGAGCGGGGGCGGCCACTGGTACACCGAGCGGCTCGAGACGTAGCCGTAGTAGCCCGCCCGGCCGGACAGCAGCCGGGCGCTGTCACGAACCGCGACCGGGGCGTGCGACCAGGTGTCGACCACCAGGTCGAACTCGTCGTCGCCGAGCACCCTCGCCACGGCGTCGGGGTCGAGCCGGTCGGCGTGCCTCGCATCCACCTCCGGCGAGGTCACACCGCTGACACCGCGGTTGAGCGTGACCACGTCGTGGCCGCGCTCGAGCGCGGTCTCGACGGCCGCCCGGCCGACATGGTGTGTTCCTCCCAGCACCAGCACCTTCATGGCGGCCATGCTCGCCGCCCGTGGCCCGCCGGGGAAGCGCGTTCGCCAGCGGCAGAACCGGAGAGGTCAGCGCGGGTTCCCGAACACCAGCCGGGTCTCGGTGGCCCGGGCGGCGGTCGGCTTGGCCGCGCGTCGTTGGGAGAACGTGGCGGTGGTCGGGTTCCAGACACCGACGTCGGTGCGACCGTTGCCGTCCCAGTCACCAGTGACCGGCAGGTCGCCAGGGACGCCGAACGGCACCTGGGCGGTCCAGGCCAGCCCGTCCGCGTCGACGATCCGCAACGTGAACGTCGCTGTCGCCTGGTCGTACACCCCGAGGTCAGTGCGACCGTCCCCGTCCCAGTCACCGGTGACGGGCAGGTCGTCGAGGTCACCGAGCGCGACCCGGGACCTGGTGCCGTCGGCGGCACGCTGGACGAAGCGCCCGGTCGCGGCCTTGCGCAGGCCGACCTCCCAGCGGCCGTCCCCGTCCCAGTCGCCGGCGATCGGGAGGTCGCGTGGTCGGCCCAGTGCGAACCGAGTGACCCCGGCCGGCGTCTTGAGCCGGAACCGCGAGTACGCCGGGACGCGCACGCCCGGGTTCGCCTTGCCGTCGCCGTCCCAGTCCCCGAGGAACGGCTGGTCCGTCCCGTTGCCGAACCCGATCTCCAGCGGTGCCTGGCCCACCCGCTGGACGACGAACCGCCCCCGCTGGGTGCGGCGGAACACCACGACCTCGGCTTCCGGCCCGTCGGCGAAGTCGCCCGCCAGCGGGACGTCGACACAGTTCTGCGAGACGAGAGTGGAGCCGAAGGTGAAGGCCGTGCCCGCGAAGTACGGCGGGAGCACGGTGTTCCCGCGCCGCTCCTCGAAGTGGAGGTGGGAGCCGAAGGAGTTGCCGGTGTTGCCCACCGTCCCGAGCTGCGCGGCCTGGTCCACGGTCTGGCCGACGGAGACCGTCAACTGGTCGAGGTGCGCGTAGATCGTCCGCTCGTCGTCGGCGTGCTCGACCATCACGTAGTGCCCGTAGCCGCTCGTCCCCTTGGGCTCGGCGCGCACCACAGTGCCGGGCGCGGCCGCCACGACCGGGTCACCGGCGTCGTCCGTCCGGTTCCAGTCGATCGCCCAGCTGCTCGGGCTGTGCGTGCTGCGCGTGGTCCCGGTCCAGGCCTGGCCGCACGGGAAGGGCATCTGGAAGGCCGTCTGCGGCGACGCCCCAGCGCGAGCGTCTCGGAGGAGGTGTTCCTGCGGGTACTTGCGCTCGTGCTCGCCGGCGACCGCCGGCGCGACCGCCAGCGCGGTCAGGAGCAGCGTGCCCGCTGCCAAGGAGGGCAGGAACACGCGAGTAACAGCAGTCACGACAACCTCACGGGGGATCAGGCGTCACAGGGCGCGACCACCGTAGGGCGGTTCCGCGAGGCTGTCCGGAAACTACATCGTTGTGATTGACAAATCCTCGCGTGGACGGCTCAGCGGTCGCGCCGAGGGCGGATCAGCCCCTCCTGCGCGGCGCTCGCCACCAGCCGGCCCTCGGGGGTGAAGACGCGGGCCCACGCGAGTCCGCGGGCGCCCTGGGCGGCCGGCGACTGCATGTCGTAGAGCCACCAGTCGTCGGCCCGGAACGGGCGGTGGAACCACAGCGTGTGGTCTAGCGACGCCATCTGAACCCGGTCCGGCGTGACGTCGTGCGCTGCGAGGGTCGCCCCGAGCAGACCGATGTCACTGGCGTAGGTGAAGGCCGCGAGGTGGATCTGCGGATCGTCGCCGAGTCCGTCCCCGACCCGGATCCACATCCGGGCGCGGGCCGGGTGCTCGCCGTCGTCGGGCAGGTTGTAGCGGGAGTGGCCCACGTAGCGGGCCTCGAGCGAGGCCCACTCCTTGGCGAGCGCGTCGGACTCCTTGTTGCCGCTGCTGCGCAGCAGGTCGGCCATGTCGAGGCCCTGCTCGGGGGCGGGCACCTCGGGCATCCGGTCCTGGTGCTCGTACCCCTCCTCCGCGCGCTGGTAGCTCGCGGACTGGAAGTAGATCGGGCGCCCGTGCTGGCGGGCCACGACCCGCCGGGTCGCGAAGGAGCGACCGTCCCGCAGTTGCTCCACGTCGTACACGATCGGCACCGCGGTGTCACCGGGCAGGAGGAAGTGGGAGTGCAGCGAGTGCACGCCGAACTCGGCGTCGACCGTGCGGGTGGCCGCCACGAGCGCTTGGGCGGCGACCTGGCCGCCGAAGACCCGCTGCCGGTCGGTGTCGGGTTGTCGACCGCGGAACAGGGTGGTGTCGATCCGCTCCAGGTCCAGCAGCTCGACGAGGGACTTCGCCGAGACCGTCACCGGGCGTCACCCGGGTCGTCCGGCTGGTCCACGTCGGGGCCGTCGAGACCGGCGAGGAACTGCTCGAACTGCTGCCCGATCTCGTCTCCGGTGGGCAGCGGCTGGTCCGCAGCCAGCAGGCTGGAGCCGGAGCTCTCGGCGCGCTCGAACGCGTCGTACTGCTGCTCGAGGGCGATCACGACGTCACCGACCTCCTCGTTGGCGGCGAGGTAGCGCGCGACCTCGGCCTCCCGGTCCTCGGCCTCGGCACGGAGACCCGACAGGTCGATGGTCAGCCAGGCCGCGCGCTCGACCTGCTCGAGCAGCGCGATCGAGGCAGCGGGGTACTCGAGCTGCGCGAGGTAATGGGGCACGTGGGCGACGAACCCCATCGCGTCGTGCCCCCACTCGCCGAGCCGCACCTCCACCAGCGCCTGGGCCGACGACGGGATCCGGAGCTCCCCGCGCCACCGGCTCTCGCCGCTGAGGAGCTCGGGGTTGTTGGCGTGCGGGGTGATGGCGATCGGGCGTGTGTGCGGCACCGCCATCGGCACCGACCCCATGGACACCACCCGGCTGACGTCGAACCGCTCGACGACGCTCCGCACCGCCTCCGCGAATCCCTCCCAGCGGTTGTCCGGCTCGGGGCCGTGAAGCAGCAGGTACGGCGTGCCGCCGGTGTCGCGGACCAGCCGCACGACCAGGCGCGGCGGGTCGTACGCCTCGTAGTGGTCGCGCACGAAGGACATCGGGGGCCGGCGGGCGCGGTAGTCGTGGAACTGGTCGACGTCGAACGTCGCGACCACCCGGGCCCCGGCGAGGTCGACCAGGTGCTGGGCAGCCCGCGCGGCGGCACTGCCCGCGTCGAGGAAACCGTCGAGCGCTGCCACCATCGGCAGCCGGTCGACGCCCGCGAGCTCCGGGACGTCGTCGACGATGTGGACCAGCGGCTCCCTCACCTGGCGGTCTCCTCGACCGTCGACTCGCGACGGCCGAGTCGACTGTTGCGCATGCCGTAGGCGAAGTAGACGATCAGTCCGATTCCCATCCAGACCAGGAACCGCACCCACGTGCCACCGCTGAGGTTCAGCATCAGGTAGAGGCACATCAGCACCGCGACGCCTGCCACCAGCGGTGCGGCCGGGACCCGGAAGCCGCGCGGCAGGTCGGCGCGCGTCCGCCGCAGCACCACGACGCCGGCGCTGACCAGGACGAATGCGAACAGGGTCCCGATGTTGACCAGCTCCGCGAGCGTCGACAGCGGCACGAAGCCCGCGATCGCGGCCACCGCGACGCCGGTGATGATCGTGAAGATGTAGGGCGTCCCGAACCGGGGATGCACCTTGGCCAACGGGAGCGGCAGCAGCCCGTCACGAGCCATGGCGAAGCCGACCCGCGTCTGGCCGAGCATCAGGATCATCGCCACCACGATCAGCCCGATGCAGGCGCCCACCGCGATCACGTCGCCCATCCAGTCCAGCCCGTTGACCGTGAAGGCGGTCGAGAGTGGAGCCGCGTCGTCGGGGTCGATGTCGCGGAAGTCCTGCATCCCGGTGATCACCAGGCTGACCGCCATGTAGAGCACGGTGACGATGGCCAGCGAACCGAGGATGCCGCGCGGGACGTCGCGCTGGGGGTTGTGCGTCTCCTCGGCGGTCGTGGCCACGATGTCGAAGCCGATGAACGCGAAGAACACGATGGCGGCGCCCGCCACCACGCCGGCGATCCCGTAGACGCTCGGCTCGAGGCCGAAGATGCTGGACAGCAGCGTCACGTCCATGAACCCGCCGGCCCCCTCGGGCGCGGCCTCCGACGGCGGCACGAACGGCGAGTAGTTGTCGCGGTCGATGTAGCCGATCCCGGCCACGATGACCAGGAGCACCACGGCCAGCTTGATCGCCACCACGACCTGGTTGAGCCGGCTGGAGAACTTGATGCCGACGATCAGCACCGTCATCACGGCCAGGGCGACCAGCACCGCCGGTAGGTTGAACAGCCCGTCCTCGGCCGAGCTCAACGAGGCGGGGATCTCGAACGGCGTACCGTCGAGCAGCTCCTGCAAGTAGCTGGAGAAGCTCGTCGAGAGCGCGGCCGACCCGATCGTGAACTCCAGCACCAGGTCCCACCCGATGATCCAGGCGATCAGCTCTCCGAACGTGGCGTAGCTGAACGTATAGGCGCTGCCGGCCACCGGCACCGTGGACGCGAACTCGGCGTAGCACAGCGCCGCCAGGCCACAAGCCAGACCCGCGATCGCGAAGGAGATGGCGATCGCAGGCCCCGAGTTCGACGCCGCGACGGTGCCGGTCAGCACGAAGATCCCGGCGCCGATGATGACGCCGACTCCGAAGACCACCAGGTCGAGGGCGCCGAGGGTCTTCTTGAGCCGGTGCTCCGGCTCGTCGGTCTCGGCGATGGACTGCTCGACGGACTTGGTGCGGAACAGGTTCATAGCAGCCAACCTACGATCAAGTGCGGTTGGCAGGCGACCCAGCCGTCCGGGTGTCCACCACCGGCTCGGCGAGCCCGGTGACCTCCTCCACGATGCCGCGGGCGAGGGTCTGGGCGTCGAGACCGATCCGCTCGAGGATCACCGCGCGCTTGGCGTGGCCGAGGAACTCCTGCGGGATCCCGTGCAGCCGGACCGGCGTCGTGACGCCGGCCTGGTTGAGGGTCTGGAGCAGCGTCGCTCCGCAGCCGCCCACCACACCGTTGTCCTCGAGGTGGACGACCAGTCCGTGGTCACGGGCCAGGTCCACGAGCGCCCGGTCGACCGGCTTGACCCACCGCGGGTCGACGACCGTGACACCGATCCCCTGGGCCACCAGGCGCTGCCCGACCTCGACCGCGGTGGTCGCCATCGCGCCGACTCCGACGATGAGCACGTCACGCGCGCCGTCGCGCAGCAGGACGTCGACGCCGCCGACGCGGTCGATCGCGTCGATGTCGTCCGGCGGCGGTCCCTTGGGGAACCGGACCACGGTCGGCGCGTCAGACACCTCGAGCGCCTCCCCGAGCTCCTCGCGGAGCCGCGCCGCGTCGCGTGGCGCGGCCAGTCGCAGACCGGGCACGACCTGGAGCACCGACATGTCCCACATGCCGTTGTGACTGGCCCCGTCGTCGCCGGTGACACCGGCGCGGTCGAGCACGAACGTGACGCCGCACCGGTGGAGGGCGCAGTCCATCAGCACCTGGTCGAAGGCACGGTTGAGGAACGTCGCGTAGACGGCGACGACCGGATGGAGGCCACCCATCGCGAGGCCCGCGGCGCTTGTGGCGGCGTGCTGCTCGGCGATGCCGACGTCGAACGTGCGCTCGGGGAACCGTGCCTCGAAGTGGTGGAGCCCGACCGGATGCATCATCGCGGCCGTCAGCGCCACGACGTCGGGGCGGCGCTCGCCGATCCGCACCATCTCCTCGGCGAAGACGTCGGTCCAGATCCCACCGGTCGGGTGCTCCTCGCCGGTCTCGACGTCGAAGGGCCGGGGCGAGTGGAACTGGTCGGCCTCGTGCTGCTCGGCGGCGTCGTACCCGAAGCCCTTGCGGGTGAGGGCGTGCACGATGACCGGGCCGTTGAAGCGCTTGGCCTGCGTCAGCGCCTTCTCGACGGCGGCGAGGTCGTGGCCGTCGACCGGCCCGACGTACTTCAGCCCGAGATCCTCGAACAACCCCTGCGGGGCGAGTGCGTCCTTCATGCCCTTCTTCATGGCGTGGAGGACGTCGTACGCCGCCGGCCCCACGCCCCGGACGGCGGTCAACCGCCGCTTCACCTGGTCGAGCACCTGCTCGTAGCGAGGGTTCGTACGCAGCGAGGCGAGTGCCGTCGCGAGACCCCCGACGGTCGGGGTGTAGGAGCGCTCGTTGTCGTTGACGACGATCACCAGCCGGCTCCGCTTGGCGATCGCGATGTTGTTGAGGGCCTCCCAGGCCATCCCGCCGGTCAGCGCCCCGTCGCCGATCACGGCGACCACGTGCCGGTCCTCGCCTCGCACGGTGTAGGCCTTGGCCAGCCCGTCGGCGTAGGACAGCGCGGTCGACGCGTGGGAGTTCTCGACGATGTCGTGCTCGGACTCGGCCTGGCTCGGGTAGCCGCTGAGGCCCCCCTCCTGGCGGAGCTTGTCGAAGCCCGCCTGGCGGCCCGTCAGCAGCTTGTGCACGTAGGTCTGGTGGCCGGTGTCGAAGACGATCCGGTCGGTCGGGCTGTCGAACACGCGATGGATCGCCATCGTCAGCTCGACCACGCCGAGGTTGGGCCCGAGGTGCCCGCCGGTGCGCGAGCAGGCCTGGACCAGGAAGTCACGGACCTCCGCTGCGAGGGTCTCGAGCTCGACGGGCGTGAGGTCGCGCAGGTCGCGCGGCGTCGTGATCTGGTCCAGCAAGCCCATGGCAGCCCAGCCTACAGACGAGCCGCGCCCAGCTCATATGCACGGCCCGCCCTCGCCGGCGGACCACGCGGCGTACCGCTCGGACGCCAGGAAGGACGGGAGCGCGGCCTTCGCCGCGGCAGTGAGGTCGAGGGCTCGGGCCCGCTCGACGTCGACGAAGACGATCCGCCGTCCCTCGCGGCAGTCCACGTCGGCGTCGGTGAGATCGCACTGGGCCGCGAACAGCCGCATCACGTCGTCGGTCCCGGTGTGGGCATGGAACACGGTGTACTCGCCCACGAGCTCGAGCGTGATGCCGAGGTCGGCCGGTCGGAGACCGGTCTCCTCCTCGAGCTCGCGGTGGGCGCCGACGAGGAAGTCCTCCCCCGGCTCGAGGTGACCGCCGCAGAAGCCCCACTTGTCCGGGTCGATCGGCGCGTGCTCGTCGCGCTCCTGCAACAGCAGCCGCCCCTGCCCGTCGACCAGCACCACCCCGGAGAAACGGGTCATCAGCCGGTGTACGGGATCTCGGTACGCCACTGGCCGGGGTCCTGTCTCGCGGCGGCATGGAGCGCCGCCGCGACCCGGTCGGGCGTGAACGCTCCCTCGTCGGACAGCGTGCCGCGGACGGTGACCGACACGGCGCGGATGCCGTCTGGCTCGAGGGTGGCGTCGATGCTCTGCACCAGGTTGCGGAGCCCCGCTTTCTGCACCCCGAGCGACGCGGCCCGGTGCCAGGGCCGGTCGGCGGCCATGCTGCCGGTGGCGGTGACCCGACCGCCCTCGGTCATGAACGGGCGAGCCGCCTGGAGCGCGGTGAGGAGCGCACCCACGCCCAGCCGGACGTCGGCGAGCAGGTGGTCGACGCTCAGCGTCAACGGATCCTCCTCGCGGAACGCGCTCGGGTTGAAATGGAGCACGTCGATCCGGCCGAACGACTCGCCCAGACCGGTCACGGCAGCCCGCGCCGCCGCGTCGTCGGTGATGTCGGCGACCGCGGGCATCGCGGTCGCGCCCCGCGCCCCGAGGTCGGTCACCAGCGTGGCGAGCTGCTCCTCATGGATGCCGACCAGTCCCACGTCGTGGCCGTCGTCGGCGTAGCGTCGCGCCAACGACCCGCTGACCCCGGGCCCGGCGCCGATGATGACGACCACAGGTCTGCTCATGGCCTCGACGCTACTAGGGACGGCGCCTCTCAGAGTCGGGCGACGTAGCGGCGGCCGCGCAACGCCTCCTCGACCAGTCCGACCGCCCGTCGTACGGCGAGCAGCCTCGCCTCCTCGAGCTGGAACGTCTGCAGGGCGGCGTCGACCACCGCCAGGTCGGCGACCTGTCCGAGGTCGGCGCGAGCCTCGCTCAGCCCGCGCCGGCAGGCCGCCTGGTTGGCCTCCACGTGCAGCACCGCGAACCGCGCCAGCACCACGACGTGTCGCCGCAGTCCGTCGTAGCGTCGGTAGTCAGGCGGGCACAGGTCGAGCAGCCAGGCCGCCGCCGTGCGCTCCCAGTCAGGAGCATCGGGCGGGCGGACCTGGGGCGGCCATCCGGGCGGGGCAAGCGGGCGCGTCATCAGCTCATGCTAGTCGAACATGTGTTCGACAGGGAACCGCGTCATACATCGCGGTGGCGTCCGTGTCCTCTATGGGGGTATCGCATGGGGGTGTCGCATGGTGGTGAGCAACGCAGGTCGGAGTCATAGTGCAGTGGTGACGAGAGAGGTCGTGGCCGAGGAGCTGGCGCCCGAGGCCACGAGCGCCGGGCGCGCCCGTGCCCTGCTCCGACGCGCTCTTGCCGGCCACGAGCGTGAGGACGACCTCGATCCGGCACAGCTCGCCATGAGCGAGATCGTCACGAACGCGCTGGTCCACGCCGGAACCCCCATGTCGCTGCGGATCCTGCTGGCGCCGCACGGGCTCCGGGTCGAGCTCAGCGACGGCAGCCAGCGGATGCCGACGCGGCGCGAGTTCGGGGACGCGGCGGCCACCGGCCGCGGGCTGCACCTGGTCGAGGAGCTCACGTCCCGGTGGGGCGCCTATCCCGACGGACAGGGCAAGGTCGTCTGGTTCGAGCTCGGCGACGGCGAGCAGGTGTGGGACCTGGCCGAGGGCGACGACGCGAACGACGCCTCCGTCGTGGTCGTCGACCTCGTCCACATGCCGCTGCTGATGCACCATGCGTGGCAGGAGCACGCGGCGAACCTGTTGCGTGAGCTGCTGCTGGTCCGGCTCGACGCCGACCTCAGCGCGATCGAGGAGCATGCGAGTGCCAGCGATGCCCTCGGGCTGCTGGCGCAGCAGGTGCCCGCCCCCGACGTCGGGCTGGTCCCGTCCACGGTCATGTCACGCGCCACCGGCCCCGGCATCTCGGCACCCAACGTGCAGCTGCTGGTGCCGCGCACGTCGGTCCCGAACTTCGCCGCCCTCGACGTCATGCTCGACGAGGCGTTGCGCCTCGCCGAACAGGGTGAGCTGATGTGGCCCCCGACGCAGCCGGAGATCCAGGCGATGCGTCGCTGGATCTGCGACCAGGTCGGATCACAGGCGGCCGGGGAGCCGTCGGTGGCCTGGTCGTCCTACTTCACCCCGCCGCGCCGCAGTCCCGACCACCCCGAGGTCGACTGGGATACGAGCGAGGTGCGCGACTCGGCCGAGGCGGTCCTGGCCGCCGACGACGCGAACCGGATCCTCGCGATCAGCCGCGCGGCCGTCGACCTGCTGGGGTTCGACGAGCCCGGGGAGCTGGTCGGTCAACGGCTGATGTCGATCATCCCGGAGCGGTTCCACCAGGCGCACATCGCCGGCTTCACCCTGCATCTCGTCAAGGGGCGACGCCCGCTGATCGGCAGGCGCGTGACGGTGCCGGCCCGACGCCGGGACGGCTCCGAGGTCGTGGTCGATCTCCGGGTCGACGTCGAGCGGCTCCCCTCGGGGCGCAGCGTCTTCATCGGCCGGTTCTTCTGCTGAGGGGGTCACTCGCCGTACCGCTCCCGCACCGCGGCGAGCACGTCTCCTCGCAGGCCCACGGCATCGTGACGCCAGAAGGGGTCCGGGTAGACGAGCCGGCCGGTCACGCCGCGGTCGTCGAGCACCGCGACCTGGAAGGCGGGTGCGGGGATGCGTTCCGAAGGACGCAGGAACCCGCGCGGGGCGGCCGGCTCGAAGCCCCGGCGTGAGTAGTAGTCCGGCGAGCCCTCGAGGAAGACGTAGGGTTCTCCGCGCTCGCCCGCGGCATCGAGCGCGGCCTCGATCAGCCGGCCCCCGATCCCGCTGGCCTGGCGGGCTGACACCACGCTGAGCGGGCTGAGGACGAGCACGTCGACCAGCGCCTCCTCGGCGTCGACCCACCCACGCTCGAGGGCGACGTGGCCGATCACGACGTCGCCGTCGACCGCAACCCGCTCCACCTCGATCGCCCCGGCTGCCCGGAGGTCGGCGACCAGGCTCGCGACCGAGCCGTCGTCGGCGAAAGCGTCCCTGACCACGGAGGCGACGGCTGCATGGTCGTCCGGGCCGGCGTCCCTGATGTCCACGACACTCAACCCCGGAGGAACGAGAACCGCACCTCGCGCTCGACATTGTCGACGTTGAGGTCGACCAGGCAGACGCTCTGCCAGGTCCCGAGCGCGAGCCGGCCCTCCAGCACCGGCACGGAGGCGTACGGCGCGACGAGGGCGGGCATCACGTGACTGCG
>NZ_DASUTK010000149.1:0-7458 GCF_036374615.1 Nocardioides sp.
GCCTGGCGGAGCGCGGTGGCCTCGTCGGCGTTGAGCTCAACGACCAGCCGGCCGCCACCTTCGAGCGGGACCCGCATCACGAGTCCGCGCCCTTCCTTGGTGACCTCCAGCGGACCGTCGCCCGTCCGGGGCTTCATCGCCGCCATCCGCGCACCTCTTCCTAGTACGTAACGTCTGGACCGTCCGAATCTCGGACCCGGCGGTCGGATGCCGCACCATTATCCCCTATGGCCGGGTGATCGGCGCCACAGCCCCGGAGTTGTGAGGGCGACGGACTGGCACACTCTGTTCATGCATGCGCGGTCCGCGTTGTTCGACGTCTACGGTGACCACCTGCGTGGCCGGGGCAGCCAGGCACCGGTCGCCGGGCTGGTGCGGCTGCTCGATCCGGTCGGGATCCAGGCGCCTGCGGTGCGGACCGCGATCTCGCGGATGGTGTCGGAGGGGTGGCTGGAGCCGGTCCGGTTGCAGGCCGGCCGCGGCTACCGGGCCACCGATCGCACCATCCGCTGGCTCGACGACGTCGGCGCCCGCGTCTACCGCCGCGTGCGGCGGACGTGGGACGGCACCTGGCACCTGGCGCTGGTCGAGCCACCGACCAGCCGCCCGGAGCGGAACCGGCTGCGGGCCGACCTGTCCTTCATCGGGTACGCCGAGCTGACACCGCACTCGTGGGTGAGCCCGTTCGCGCGGACCGAGCTCGACGAGGTCCTCGCGCGCGCCGGGACGACCGCACGGCATGTGTGGTCGGAGCGGATCGAGCCGAGCCCGCTCGACGCCTGGGACCTGCCCGAGCTCGCAGCGGCGTACGAGCGCTTCATCCGGGAGGCCGGTGCGCTGTTGCGTGGGTTGTCGCCGGACACCAGCGACGAGGACGCGTTCGCCGCCCGTTTCCAGATGGTGCACGAGTGGCGGAAGTTCCTCTTCACCGACCCGGGGCTCCCCGACGAGCTGCTGCCTCACGACTGGCCCGGCCGGGAGGCCGCCGAGCTGTTCACCAGCGAGGCCGACCGGCTCAAGCCGGCGTCCGAGCGGTTCCTCGCGAAGTGCCTCGACTGAGCCGGAGGCCCGGGGCGACCGGGGTCGGGCAGACTCCCTTCATGACCTCACCTGTGCTGCTGGACGTCACCGACGGCGTCGCCACCATCACCCTCAACCGTCCCGACGCGATGAACAGCCTCGACGTGGCGACGAAGACGGCGCTGCTCGAGACCGTCCGCGCGGTCGCGGACGACCCGGCGGCGCGGTGCGTCGTCCTCACCGGTAGCGGCCGGGCGTTCTGCGTCGGTCAGGACCTCAAGGAGCACATCGAGATCCTGCACAGCGAATCAAGCGACGACCTCTTCCGCACGGTGGACGAGCACTACAACCCGATCGTGACGGCGATCGCCACGATGCCGAAGCCGGTGATCGCGGCGGTCAACGGGGTCGCCGCCGGGGCGGGCGCGAGCCTGGCCTTCGCCTGCGATCTTCGGTACCTGGCGGCAGGCGCGGGGTTCAACCTCGCGTTCGCGAACGTCGCGCTCTCCTGCGACACCGGGGCCAGCTACCACCTCCAGCGACTGGTCGGGAGGGCGAAGGCGATCGAGCTGCTGTACTTCCCGCGTACGTTGTCGGCGGAGGAGTCCCTCGACCTGGGGCTCGCCACCGCGGTGGTCCCCGAGGACGACCTCGGCTCCGCCGTCGGCGAGGTCGCGGCCCGGCTGGCGGCCGGCCCTACCGTGGCTCTCGGGGCGATCCGCCGCTCGGTCGCGTACGCGGCGGGCCACTCCTTCGAGGAGGCCATCGCCTTCGAGAGCCGGATGATGGCGGAGACCGGCGCGACCCAGGACCACGCCGCCGCGGTCGCTGCCTTCATCGCCAAGGAGAAGCCGACGTTCCGCGGCCGCTGAGGCGAGCTACCTCACGCGCTCGAGCTGCTGGCGACGCGCGTCGAAGACCCTCAGCACCCGTCGCGGGGCGATGACGCGCATCATCCGGCGGCTCGGGTCGGCGCCGTACTCCACCGTGAGGGCCGCGCCGGAGAACTTGTGGTTGTACCAGGAGGTCATGGTGCCGTGGCAGACGCCGCCGCAGGTGAACGTCTTCTTGGGCAGCTTCAGGATGCGGGCGACCTTGCGTGCGAACTTCTTGTTCTTGGTGTCGAGGTCGACGCCGTACAGCGGCTGGTGGAAGCTCAGGATCCGGTGCGGCCGGATGTCCTTCAAGAACCGGACCATCGCCCTGGTCTCGGGCTCGGACTTCGGGTGCGGGCCGCTCTCGTAGGGCCCGTCGAGGTTCGCCCACTGGTAGGGGTAGTTGCGGTTGAGGTCGACCCCGTGGGCGTTCTTCCGGGTCCGGGCGGCCAGGCCGTCCGGGTTGTAGGTGGGCACGACCCACAGGTCGACGCCGCTGATCGGCGCGCCGTTCCGCAGCGACAGGAGGATCCGGCGGGGGCGTGCCTCGTCGCCGTGCATGGTGGAGATCAGCACCACGCGGAACTTCGACTTGTCGCCGAGGCGGTAGGCCATGATCTTGCGGCCCTGCACCGACTCTCCCAGCTTGCGCTTGGAGAGCACGGCGTCGTCGGCGTCGGCTGAGGCCGGGGCGACCGGCAGCACCAGCGCAGCGACGATCAGGGCGAACCCGGCCATGAGTCGCGGGACCAACCGCCGGACCGGTCGCAGGACCAGCCTCGTGGCGGCCGACGTCATACGAGGGACTCGGCGTAGGCGTAGGTGAAGACGAGGACGCCGACCAGCATCCCCACGTGCGCCAGCACCGACAGCCCCGGGCCCTCGGACCAGGAGTCCTCCATCGCCTCGACCGCGTGCCGGCCGCGGCTGGGCAGCCAGCGGACCAGGACCAGTAGCCCGGCCACCGTCACGACCCACCACAGGGCGATGCCGATGATGCCGGCAAGCTCGCCCCCGACCGGGGAGTCGTCCGGCGCGACGAGGTACGTGACCCACACGGCGAGTGCGAGAACGCCCGCGCCGGTGTGGATGTTGAGCAGTGCCGAGCCGACATCGGCGCGGCCGGCTCCGTGCTCGGAGCCACCGAGCCGGAGCCGCGTCAGCACGACCACCACGGCCGCCAGGGCCGTGAGGATGTAGACGATGATCTCGACGGACACGGGAGGCAGTCTGCCTCAGTCGGTAGGACGGTCGCCATGACCGTTCGGGCGTGGCGACGCGGCATCACGCTCCGCCGCGAGCCGGTCGAGGAGCGCGTCGACCTCCGACATCCGGTAGCCGCGGAAGGCCAACGAGAACCTGACCCGGCGCAGGTCGTCGGCACCCAACGGACCGGTGGCCGGCACCACGGCATCGGGCCGGTCGTCGTACGCGCGGCTGATGGGAGTCCCGCGGCCGGCGGCGACCACCGCGACGCCGCCGAGCGCCAGCACCAGCAGGATCGCGAACACCCAGGTCATCTCCGGACCCTCCTCACTCCGCCCGCCGGGCGGGCGGATTCGGCATCCGACCCTCGCGCGCGGCGACCATGATCGCGACGGCTTCCTCGACGTCGTCGGTCGGGACGATCATCTCGAGGTCGGCCTCGTGGATGTTGCCGTCGGCGAGAACGGTCTCGCGCAGCCAGCCGAGCAACCCCGCCCAGTAGTCGACGCCCAGCAGCACGACCGGGAACGACGTGACCTTCCGGGTCTGGACGAGCGTGAGCGCCTCGAAGAGCTCGTCGAAAGTGCCGAGCCCCCCGGGGAGGACGACGAAGCCCTGCGCGTACTTCACGAACATCGTCTTGCGGGCGAAGAAGTAGCGGAAGTTGATGCCGACGTCGACGTACTCGTTGAGTCCGGCCTCGAAGGGGAGCTCGATGCCGAGCCCGACCGAGAGGCCGCCGGCCTCGCTGGCGCCCTTGTTGGCGGCCTCCATCGTGCCCGGGCCACCGCCGGTGATGACCGCGAACCCAGCCTCGACGAGCGCGCGGCCGAGCTGCTCGCCCTTCTCGTACGCCGGGTGATCGGGCTTGGTCCGGGCCGACCCGAAGACGCTCACTGCCGGACCGAGCTCGGCCAGCGCCCCGAAGCCCTCGATGAACTCCGCCTGGATCCGCAGCACCCGCCAGGGGTCGGTGTGGACCCAGTCGGTCGGGCCACGGGAGTCGAGCAGGCGCTGGTCGGTCGTTCCCTCGTCGACCGCCTTGCGCCGCAGGGTCACCGGGCCCTTGAACTTGCTCCTCACGACTCGCCTCCCAACCAGCGGCGAAGCTCTCGCTCGCAGGTCTCGATGTGCGCCATCGGGACGTGCTCCTCCTGCTTGTGGGCGAGCATCGGGTCGCCAGGGCCGAAGTTCACCGCGGGCACGCCGAGGGCGCTGAAGCGCGCGACGTCGGTCCACCCGAACTTCGGCCGGACCTCCCCACCGACCGCCTCGACGAACGCCTTGGCCGCCGGCAGCCCGAGGCCGGGCACCGCGCCCGGCGCGCTGTCGCGCACCGTGACCTCGTAGCCGTCGAAGAACTCGCGCAGGAACTGCTCGGCTTCGGCCTCACTGCGGTCGGGGGCGAACCGGTAGTTGACCGACACGACGCACTCGTCGGGCAGCACGTTTCCGGCGACTCCCCCCGCGATGAACACCGCGTTGAGCCCCTCGCGGTACTCCAGGCCGTCGATCAGCGGCCGGCGCTCCTCGAACGCGTTGAGTCGCGTCAGGACGTCTGCAGCGCCGTGGATGGCGTTGACGCCCTTCCAACTGCGGGCGGAGTGGGCCCGTTCGCCGACGGTCGTGACGTCGACCCGCATCGTGCCCTGGCACCCCGCCTCGACGATCGCGCCCGAGGGTTCCATCAGGATCGCGAAGTCGGCGACCATCAGCCCCGGGTCGCTCTGCGCCAGCAGGTTGAGGCCGTTGAACTCGGCCTCGATCTCCTCGGCCTCGTACAGGATGTAGGTGACGTCGCGGTTCGGCTCGGGGACGGTCGCCGCGAGCCGGAGGATGACGGCGTCGCCGCCCTTCATGTCGCACGTGCCGAGCCCGTGCAGCACGCCGTCCTCGCGGCGGGCCGGGAGGTTGTCGTTCAGGGGCACGGTGTCGAGGTGGCCCGCGATCACGACCCGCTCGCCACGGCCGAGCTCGGTCCGGGCCACGACCGTGTCGCCGCGGCGGGTGACGGTGAGATGCGGCAGCGCGCGGAGCGCGACCTCCACTGCGTCGGCGATCGCCCGCTCGTTGCCGCTCACCGACTCGATGTTGACCAGCTGCTCGGTGAGCGTGACGGCGTCGGCGGACAGGTCGAGGGTCGTCATGGCCCCATCCAACCAGCCTGCTCGCGGACCGCGGGCACTACGCTCCCACGCGGGAGGTGGGACATGGAGGGCACGGGGAGCTTCCTCGCGGAGCCCGAGCCGACGGAGCAGGCGCGCCAGCTGTACGCCGAGGACCTCGACGGCGACGGGTACGTCATGAACCTGACCCGGGTGTGGGCGCACGCGCCGGCGGTGCACGACGGCATCGTCGACCTGCTCGGCTCCGCAGCATCGGCCGGCGACCTGACGTTCCGCCAGAAGGCCATCCTGGTCAGCGCCGCGGCCTCCTCGATGGGTGACTCGTACTGCTCCCTGGCCTGGGGCACCCGGCTGGCCGGGGTGGTCGACGACGAGACGGCGGCCGGGGTCCTGACCGGCGACGACGCAGGGCTCGACCCGGCTGAGCAGGCGCTGGCCCGATGGGCGCGCGCGGTCGCACGCGACCCGAACAGCACCACGTCCGCCGACGTCGACGCCCTCCGCGCCGCCGGCTTCAGCGACGAGCAGATCGTCGCCGTCACGGCGTACGTGGCTGGCCGGATCGCTTTCTCGACTGTCAACGACGCCCTCGGCGCGCGCCCGGACGCCGAGCTCCTGGAGCGGGTGCCGGAGGCGGTGCGAGCCGCCGTCGACTGGGGCCGGCCACCTGTTCAGAACTGAGTCGCCCAGCGAATCAGGTCCGAGCGACCCGTACGTCGGTCTCCGCCGCCTCCTCGAACGCCACGGTGTCGGCCAGTGTCTCCCGGGCGAGCAGCTGCTCGTGCGTGCGCGCGGCGGCCAGCACCTCGGCCGGGCCGGCCACGACCAGCGAGATCCGGTCGGAGATGTCGAGCTCCGCGTCGCGCCGGGCCTGCTGCACGGAGCGGATCAGGTCGCGGGCGACGCCCTCGGCCTCGAGCTCGGGTGTGGTGCTCGTGTCGAGCACGATGAAGCCGCCGCGCGGGAGCACGGCCGTCGCCGCGTCCGCCGAGTCCTCGCCCGCCACGGTGTCAAGCGCGAACTCTCCGTCCACCAGCGGGATCCCGCCGCAGATCACCGTGCCGTCGTCGGCCACCGACCAGTCCCCGCTCTTGGCGGCGCGGATGACGGACTGCACCTCGCGCCCCAGGCGGGGGCCGGCGGCCCGCGCGTTGACGCTGAGCCGCTGCTGAACGGCGTACGCCGCCGCCTCCTCGGAGCCGGCGTCGACGAGGTGCACCTGCTTCACGTTCAGCTCGTCAGCGAGGATCGGCTCGAACCCGGCCAGGGCCGAGGTGTCGTCGACCACCAGCGTGAGCGACGCCAGCGGAAGCCGGGTGCGCAGCTGGTGGGCCTTGCGGAGCGCGAGCCCGGCCGAGGCCACGTCGCGGACCACGTCCATCGCCTCCACGAGAGCGTCGTCGGCCGGCAACACCTCGGGATCGGGGTAGTCGGTCAGGTGCACCGACCGCCCGCCGGTCAGACCGCGCCACACCTCCTCGGTGGTGAGCGGAAGCAGCGGTGCCGCCGCCCGACACACGGTCTCCAGGACCGTGAACAGCGTGTCGAACGCCTCCGGGCTCTCGTTCCAGAACCGGTCGCGCGAGCGACGGACGTACCAGTTCGTGAGCACCTCGATGAAGGTGCGGGTCGAGTCGCAGGCGTTCGCGACCTCGTAGTTGTCGAGCTGCTCGGTCATGGCCGTGACGTACTGCCGCAGCTTGGCGAGCACGTACCGGTCCATCGGGTGCTGCGAGTGCTCGGCCGCCGACGCGTCGTACCCGGCCCCGCCGTTCGCCGCGTTGGCGTAGAGCGCGAAGAAGTACCACGTGTTCCAGAGCGGGATCAGCACCTGCCGCACCGACTCGCGGATGCCGCGCTCGGTGACGATCAGGTTGCCGCCACGCAGGATCGGGCTCGACATCAGGAACCAGCGCATCGCGTCGGCGCCGTCGCGGTCGAACACCTCGGACACGTCCGGGTAGTTGCGCAACGACTTGCTCATCTTCTGCCCGTCGTTGCCGAGCACGATGCCGTGGCTCAGGCAGTTGCGGAACGCGGGCCGGTCGAACAGCGCCGTGGCCAGCACGTGCATCGTGTAGAACCAGCCGCGGGTCTGGCCGATGTACTCGACGATGAAGTCGCCGGGGTAGTGGTCCTCGAACCAGTCGGCGTTCTCGAACGGGTAGTGAACCTGCGCGAACGGCATCGACCCGGACTCGAACCAGCAGTCGAAGACGTCGGTGACGCGG
>NZ_DASUTK010000150.1:0-5505 GCF_036374615.1 Nocardioides sp.
TACCACGTGTTCCACAGCGGGATCAGCACCTGGCGCACGGACTCGCGGATCCCGCGCTCGGTGACGATCAGGTTGCCGCCGCGCAGGATCGGGCTCGACATCAAGAACCAGCGCATCGCGTCCGCGCCGTCGCGGTCGAACACCTCGTAGACGTTCGGGTAGTTGCGCAGGCTCTTCGACATCTTGTTGCCGTCCGAGCCCAGCACGATCCCGTGGCTGACACACGTCGAGAACGCCGGCTTGTCGAACAGCGCCGTCGCGAGGACGTGCATCGTGTAGAACCAGCCGCGGGTCTGGCCGATGTACTCGACGATGAAGTCACCCGGGTAGTGGTGCTCGAACCACTCGGCGTTCTCGAACGGGTAGTGCACCTGCGCGAAGGGCATCGACCCCGACTCGAACCAGCAGTCGAAGACGTCGGTCACCCGACGCATCGTCGACGTCCCGGTCGGGTCGTCCGGGTTCGGGCGGGTCAGCTCGTCGATGAACGGCCGGTGCAGGTTCTCCGGCCGCACTCCGCTCTGCTTGCCGCTTCGGCTCGCAAGCTCGCCGAAGTCCTTCTCGAGCTCGTCGAGGGACCCGTACACGTCGATCCGCGGGTACGCCGGGTCGTCGGAGCGCCAGACGGGGATCGGGCTGCCCCAGAACCGGTTGCGGCTGATCGACCAGTCGCGGGTGTTCTCGAGCCACTTGCCGAACTGGCCGTCCTTGACGTGGTCGGGAACCCAACGGATCTGCTGGTTGATCTCCAGCATCCGGTCGCGGATCTTGGTCGTGCTGACGAACCACGACGACACCGCCATGTAGATCAGCGGCTCGCGGCAGCGCCAGCAGTGCGGGTAGGAGTGCAGGTACGACTCGCGCCGCAACAGGACCGTGCCGGGGGTGACGGCGCCAGTCTCGCCTTCCCCGCGCGTCGCGTTCTTGAGGTGCTCGACGATCGGGATGTTGGCGTCGAAGACGTGCATCCCGGCGTACTCGTCGATCGGCGGCGTGAACCGGCCGTCCTTCGCCACCGCGACCACGAGCTCGATCCCCTCGCGGTCGGTGATCTGCTTGTCCTCCTCGCCGAACGCGCCGGCGCTGTGGACCAGCCCCGTGCCGTCGACGGTCGTGACGAACGGCGCCTCCACCACCCGGTGCGCGTGCGCGCGACCCTGGAAGTAGGTGAACGGGGGCGTGTACGAGCGGCCGAGCAGGTCACGACCCTTGAGCCGCTCGACGACCGGCGCATCCTCCCCCAGCTCGCGCCGGTACGTCGGGAGCCGCTCCTCCCCGATCAGGTACCGCTCCGTCGTACCGGTGGGGAGGTCGGACTCGACGACGACGTAGTCGATGTCCTCGCCGACCATGATCAGGAGGTTGCTCGGCAGCGTCCACGGGGTCGTCGTCCAGAGCAACGCGATCTCGCCGGTCTCGAGCCGGCAGCCGATGGTGACGGCGGGGTCCTGCCGCTCCTGGTAGACGTCCTCGTCCATCCGCAGCTCGTGCGCCGAGAGCGGCGTCTCGTCGTTCCAGCAGTAGGGCAGGACCCGGAAGCCCTCGTAGGCGAGCCCCTTGTCGTAGAGCTGCTTGAAGGCCCAGATCACCGACTCCATGTAGTCGAGGTCGAGGGTCTTGTAGTCGTTCTCGAAGTCGACCCAGCGCGCCTGGCGGGTGACGTAGTCGCGCCACTCCGAGGTGTAGGTCAGCACGCTCGCGCGACAGAGCTCGTTGAACTCCTCGATGCCGAGCTCGTGGATCTCCTCGGTGGTCTTGATGCCCTTGAGTCGCATCGCCTCCAGCTCGGCCGGCAGGCCGTGCGTGTCCCAGCCGAACCGCCGCTCGACCCGGCTGCCGCGCATGGTGCGGTAGCGCGGGATCAGGTCCTTGACATAGCCGGTGAGCAGGTGGCCGTAGTGAGGCAGCCCGTTGGCGAACGGCGGGCCGTCGTAGAAGACGAACTCGTTCTCACCGTCGGGACCGGTCTCGCGCTGCTCGACGCTGGCCTCGAAGGTGCCGTCGGCCTTCCAGTACGCCAGCACCCGCTCCTCGATCGCCGGGAAGTTCGCGCTCGGGGGAACGTGGTGGTGCTCGCCGGACTGTCCGGTGGCGACCTTGGGGTAGGACATCGGTGGTTCTCTCTCTCGCCGGCTGAGGAGGTTGCTCGGCAACCTCCCGTGACCGCGAGGACGAGCCCTGGGGCCCGCGGTACCACCTCGCTTGCCGGCGCGTGACCACCGACCGCTCGTTGTCGGCTGTGACGGGCCTACCCGTCCGGTTCTACTGGGGTCCACCCCGGTTCGGGTGGCCGGTTCTTCCGGAGGCTCGCCGCTGATGACGGCTCCAACGCCTGTGCCCAGAGCCTACGGCGCCACGCCCGCCCCCCGCCAATCGGATTCATCCCCTCCCGGCCCCGCGATGAATTCGGTTGTCAGTGGCAGTCAGTAACGTCGAGCATGACCGATCACGGGAGGGCGAAGCATGCGGGAGATGATCCGGGCCACGGGCCTGGTCAAGAAGTACAAGACAGTCGAGGCGCTCAGCGGGCTCGACCTGACGGTTCCCGAGGGGCAGGTCCTGGCGCTGCTCGGGCCCAACGGTGCTGGCAAGACGACCGCCGTCCGGGTGCTGGCGACGCTGATCAACCCCGACGCCGGTAGCGCGGAGGTCGCGGGGGTGGACGTCCTCGCCGACCCGGCCGGGGTGCGGGCTCGGATCGGGCTGTCGGGGCAGTACGCCGCGGTGGACGAGCACCTCACCGGCTACGAGAACCTCGAGATGGTCGGCCGGCTCTACGGGTTCAAGAAGGCGCGAGCCAGAGACCGGGGCCGCGAGCTCCTGGAGCGCTTCGACCTGGCCGACGCGGCCGACCGACCCTCGAAGACCTACTCCGGTGGCATGCGCCGGCGCCTCGACCTGGCGCTCGCGCTGGTCGCCGAGCCGCCGGTGCTGATCCTCGACGAGCCCACCACCGGGCTCGACGTCCGGAGCCGGCAACAGATGTGGCAGGTGATCCGCGAGCTGGTCTCGTCCGGGGCGACGCTGCTGCTCACGACCCAGTACCTCGAGGAGGCCGACCGGCTCGCCGACGACATCGTGGTGATCGACCACGGCCGGGCGATCGCCCGCGGCACGGCCGACGAGCTCAAGTCCCAGACCGGCGGCGAGCGGGTCGAGGTCATCCTGACCGACGCAGGCTCCCGCGACGCGGCCAGCCGGGTGCTGGCCGAGGTGTCCAGCGGCGAGGTGCGGACCCACTCCGACAACCTGCGCAGCCTCACGGCACCCGTCAGTGGGGGTCAGCAGGCGCTGATGCGGGTGCTGAGGGGATTCGAGGACCAGCAGATCGAGGTGCTCGACATCGGCCTGCGCCGCCCCACGCTCGACGACGTCTTCATGAGCCTCACCGGCCACCATGCGGAGGCTGCCGAGGAAGCCGACCAGGCCGGGCAGAAGTCGAAGCGGTCCACGAAGGCGGAGGTGCCGGCATGAGCACGACAGTGATCCCCACTCGAGGTCCCATGCGCGCGCTCACCGACGGGTGGGTCGTCGCCAAGCGGAACCTGATCAAGATCAAGCGGGTGCCGGACATCCTGGTGTTCGTCCTGATCTCGCCGATCATGTTCGTGCTCCTGTTTGCCTACGTGTTCGGCGGCGCGATCGACGTCCCGGGCAACATCGACTACAAGGAGTTCCTCGTTCCTGGCATCTTCGTCCAGACGGTGGTGTTCGGAGCCACGTTCACCGGCTACGGACTGGCCGACGACATGCAGAAGGGCATCATCGACCGGTTCAAGTCGCTGCCCATGTCCCGTTCCGCGGTGCTGGTCGGACGCACCACCTCCGACGTCGCCTACAACGTGATCTCACTGGCGATCATGGCGCTGACCGGGCTGGTGGTCGGTTGGCGGATCCGCGAGGGAGTCGTGGATGCGGTGCTGGGGTTCCTGCTCCTGCTGCTCTTCGCCTACGCCATCAGCTGGATCATGGCGTTCGTCGGGCTGATCGTGCCGAGCGTCGAGGTCGTCAACAACGCCTCCTTCATCGTGATCATGCCGCTCACGTTCGTGTCCAACGCGTTCGTCCCCCAGGAGTCGTTCTCGGGCGTGCTGGCCACCTTCGTGGCGTGGAACCCGGTGTCGACCGTCACGCAGGCGTGCCGCGAGCTGTTCGGGAACATCGCGCCCGGGGCATCCGTGCCCGAGTCGTGGGCGATGCAGAACCCGGTCGTCTACAGCCTGATGTGGATTGTCGCCATTGTGGTGGTCTTCGCACCGCTGTCGGTTCGTCAGTACCGCCGCAGCAGCGCCAAGTGAGCCCGATAGTCCGCCGCCGAAATCATCACATCGGGCCGCCGGGTGATGGATTTGGCGGCGGACTACCGTGACGACGGTGACCGAGAAGACGCAGCGAAAGTACCCCGACATGTGGGTGGACCCGGAAGACGACCCGCGCAGCCAGGAGCCGACCCGCGGTGAGCGGGACACGCTCCTCGACTACCTCGACTTCTACCGCAAGACGCTGGTGATGAAGTGCGACGGGCTGACGCCCGAGCAGATGGCGACGGCGAGCGTGCCGCCGTCCAACCTCACCCTGCTCGGACTCGTGCGGCACATGGCGGCCGTGGAGCAGAGCTGGTTCCGGCGGGTGATGGACCGTCACCTCGAGCTGCCCCGCCTCTGGGGCAAGTCTGAGGACCGCGACGGGGACTTCACCGACATCGAGCCGACGCAGGAGGGTGTCGACGAGGCGTTCGCGGCCCTCGCCGAGGAGGTGGCGTACGCCGAGAGCTGGGTGGCGGCCCACGATCTCGACGTGCTCGGTGACCTCCACGATGAGGAGATCGAGCTGCGTGCCGTGCTGGTCCACATGGTCGAGGAGTACGCCCGCCACTGTGGCCACGCCGACCTGCTGCGCGAGTGCATCGACGGCCGCACGGGCCAGTGACTCCCCGGACGGGCCTCGCGTCAGGAATCGAGAAGCGACCAGGGCCACCCTCGGCCTAACGTGACCGGCATGTGCATCCCCGGCCTCCCCCGCGACGTGGAGCTCGTGCAGCTCTACGACGACCACGGCCGCCCGGCCGGCACCATCGACCGAGCCCGGATGCGCGCCGAGAACCTCACGCACGCCGCTACCGCCGTCGTGGTCCGTGACTCGTACGGTCGCGTCTACGTGCACCGGCGGACCGACACGAAGGACCTGTACCCGGGCCGCTATGACTTCGCTGCCGGTGGCGTGGTCGACGCCGGGGAGGACCCGCACCACGCCGCGGTTCGCGAGCTCGCCGAGGAGCTCGGCATCACCGGCGCGGTCCTGGAGCTGGTCGACGTCGCCCGCTACACCGACGACCACACCGACTACTGGGGCTACTGCTTCACGACGACGTACGACGGCCCGCTGCGGCTGCAGCCCGAGGAGGTCGCTGCCGGCGACTGGTGGACCCTCGACCGGCTGGTCGCCGCGCTCGACTCGGCTCCTGGTGACGGTCCGGGCTCGTTCATGCCCGACACCGCGGGCCTG
>NZ_DASUTK010000151.1:0-36039 GCF_036374615.1 Nocardioides sp.
TGTGGGAGGGTGTCGCCGTGAGCTTGCTGGAGTTCGCCGTCGCGGTCGCCATCGCGATCGGCCTGCTCGGCATCCTGGTCCCGATCCTTCCCGGGGCGCTGCTCATCCTCGGGGCGATCCTGGTGTGGGCCACCGAGCTCGGTGAGCGCACCGGCTGGATCGTGCTCGCTGTCGCGACGCTCCTGACGCTGATCGGTGCGGTGGCGAAGTACGCCGTCCCTGGACGCCGGCTCAAGGGGATCGGGATCCCGTCGTCCACCCAGTGGACCGGGGTCGCGTTCGGCCTGGTCGGGTTCTTCGTCGTACCGGTCATCGGGCTGTTCCTGGGCTTCGTGCTCGGCGTGTACGTCGCCGAGCACCGCCGGGTCGGCGGCGCCGCGGCCTGGCCCAGCACGAAGGCAGCGCTGCGTGCGGCCGGCCTCAGCATCCTGATCGAGCTCGCGACCGGCATGCTCGCGGCCGCGACCTGGGTCGCAGGCGTGGTCCTCACGTGATCGCAGTCCTCCTCGCGCTCGGCTCCGCCGCGGCGTACGGCCTGTCCGACTTCATCGGCGGCGTGTTCTCCAAGCGGGCCAGCCCCTGGTCGGTGGCACTGGTCGGCCAGGCGGCCGGCGGCGTCCTGATGCTCGGGGTCTCGCTGCTCACGTCCGGCGATGCCGTGCGGGCCGACTTCGGCTGGGCGGTGCTCGCGGGAGTCGGCAACGGGCTCGGCACGGTCTTCCTCTACCGGGGCCTGTCGTCGGGCCGGATGGGCGTGGTCGCACCCGTCTCGGGGGTCGGCGCGGCGCTGCTGCCCGTGGTCGTCGGACTGGTCGCCGGGGAGCGCCCCGGGGTGCTGGTCTGGTCGGGCATCATCGCGGCGATGCCGGGCATCTGGCTGGTGGCCCGTGAGCCCGCGGCCGAGGACATCACCGGCGCCCGTCCGGTGGGTTCCGGGGTGCTCGACGGGGTTCTGGCGGGCCTCGGGTTCGGCACCCTGTTCGCCGCGCTGGCACAGATCCCCGAGTCGGCAGGGTTCACCCCGCTCGCGCTCAACCAGCTCGTGGCCACCCTGGTGATCGTGGCCGCGGCAGTCGTGGCCCGAGCCGCGTGGGTCCCCCGCTCCCGCGCGGCGTACGCCGGTGCGGCGACCGGTGTGCTCGGCGCGACTGCCACGGGTGCGTTCCTGCTGGCCAGTCAGCAGGGGTTCCTGACGGTCACGGCGGTGCTCGCCTCGTTGTACCCAGCGTTCACGGTGCTGCTCGCGGCGACCGTGCTCCGCGAGCACGTGCACCGGTGGCAGGCGATCGGGTTGGTGCTGTGCGGGGCCGCGGTGGCGCTGGTCGTCGCCGGCTGACCCCCGCACACCGACCCCGTCAGGTCCGTACCGTGGGTGCATGTCCGGTCGGTGGTACGCCGCCCCACGGCTGCCGGTGGTCGCCGCGCTGCTGATGAGCTTCGTGCTGGCCGGGTCGACCGCCGGGTGCAGCGGAGGGTCTGCCGAGCCCGCCTCGGTGCCCTCGAACGCACCAAGAGCGACGACCTCCTCGGACCCAGCAGGCCCGGCGCCGTCGCCCCCGAGCGAGGAGCCGCGGCCCGTCACGCGCGTGCTGGTGGTCGGCGACATCATGCTCGGCCGCGGCGTGGCCACACCCGAGGCACCGGTGCGGCCGCTCCGCTTCGTCGCGGGGCGGGTACGCCGCGCTGACATCGCGATCGGCACCCTCGAGAGCACCTTGTCGGACAACGGGGAGCCGCAGCAGCCCGGGGACGACTCGTTCGCCGCCCCGCCCGGCACTCTGGCCGGGCTCGAACGGATCGGCTTCGACGCACTCTCCCTCGCCAACAACCACACCGGCGACTTCGGTCCGGTCGCGTTCGACGAGACGCTGCGGGCGTTCCGAGGCCGGCGGATCCGGTCCTTCGGCGCCGGGCACGACCTCGCCCGGGCCAGTCGCCCCGCCGTCGTACGCCGCAACGGGGTGAGCTTCGGCTTCGTGGGGTTCAACGCGATCGGCGAGACCCCTCGAGCGGCGCCCGGCTCGGCCGGCGCACTGTCGGTCCGAATGCCGCCGCGCACCGGCCCGCTCCAGCGGGCCGACCTCGACCACGTCACCGGCCTGGTGCGCCGGCTGAGCGCCCGCGTCGACGTCGTGATCGTGCTCCCCCACTGGGGAACCCAGTACACGCACGCCCCGGAGCCGGTCCAGTCGCAGGTCGGCCGGGCGCTGGTACGGGCTGGCGCGGACCTGGTCGCGGGCGGTCACCCGCACTGGGTGCAGGGTCTCGAACCGGTCGGTCGCGCCGTGATCGCCCACTCGCTCGGCAACTTCGTCTTCGACATGGACTTCATGGAGCAGACGATGGAGGGCGTGATGCTGGTCGCGACGTTCCGCGGCGACCGGCTGGCGGGCGTCCGGCTCGAGCCCTACCGGATGGGTCCTGACTTCGCGCCGCGGCGGGTCGAGGGAGCCGTGGCCGAGGGCATCCTCGCGGACGTGCGCTCGACGAGTCGAGGGCGGTTCCGTTCACCCTGACGGCGCCAGCCAGGCGAGGAGGAGGCGTCCGACCTGCTCGAGCTGGTCAGGGTCCACGACCGACGGCACGTCCGCGGCCGAGTGATACCCGGCGTACGGCGTGCTTCCGAGCCTCGCCCCCGGCAGCCCCTCCCGGACGAACGACCAGTGGTCGCTGCTGCGCTGGAACGGGTCCGGAGTCGTGGGGACCCCCGCACGCCGCCCGGCCGCGAGCAGGGCGCGCTGCACCGGGTCGGACTCCGCTGCGGAGCCCACCGGCACCTGCTCCCCCACGCCCACCCGGTCCAGCGCCACCATGCCCCGGACCGCACGCCGCTGCGCCGAACCCAGCGAGGCGACGTAGGCCCGTGAGCCGTAGTGATGGTCGGCGTCGGTCGGGCCGCGGGGCTCTTCGGCGCCGAACGCCACCCAGACGACCGGCAGCCGGGTCTCGCGCTCGGCCGCCGCGGCCGCCGCCGCGAGCAGCACCCCGACGCCGGAGCCGTTGTCCTCCGCGCCCGGCGCCTGCGGAACGGTGTCGAGGTGAGCACCGACCACCAGGTGCGGTGCGGTGGGGTCGAGTGCCGGGGGCGTGGCGACCACGTTGACCGAGCGGCCGGCCGGGACGGGCACTCCCCAGGAGACGCCGGCTGGTGCCGCGAACGACTGCCGCCGGACCCGGTAGCCGAGACTCTCGAGCTCCCCGGAGACCCAGACGGCGGCCCGGTCGAACGCCGCACTCGTGCCTGGTCGGGGTCCGATCCGCCCGGCCAGGTGCTGCACGGCACCCTGCGCCCGGCGTACGTCGAAGTCGGCCGGCCGTACCGGGACGGGGTCCGGCGCGGGCTCGGTCGGAGACGTGGAGGAGCCCGGCGTCGGCTCCGTCCGATCCGTGTCCGCCGTTGACGAAGAACTCGTCGGCGGGGCGGCCGGCCCCTCTGGGTCGTCGAGGCTGCAGCCAGCCGCGACCGCGGCGAGCGCCAGCGCGGCGGCGAGCAACGGTGCGCGGGGTCCGGTCACTCGACGCAGAACTCGTTGCCCTCCGGGTCCTGCATGACCACGAGGTCCTCGCCCGGTGTGAGGACCGTGGCGCCCAGCGCCTCGAGCCGGACCACCTCTTCGGCGATCGTCCCCGGTGCCCGCAGGTCGAAGTGGACCCGGTTCTTGGCGCTCTTGGTCTCGGGAACGCGCACGAACCACATGTTCGGCCCGCCCCAGCCGGGCGCCTCGACGAAAGCCCGATCCTCGGTGGAGTCCTCGTCGACGTTGGATCCGAGGGCAGCGGCCCAGAAGTGCGCCGCCGCAAGCGGATCACCGCAGTCGAACGTCACGGACTTGACGAAGCTGGGCACAGGCTCAGGGTACGGCGCGAGCGCGCACAAGCACGGCTCGGCGGCCGTCCTTGTCAGTCGGACCGTGGTCAGTACATCGCGTGCTTGGCGAGGCGACGACCACCACGACGTGCGTCGCGTTGCGACGAGCCCGCGACGTGCCGCCCTTGCGGACGGTAGAAGCGATGGTGGTGGACCCAGACGACCAGCATCATGACGGCCAACAGACCTGAGAAAACGACAACGGGCAGCATGGCCCCTCCCCCCGGACGACGACACCCCCCGTGCCGTCGTACTGCCCGAAGCGTAGGGCCACGCGACTCGCGGACGCCGCAAAATCTCCGGGTGGTCCAGCCCTCCGGCCCGGATGGACCAGAGCGGCTAGCCCGTTCGGGTGGTGCCGGAATGCCGCGGCGTCAACGCCTCGCCCACGCGATCTACACGTGCAGGAAACGGCCTGTCGTGGAGCCCTCGCGCGCCCGCGGACTGCTAGCGTCCATGCGCACAACCCCCGTCGATCGGAGAGTCACATGAACACTCGCACCATCGCCCTCGTCGCCCTGGTCCTGGTCGTGATCCTGATCCTGTTCCTCGTCCTCTGACGGACCGGAGGCGTTGCGCGCAGGCGGTCTTCCCTCAGTCGAGGTAGTCGCGCAGGACCTGTGAGCGGCTGGGGTGGCGCAGCTTCGACATGGTCTTGGACTCGATCTGCCGGATCCGCTCACGGGTGACGCCGTAGACCTTGCCGATCTCGTCGAGCGTCTTGGGCTGGCCGTCGGTGAGGCCGAACCGCATCGACACCACGCCGGCCTCGCGCTCGGAGAGCGTGTCGAGGACGGCGTGCAGCTGCTCCTGGAGCAGCGTGAACGACACCGCGTCGGCCGGCACGATCGCCTCGGAGTCCTCGATCAGGTCGCCGAACTCGGAGTCGCCGTCCTCGCCGAGCGGAGTGTGCAGCGAGATCGGCTCCCGGCCGTACTTCTGCACCTCGATGACCTTCTCGGGCGTCATGTCGAGCTCGTGGGCGAGCTCCTCGGGAGTCGGCTCCCGACCGAGGTCCTGCAGCATCTGCCGCTGGACCCGGGCCAGCTTGTTGATGACCTCGACCATGTGCACCGGGATCCGGATGGTGCGGGCCTGGTCGGCCATGGCCCGGGTGATCGCCTGCCGGATCCACCAGGTCGCGTAGGTCGAGAACTTGTAGCCCTTGGTGTAGTCGAACTTCTCGACCGCGCGGATCAGGCCGAGGTTGCCCTCCTGGATCAGGTCGAGGAAGAGCATGCCGCGACCGGTGTAGCGCTTGGCCAGCGAGACCACGAGCCGCAGGTTCGCCTCGAGGAGGTGGTTCTTGGCGCGGCGGCCGTCCTCGGCGATCCACTCCAGCTCCTCGGTGAGCTTGGCGCTGAGCTTGCCGCCCTTGCCGAGCTTCTCCTCCGAGAACAGGCCGGCCTCGATCCGCTTGGCGAGCTCCACCTCCATCTCGGCGTTCAGCAGCGGAACCTTGCCGATCTGCTTGAGGTAGTCCTTGACCGGGTCGGCGGTCGCGCCGGCGACGGTGACCTGCTGCTCAGGCTCACCGCTCTCGTCGGCGTCGGAGACGACGAACGAGGCCTCCTTCTCCTCCTCCTTGAGGGTGGGGTCGGTGGCGACGTCCTTCTCGAACTGCTCGTCGGGGAGGTCGGGCAGGATCTTCTTGCCGTCGGGACCGATCACGACGGTCTCGACGTCCTCGGTCGTCGCGGGCTTCGCCGAGGTCTTCTTGGCGGCGGTCTTGGCAGCGGTCTTGGACGCGGTCTTCGCAGGGGTCTTGGACGCGGTCTTGGCGGCAGGCTTCTTGTCCGCGGTCGCGGTCTTCTTCGCGGCCGGCTGCGCGTCGCTCTTCTTGGCGTCCTTCTTCGGCGCGGTCTTCTTCGCCGCTGGCTTGTCGGTCGTCTTCTTCGACGTCGACTTGGCGTCGGCCTTCTTGGCTGCCGGCCTGTCAGCCGCCTTCTTGGCGGGAGCCTTCTTCGCGGCCGACGAGGTGCTCGTCCGGGTGCTGCTCGCCGCGAGGGCTCGAGACGCGACGGGCATGCTGACCGTGATGCCCAGACTGCTCAGGTGTGCCAGGAGCGCCTTGAGGTGACGGCCCTCGACCGCTGCGTCCTCACTGGCCCGCCTGACCTCGTCGGGGGTGATACTGCCATTCGGTTGACCTCGCTCGATGAGAGCCAGCACGGCGGGGTGTGCCAGCACCTCGGCGGGAAGCTGCTTGCGCGCGTTCGAGGACACGAACACCTCTCGTCAGGGGCTATGGGCGCGGCAAGGCCCGGTGTCGTCAAGAGCCGCGATCGCCATTGTGCCACGCGGCCGAAGCGGGATCAGAACCGGCGCACCCGTCTGACGCCGGCACGTCGACCCGTGTCAGCGCGCAGCCTTCGCCGCGGCCTTCATCTCCTTCTTGTGGTCGCGAACCTTCTGCAAGGACGCCGCGTCGACGACGTCGGCCACCGACCGGTAGCCGTCCTCGGCGTACGCCCCGACCACCTGCTCCCAGCCGTGCGGCCGGACGCCGAGCTGCTTGGCGAGCAGCGCGACGAAGATCTGGGACTTCTGCTTGCCGAACCCAGGCAACGCCTGCACCCGCTTCAGCAGGTCCTTGCCATCGCTCGCCTCGGTCCAGATCCGTGAGGCGTCACCGTCGTACCGGTCGACCACGATCCGCGCGAGCTCCTGCAGCCGGGCGGCCATCGATCCCGGGAACCGGTGGATCGCGGGCGGGGTGGAGCTGAGCTCGGCGAACCGCTCGGGGTCCGCGGCAGCGATGTCGGCCGGCTCGATCGAGCCGAACCGGTCCAGCACCTTCGCCGGACCGCGGAACGCGTGCTCCATCGGGTACTGCTGGTCGAGCATCATCCCCACCAGCAGTGCGAACGGGGAGTCGGTCAGGACCTGGTCGGCGTGTGCGTCACCGGTGATGTGGATCGCCATACGAGCGAGTATCCCGCACGTCTTCTCCGGCGGCAGCCCACGGCCGGTCCGTCCGCGCGTGCTCGACCGCCCAGTCGAGGGCGAAGTCGGCGACCGCCTCCCAGCCGGGTGCGGCGCAGGTCCAGTGGTCGCGTCCGGCGAACTCGTGGTAGTCGGTGACCGCCGGCGACTTCTTGTAGTGCTTCGCGTTGGAACGGTTCACCGACGGCGGCATGATGTGGTCCTTCTCCCCCGCGATGAACAGCAGCGGGGCCCGGTCGGCGTCGTAGTCGACCCAGGTGTCCTGGTGACCGGGCTTGAAGTTCGCGAACAGTCCGAACTCCCACACCCAGTTGCCCGGCGCCGGGATCGCGTACCGCTCCCACACCTTCCGCGACTCCTCCTCGGTCAAGGTGTTGGTGAAGGCGTAGTGGAACTCCTCGGGCGTGAAGCCCACCGCCTTGTGACGGTTCGCCGGATTCTTCAGGGCGGGGAACAGCGACTTCGCCTGCGACAGCGGGTTCACGCGGACACCCTCGGTGGGCGCGGAGTCCACCACGACCCCGGCGGAGCCGAGGCCACGTGCAAGGAGCAGCTGGGTGAGAGTTCCGCCGAACGAGTGGCCCATGATGATGGGCGGCGTGGCCACCGACTCGATGACCTTCGCCAGATGGTCGACCGTGTCCGGCACGGTCAGATCGGCGATCGTCTGGGGGTTCTCGCGGAGCGTCTCGACCTCGACCTCGAAGCCGGGGTACCCGGGCGCCAGCACGGAGAACCCCTTGCTCTCGAAGTGGCTGATCCACCCCTCCCAGCTGCGGGGGGTCATCCAGAGTCCGTGGACGAGGACGACGGTGTCGGGCTTGCTGACGGGTTGGTCGTTCATGGTCGGCTCCTGTTGTCCGCGGATGTGAGCACCGGTCCGAACGATGGTCCTGCCCGGATCCGGCCCCACGCGATACCTCGGTAGGCGATCGGGCAGTGTCGGGCCATTTCCGTGCACCCTGAGACGCCCGAATCTCGCTAGAGTTCGGTGCGTCGGAGGCTCGGGATCACCCGACCACTCGACCCGCCGGCCTCAGGAAAGGGCTGTCATGCTCGTCTTCGACAGTGCCTCGCTGCCTGTTCGCGAACGCCGCGGCGCGATCGTGGACTCCGTGACGAGCGCGACCTCGGCCTCGTTCATGACACCCGACTACGGCGGCGAGCGCCTGCACCTGCACATGACCCGGTGGGACCTCGGGGGCGTGGAGGTCTTCGACACGCAGTGCTCCGCACACACCTTGCGGCGGTCCCCACGACGCGGCGACGGCGACGACGAGTCGATGCTGGCCTTCACGTGGGGGCTCAAGGGGCTCGGTTCGCATCGCCAGGGAGACCATGAGCTGGCGCTGCGTCCCTCCGACGTCTGGGCCACGAACCTGTCCGAGCCGTTCGTCCACCGGGTCAGCGACACCTGGACCATCACGGCCAAGGTGCCCGCGCACCTGCTCGGTGTACCGCGCGACGTCGTGGCTCCCACCCTCGAGCACGTCGGCAAGAGCCCGCTGGCACCCCTGTTCAGCCACCACATGACCGAGGTCCGCAGGGTCGGCGACGAGGTCAACGCCGCGGCCGCGGCCTCGCTCGGCACCGCGACGGTGGCGCTGGCCCGCGCACTCCTGGCCAGCGTGTCCGGCGATGACCGGCTCGGTCGGGAGGCCCTCGAGGACGTGCTGCTGCTCCGGGTGAAGGCGTTCGTCCGCGAGCATCTCGCAGACCCCGGCCTGGACCCGGAGGCGATCGCCGCGGCCAACCACGTGTCGTTGCGTCAGCTCTACAAGACCTGCGCCCGAGCCGGCCTGCGCCTCGAGCAATGGATCATCGAGCAACGGCTCGAGCGCGCCCACGAGGAACTGGCGCGAGTCTCACCCACGGGAGACTCCGTGGCCGCTCTCGCCCACCGGTGGGGGTTCAGCAGCGCGTCACACTTCGCCCGCCGGTTCCGGGCGACCTACGGCCTCTCGCCGCGCGAGTGGCAGGCGGTGAACCGAGCTGCGCAGGCCCCGACAGAGGGTGCCGGGAGCCCCGGGCAGGACTGAGCTCCGTCAGCCCGCCTTGACCGCCAGCACCGGACACTTGGCGTCGAGCAGGATCCGCTGCGCGTTACTGCCCAGGATCAGCTTGCCCACGGGCGAGCGGCGCCGAAGTCCGATCACGATCAGCTCGGCGTCGGCGGCCTCGGCGATGCTGATCAGGTCCTCGGCGGGCTCGAAACCACGCACCAGCTGGCGCAGCTCGTGCTCGACGCCGGACTCCTCGAGCAGCTTCCCGATCCGCTCCATGTCCTTGTCGGCCTTCACCGAGGCGTCGTCGTCGAACTCGCTCCCGCCGCGGTGGGAGTTGACCACCACGATCTTGGCGCCCCGCAGCTTCGCCTCCGCGATTCCGCTGTTGAGGGCCGCCTCGCCCTCCGGCTTCGGCACGAAACCCACCACGACGGTCCCCATTGACTCTCCTCAGCTCGGCTGTGGCCGGACGGCCCTGGTCTGCACGCTACCGAATCGGAGCCCCCACCGGCAGCCTGTGGAGGACCGGTCGGTACGTGGCCACGATCAGGCAGGCTGATGGCGTGCCGCTGTTCGAGGATCCGCTGCCCCGTCCCGCAGCCCTGCTGCTGCGGGAGGCCGTACGCCGACACGCCGGCGGCGAGCACCGGCGGCGGTTCGCGCCGGTGCTGCACGTGGGGCGGCCGGGCGGGCGCGAGCTCAGCGCGGCCGCCGCGCTCAGTGGAACCGATCACGCCCTGCGGTCCGATGTCTGCGCCGCGCTGCTGGCGCGGACGACCCGGGAGGCGCACCTGGTCTGGTTGACACGTCCCGGCGAGCTGGAACCCCAGGACGTCGACCTGGCCTGGCTCGCTGCGGCGGCCAGCGCCTACGCCGAGGCCGGCCGCGACCTGACCTGGGTGGTCGTGACCCGGCACGGCTGGTGGGACCCTCGCAGCGGTCTGCGGCGGCAGTGGCAGCGGATCCGCGGCTGAGCGGGCCCACGCCTGGCAAAGGCCGTCAGTCCCAGGTGTGGACCGGCTCGTTGGTGTGCATGTTGACGCGGTACTCCTCCAGCGTCGCGCGGAGTGCGTCGTAGCGGTCCAGGTCCGACCGGTCGTGCATCCGCCGTACGAACCACTCCGCTCCGTTGCTACCCGTGAGGCAGCGCTGCTCGATGATCCCCAGCATCCGGTCCGCCTCCGCGGTCGGCACGCCCCACTCCGCCAGACCCTCGTAGGCCATCGGCAGCAGCCGCCGCAGCACCAGCTCGGAGGTCGGGACCTGCCCGACGCCGGGCCAGTAGACCTGGGAGTCGATGCCGTGCTCAGCTGCGGCGTGGAAGTTCTCCTCGGCGGCCGAGAACGACATCTGCGACCACAGCGGCCGCTCGCTCTCGGCCAGGCCGCGCACCAGGCCGAAGTAGAAGGCAGCATTCGCGAGCAGATCGGCAACCGTGGGCCCGGCCCCGAGGCAGCGGTTCTCGACCCGCAGGTGTGGAACGCCCTCGACGGTGTCGTAGACCGGCCGGTTCCAGCGGTAGATGGTGCCGTTGTGGAGTCGCAGCTCGTGGAGCTCGGGCGTCCCACCGGTCTCGAGCACCTCGAGCGGGTCCTCCTCCTCGGTGATCGGGAGCAGGGCCGGGAAGAACCGGACGTTCTCCTCGAAGAGGTCGAACACCGAGGTGATCCACCGCTCGCCGAACCACACCCGCGGCCGGACCCCCTGCGCCTTCAGCTCCTCGCTGCGGGTGTCGGTGGCCTGCTCGAACAGCGGGATCCTGGTCTCGCGCCACAGCTCACGGCCGAGCAGGTACGGCGAGTTGGCCCCGACCGCGATCTGGATCGCCGTGATCGCCTGCGAGGCGTTCCAGTACTGCGCGAACTGGTCCGGCGAGGTCTGCACGTGGAACTGGGTGCTGGTGCAGGCCGCCTCCGGGACGATCGAGTCCGCGGTCGTCTTCAGTCGCTCGCTCCCCGTGATCGCGATCGAGATGTCCTCGCCTCGGGCCGACATGATCTGCTCGCTCAGCAGCCGGTAGCGCGGGTTGGGCGTGATGCTGTCGAGGGAGAGGTGCCCCTCGGCGAGGGTCGGCAGGATGCCGATCATCACCATGTGCGCGCCGACCTGGGCGGACTTCTGCTCGGCCGAGTTGAGGCTCTCGCGCAGGGTCTCCTCGAAAGTCGACAGCCCGCCCTCGCGCAGCTTGACCGGGGGGACGTTGATCTCGATGTTGAACTGGCCGAGCTCGGTCACGAAGCCCGGGTCCGCGATCGCCGCGAGGGCCTCGGCGTTGCGCAGGGCCGGGTCGCCGTTGTCGTCCACGAGGTTCAGCTCCACCTCGAGGCCGGTCATCGGGTCGTCGGTGTCGAAGCGCGCCTCACGCAGCATCCGGGCGAACACGTCGAGGCAGCGGCGGACCTTCTCCCGGTGCCGGGTGCGATCGGCGCGGGAGAACTCCTGTGCGGCAACCTCTTCACCCATGCGCTGACACTAGGGAGGTTTCGCGCCCCGGGCGAGCCCCCTCACGATGCGGAACCCCGGACCGGTCATGACGCGAACCCCAGCGCCTGGCGGGTCGACTCCCATTCGTGAGGCGGGAACGCCGCCTCGAGCAGGTCGCCGACGACCTGCGCCAGCCGCTGCTCCGGGTCTGCCTCCAGCGCCCGGTCGACCGCGCACCACGCCTGAGCGCCGTCACCGCTGAGCCAGCTGTAGAACGCGAGCACGGCGGCCGCATCGCCCACCAGGTCTTCCGGAGCGCACCTCACCAGGTCGGCCCAGAAGCGCACCGCTGCCGACGCCTCGCTGCGGTCGGCTCCGGTCCAGACGGTCTCGCGTACGTCGGTCAGCGCGATGGTCACCAGCAGCCGAGCGGCGTCCGCGGGTGACGGGCTGGTGCCGGTCTGGGCATGTCGGTCCCCCTGCGCCCGGACCCAGTCCGCACTCGCGGGTGGCTGCGGCCGGGCGGCGTCCACCTCGGCCACCCTCGCCGGTTGGGGGCGAAGGGCCGCGGCCAGGTCGTCGCGGCTGCTGTGGACGACCCGCCCCTCCACCACGGCCGCGACCACGAACGGGTGGCTGTCCACGTCGTAGGGCACCCCGATCACCGTGAGATCGGATCGGTCGTGGTCGAGCGGGTACCACCGCCGGCCGTCGGTGCGCAGTGCCTCGGCCACGCTGATGTCGGCCCGGGTGAGACGGCGCACCAGGCCGCGCAGGCAGCGCCGGCCCAACCGGTCGTGGCCGGTGTACGCGACGAGCACCACGCACCGGGCACTGGCCCGCCGCAGGGCCACGAGCAGCTGGACGGTGAGCTGGTCCAGGACCGACTCGAGCTCGTTTCCCGAGCAGTCGGGACCGGGCAGGTCGAGGCGCGCCTGGAGCGGATGGCGCCCGCCGGCCGAGATCAGGACGATCGAGTCGTGCGGCTCGAAGCCGAGCACGACCCGGACCGCAGCGAGCACGTCCTCGGCGCTACGAAGCGTCATCGGACCGGCGGACTGGTCGACCGGGCGGACGAACGGGCCGTCCTCCGGGGTGGCGGGAGAGGTCATGCGATCACGGTCCCCGCTGGCGCCGACCACGGAGCCGCCGCGGGCACCCGACGGTGGAGAAACTCTCCCGAACGCGACCTGTGGACGGTCGGCGGCCCCCAAGGTCACCAGCAGGTTGCCGGAGGTGGCCAGTAGTTTGCAGGTCATGCGCGCGGACGCCTCGGTGCTCCACCTCGACCTCGACGCGTTCTTCGCGGCGGTCGAGCAGCGCGACAAGCCTTCGCTGCGGGGCAAGCCGGTCGTCGTCGGCGGGGTCGGCGGCCGGGGCGTGGTCTCCACGGCGTCGTACGAGGCCCGTCGCTACGGCATCCGCTCGGCGATGTCGACCCGCGAGGCCCGGGCGCGCTGCCCGCACGCCGCGTTCCTGAGTGGGCGGTTCCACGCCTACCGCGACACCAGCCGCGCCGTGATGGACCTGCTGCGCGGGGTGTCACCACTGGTCGAGCCCCTCTCGCTGGACGAGGCGTTCGTCGACCTCGCGGCGGCCGGACTGCCCGACGTCGAGGTGCCGACGGTCCGCGCATTCGCGGAGCAGCTGCGCTCGCGGGTGGTGGAGGTCACCGGCGGCCTGACTGCATCGGTGGGGATCGGTACCTCGAAGTTCATCGCCAAGGTCGCCAGCGACCTGGACAAGCCCGATGGCCTGGTCGTCGTCCCGCCCGGAGGCGAGCAGGAGCTGTTGCGCCCGATGCACGTCAGCGTGATCCCCGGCGTCGGCCCGGCCACCGTCGAACGGCTCCGGCGCGCCGGCATCCACACCGTGGCCGAGCTGGAGTCGGTGAGCGTCGAGGAGCTGGTGCGGCTGCTCGGACGCTCCCACGGCACGGGGCTGCACGCGTTCGCACGCGCCGAGGACGACCGAGCGGTGGTCCCCGAGCGCGAGACGAAGTCGGTGTCGGTCGAGGGCACCTACGACGTCGACCTCACCGACCGGAAGCTGATGGAGGGTCTCCTGACCCGGCAGGCGGGGCAGGTCGCGGAGCGGCTCCGCAAGCACGGGCTGTCAGGTCGCACCGTGACCATCAAGGTCCGGCTGCACGACTTCACGACCCTCAGTCGGTCCTCGACGCTGCCGTCCCCCACCGACCGGGCCGTGGTGATCGGACGTCTCGCCCGCGGGCTGCTCGCCGAGCTGGACACCTCCGGCGGCGTACGGCTGCTGGGGGTGGGGGTCTCCGGCCTCGCCGACTGGATCCAGGAGGACCTCTTCGGCGACGACGGCGAGGACGACGAGCCGCTGCCCGAGGTCGAGGCACCGACCCTGCGCCGGTCGTCCTGGGCGCCGGGGATGGACGTCGAGCACGACGACATGGGTCGCGGCTGGGTGTGGGGGTCGGGCCGCGGTGTGGTGACGGTGAGGTTCGAGACCGCCCTCACCGAGCCGGGTCCGGTGCGGTCGTTCCCGGTCGACGACCCCGCGCTGCACGTGTGGCAACCCCCGGCCGAGCCGGAGCCGGAGCCTGGCGAGGCCGTGGGTTGACTGCGTCACTCGGCCCGGTCCGCGGGTTTCGAGACGCGCGTCACTCGGCCCCTCGCTGCGCTCGGGTCCGAGTCGACGCTCCTCAACCTCCGCGCCCGACGTGCGCCCCTCATTGCGTTCGGGGCACACTGGGCTCGGAAAAGGGTGAGGGGCCCTTGATGGTATGAGCATCAGGGGCCCCTCGGCTTTGACCGGTAAGTGACGCCCGATCGATCGATCCGGCCGTCCAACCCCGCCGCCCCCGTCACCGGGCCGACGCGGCGAGCAAGCTCGCCGTGCAGATCATCTCTCCGATTCGATCCCCAGCTCCCCGCAAGCGGCGAGTTGGTAGGGAGAGTTCTACGGGCCGCTAGACCAGCTGCGCAAGGGGTTCGGCCAACTATTTCCGACATTTCTCAGCTGTCCACAGCAGGACGCCGAGACTCCACAGGCTGGGCCGGTTCCTCCACAGGTTCACGAGGTTTCTGTGGAGTGAGGACGGGCGAGGTGCTCCTCCTCCACCGCGTAGCCGAGCCGCTCGTACAGGGACCGTGCGTGAGCGTTCGGGCCGAAGACGTTGAGCCCCAGCCAGGGCAGGCCGGCCGCCCGGGTCCACCGGGCCGCGTGCACCATCGCCGCGGCTCCCAACCCGTGGCCGCGCCAGGCCGGGTCGACCTCCACGTCGTACACCCACGCCTGGGTGGGCCACCGCCGGCAGACCCACAGGACCCCCGCCCGCTCCCCCGCGTGTCGCACCGTGAACAGGTGCTGCCCCTCCCCCGGTCGACCACCCGGCAGCAGCGCGTCGAAGGACGCCTCCGAGGTCTTGCGCGCCAGCTCAGCGGACTCGCCGGCCTCCTCACGCGAACGCGCGTACGACGCCACCGCAGCCGCTCGGTAGTCGGTGACCTCCTGCTCGGTCATGGGCGTGACCTGCGCGCGGTCGGCCAGCTCCTCTCCCGGAACCGCGCCGGTGACGTCGAGCCGCATCGTCGTCGCGGTCAACCGGAACGATCCGTCGGCGACGAACGCCTCTCGGCTGGGCTCGCCGGGCAGCACGCTCGTCGCCAGCGGCGACCCGGCGAGCGCGGTCGCCACCTCGCGCAGCGCGGCTACGCTCCCGGGATCTCCCGGCTCGTACGCTCTGACGTCGAGCACCGGGGTGTGCTCGCCGTCCGGCCCCAGCCAGACGAAGCCGACCGCGGTGCGCACGAGCCGCGACCCGCCGAGCAGCTCGCGGACCAGGTCGCGTGCCGCGGTGCGCCCGCTCCCAGCGTCGGGGTAGCGGTACCGCAGCCGCCAGTGCCACTGCCGCTCGGCGAGCTCGGCGACCAACGGATCGTCGGGATCGGTGACGTGCTCCTGAGGAAGGTCGCTCACCGATCGCACTCTAGATTGAACGACATGACGCAGCCCCTCCTCGCCCCACCGGTCGCGGACCGCCGGCCGGTCACCACCACCCACCACGGCCGAACTCGGGTCGACGAGTACGACTGGCTGCGCGACAAGGACGACCCCGACGTTCGCGCGCTGCTCGAGGCCGAGAACGAGCACACCCAGGCCGCCACCGGCCATCTCGCCGACCTGCGCCAGCAGATCTTCGACGAGATCAAGGCCCGCACCCTCGAGACCGACCTGTCGGTGCCCACCCGCAGTCGCGGCTACTGGTACTACGGGCGCTCGTTCGAGGGCCGCGAGTACGGCGCCAGCTGCCGGGTGCCGGTCGCCGACCCCGCCGACTGGACCCCGCCCCAGCCCGACGAGGACTGCGCCCCCGACCAGCCTGCGCTGCCGGGCGAGGAGCTGCTGCTCGACCTCGACCAGCTCGCCGACGGTCACGACTTCTTCTCCCTCGGAGGATCCTCGGTCAGCCCCAGCACGCGACTGCTCGCCTACGCCACCGACGTCACCGGGGACGAGCGCTACACGGTGCGGGTGAAGGACCTCGACGCCGGCGAGCTGCTGCCCGACACGATCACCGGCGTGCTCGGCGGCGTCACCTGGCACCCCGACAGCGGGTCGTTCTTCTACGCCACCGTGGACGAGACCTGGCGGCCCGACAAGGTGTGGCGGCACCGGCTGGGCACCGCCCAGGCCGACGACGAGCTGGTCCACCACGAGGCCGACCCCCGCTTCTGGACCGGCGTCGGACGCAGCCGCAGCGACCGGTTCGTGCAGGTGGTCTCCAGCTCCAAGATCACCTCCGAGGTGCGGCTGCTCGACACCGAGCGCCCCGACGCCGGGTTGTGGGTGTTCGCGGAGCGCGAGGAGGGGGTGGAGTACGGCGTCGAGCACGCCGTCATCGCCGGCGAGGACGTGCTGCTGGTGCTCCACAACCGCACCGGGCCGGACTTCGAGCTCGGGACCGCGCCGGTCGCCCCGACCCCTGGCCAGGAGTGGCGACCGCTGATCGCGCACGACCCCGCGGTCCGGCTCGAGGACGTGGACGCGTTCTCGGGGCACCTGCTGATCCACCAGCGCAGCGCCGGCCTCACCCAGCTGCGGCTGCTCACGCTCGGTGACGACGGGGTGAGCGATGACTTCCTGGTCGAGTTCGACCAGGAGATCTACACCGTCGGGTCGGCCGGCAACCCCGAGTTCGACGCCCCGGTCGTCCGGGTCGGCTACACCTCGATGACCGTGCCCTCGTCTGTGTACGACTTCGACGTCGCGTCGCGACGGCTGACCCTGCTGCGGCGGGCCCCCGTGCTCGGCGGCTACGACCCGGCCGACTACCAGGAGCGGCGGCTCTGGGCCGACGCCGAGGACGGCGAGCGGGTACCGATCTCGTTCGTGTGCCGTCGCGGTGCGACCGACGCCGGGCCGATCCCGGTGCTGTTGTACGGCTACGGCGCCTACGAGGCGTCGATGGACCCCTACTTCTCCATCGCCCGGCTCTCGCTGCTCGACCGGGGCGCCGGATTCGCTATCGCCCACGTCCGCGGCGGCGGCGAGATGGGGCGGCGCTGGTACGACGAGGGCAAGCTCCTTCACAAGCGCACGACCTTCACCGACTTCGTGTCGTGCGCTCGCCATCTGGTGGCCGCGAGGATCACCCGGCCCGACGTCCTCGTCGCCGAGGGAGCCAGCGCCGGCGGGCTGCTGGCCGGCGCCGTGGCCAACCTGGCGCCCGAGGCCTTCGCCGGCGTGGTCGCCGGCGTCCCGTTCGTCGACAACCTGACGACCATGCTGGACGCCTCCCTGCCGCTCACCGTCATCGAGTACGACGAGTGGGGCAATCCCGAGGCCGACGCCGAGACCTACGACTACATCGCGTCGTACGCGCCCTACGACAACGTCGCGGCCGTCGACTACCCGCCGATCCTCGCGGAGTGCTCGCTGCACGACACCCGGGTCCTGTACGTCGAGGCCGCCAAGTGGGTCGCCCGGCTGCGCGCCACCGCCGTCGGGCGCCGCCAGTTCCTGCTCAAGACCGAGATGGCGGCTGGGCACGGCGGTGTCTCCGGGCGCTACAAGTCGTGGCACGACCGGGCTTTCACTCTCGCATGGGTGCTGGACCGGATGGGGCTCGCGTGAGTGGGTACAGGGGCGGCCACGAGGCGGTGGAGGTCCACCCCTGAGAACTCCCTGAGAGTTGGCCGGAAAGGCAACTTCTGACCCTGCTCACCCGTCGATCCAGACAAGAGCTCCGAACCCTCGGTGGGAATCCACAGAGCCTCGTGAGCGTTGGAAGAGACGAAGGAAGGGGGCTGCACCATGGCGACACGAACCGCGACCGCCGGGGCCCGCGAGATCGAGGGCCGCGACAGCGTCGGGCTGTACCTCGATGAGATCGCGCGAAACCCGCTGCTCGACGCCGCCACCGAGGTGGAGCTGGCCAAGACCATCGAGGCAGGGCTGATGGCCCAGCACCTGCTCGACACCGGCCGGATCGCCCGTGCCAAGGGCGGCGCCCCCATGCGCGCCACGCGTGAGGAGCTGGAGTGGCTGGCCGAGGAGGGTCAGCGCGCCATCGACACGTTCATCACGGCGAACCTACGTCTGGTGGTCTCCATCGCCCGGAAGTACGGCCGCGCACAGATGCCCATGCTGGACCTGATCCAGGAGGGCAACACCGGCCTGATCCGCGCCGTCGAGAAGTTCGACTACGCCAAGGGCTACAAGTTCTCCACGTACGCGACCTGGTGGGTCCGGCAGGCCATCACGCGAGGCATCGCGCAGCAGGCACGCGTCGTGCGCCTCCCCGTGCACGTCGTCGAGGAGCTGAACCAGGTCGGCGGTGCTCGCCGCACACTCGAGCGCCAGCTCGGCCGCGACCCGGAGCCGGAGGAGATCGCCACCGAGCTCGGGATGGACGTCGAGCGGGTCCTGGACCTGCTCTCGTGGGGTCGCGAGCACGTCAGCCTCGACTCCCCCGTCGACGAGGACGGGGACACCTCGCTCGGCGACCTGATCGCGCAGGAGAGCACCCCGGGGCCCGACCTCGACGTGCTGGACCACGAGGCCCGTGACCGCCTCAACGCGCTGGTCGGCAAGCTCGACGAGCGGTCGGCCGACATCATCCGCTCGCGCTACGGCCTGGTCGACGGACGCCAGCACAAGCTGGCCGACATCGGCATCAAGCACGGAATCTCCGCCGAGCGGGTGCGCCAGCTCGAGCGGGAAGCGCTCAACCGGCTGCGTCGGCTCGGCGACCCCGACCTGGCCGCCTGACCAGGCAGCCGAAGCAGCCCCCACCCGGTCCGGCGTGAGTCCCTCACGCCGGATCGGCTTGTGTCACGGCGGCCACCAGCCCCAGCAGCCGGTGCCCGCGGTACGCCTTCGCCGTCAGGTAGCGGCGGTTCGCCGATGACAGGTGCAGCCCGGTCGGCAGGCTGTCCTCGACCGCCACGCCTCCGGCGCGCAGCTGGGCCGCCTTGTCGGGGTTGTTGGTGAGCAGCTGCACGCGGTCGACGCCGAGCCCGAGCAGCATCTGCGCCGCCACGTCGTACAACCGCTCGTCGCCGCCGAACCCGAGCGCCTCGTTGGCCTCGAACGTGTCGAGTCCGCCGTCCTGCAGCGCGTAGGCGTCGATCTTGTTGTAGAGCCCGATCCCGCGGCCCTCCTGTCGCAGGTACACCAGGTAACCGCCCTGCTCGCTGAGCCGGTCCACCGCCTCGGCGAGCTGCGGTCCGCAGTCGCAGCGGGCGCTGCCCAGGACGTCCCCCGTCAGGCACTCGCTGTGAACCCTGACCAGCGGCACCCGTGAGCCGGGCGGCCCGGCAACGCAGTCGCCGAGCGCGACCACCACGTGCTCGCGGCCGTCGGCCAGCCCGTCGAACGTGTGGAGCACACCGTCGACCACGTCGCCCCCGGATCGTCGCAACGGCAGCCGGACCCGGCGCCGGACGGTGGCCGGTGACACCCGGTGGCACACGGGATCCGTGACGTGCTCCGGCACGCGATCGGTCATGGCTCTCTCCTTCACGACGCCTCGGCTCCGGTGAACGCGTAGCGCAGCAGCACCACGTCACCCATCTGGCGGGTCTCGGCGAGCCGCGCCCGGTGGCCCGCGTGCCACGGGAACGCGCCCGCCCCCACGAAGCGGTGCGCTCGTGGGTCTCCGACGAAGAACGGGGCGACGACGAGGTGCAGCTCGTCGGCCAGCCCCGCGGTCAGGAACTGGGTATGGATCTGTCCGCCGCCCTCGACCATCAGGCGACGTACGCCGCGCCGCCAGAGGTCGTGGGCCAGGTCGAACATCTCCACTCCGTCACCCGCGTCGACGACCGCCGCGACGGCGCCCAGGCGGGCCCGCGCCTCCGCGACGGCTCCGTTGTGGCAGTAGACGACCTTCTCGCAGTCGCCGGTCGTGAAGAAGTGGGCGGCCGGGTCGAGCCGGCCGCCACGCGTCACGGTGATCTTCATGGGCTGCTCGGAGAGCCCCCGGGCCCGCCGGCACTCGCGCAGCTGCTCGTCGCGGACGAGCAGCCGAGGGTTGTCGTGCCGGACGGTCTCCGCCCCGACCAAGATGGCGTCCGCCTCGGCCCGGACGGCGTCGACGCGTCGCAGGTCGTCCTCGTTCGACAGCATCAGCCGCTCGGGGGTCGCGGCGTCGAGGTAGCCGTCGATCGAGACCCCACAGCTCAGGATCGTGTACGGACGCTCAAGCACCGCTCCGCACCTCCGTCTCCTGCGTCGAGGCGACCGCGGGCCGCCACGCGCCCACGAGGAGCACCACCGCTCCCGGCAGCACGGCGACGACCACCATCACACCGAACGCGACACTCGTCGCGAGTCCCTGCTCCGCCCCCAGCCCGGCGGCCGCGAAGGCCCAGGCCGCCATGCCCTCCCGTGGCCCCCACCCCGCCAGGTTCGCGGGCACGGCGGCGGCGACCAGGACCAGGATCGCCAGCGGCACCAGGCTCGCCAGCGGCGCACTCACGCCGACCGCCCGAGCCGCGACGACGTACGTCGTCACCAGTCCGGCCACCACCACGACCGACGACGCCACCACGCCCGGCCAGACCCGGCGGTCGCGCAGTCCGGCGAGGTCGGTGCGCAGCGTCGACCAGCCGTGGGCCAGGACCCCCAGCACCACCAGGGCCACGACCAGGACGGTCAGGAGCCCCGGCAGCGAGGCCCGCACCGGCGAGGGCAACACCACCAGCACCAGGACCGCCACCGCTCCCTGCACGAGCTGACCGAGCGTCCGTTCCCAAGCGACCGAGCGCAGGCCGCGCGACACGTCGTCGATACCGCGGCCGTGGTCCAGAGCACGGTGCACGTCGCCCAGCACACCGCCCGGGAGCACCGAGTTGAGGAGCTGGGCGCGGTAGCAGGCGGCCGTCGCCCGGCGCAGCGGCAGCTCGACGCCCAGCCCGCGTGCGACGAGTCGCCAGCGCCACGCCGCGGCCACCGTCACCGGTACGCCGAGCGCTGCACCGAGCGCGAGGGTCTCGGCGTCGAGCGCCCGCAGCCCGCTGACGAACGGCTCGGTGCCGACCCACCACGCCAGAGCGCCGAGCACCGCCGCCCCCGCCACCCACCCCCATCTCATGCGGCCACCTCCTCGAGGACCCGCGCCACCTGACGCCCGGTGGCGGGCCAGCCGGCCAGCTCGACCCGCCGTCCGCGGGCGGCGGCCCGGAGCCGACGGCGCAGCAGGTCGTCGGTGAGCCAGCCGCGCAACGAGCGGGCGAGCGCCACCGGGTCGTCGGCCGGTGTCAGGACGCCCGGCAGCCGTCCGTCGGGGGCGGTCCCCACCGCCTCCGACACGCCACCCACGTCACATGCGAGGACCGGCAGCCCGCGGGCCAGCGCCTCGGTGAGCACCATCCCGTAGGTCTCGGTCCGGCTGGGGTGCACCAGCACGTCGGCCGCCGCGTACGCCGCCGCCAGCCGCGCGCCGGTGAGCGGGCCGGTCAGCTCCACCCGGTCGCCGAGACCGGCCGCCCGGAGGGTCGCGCGCAGCCCCGCGACGTACGCGGGGTCGCGGTCCTGGGAGCCCACGCACACGCACCGCCAGCGCAGGTCCGCGACCTCCCCGAGCGCCCTGACGAGGAGCTCCTGCCCCTTTGCCGGCACCACCGCGCCGACGCACAGCAGCGCGCCGCCCTCCGGGGTCCCGACCGCAGCCGGCGCGGGATCCACCCCTGGAGCGGCGACGTGCACCCGGGACGGGTCGAGCCGGTGGCGGGACAGCAGCCACCGGCGCGTCCACCGGCTGGTGGTGACGACCGCCGTCGCCGAGCGGAGGACGGCGGTCTCGCGCTCGTCGCCGAGCGGCATGTGCACGAGCACCACCGTCCGGAGCCGGTCACTGGCCGGCACCACCTCCTCGGGAGCCGCGAGGGCCACCAGCCCGTCCAGCAGCACGCGGGCCCCGTCGGGTGACCCGGCCAGGACGGCCGCCAGGTGCAGACGTGACTCCGGGTCGGCCCGCGGCCAGTCACCAGGGACCAGCTGCAGGTCGACCGTCCACCCGGCGGCCGCCAGCTCCTGGCGCACCCGACGGTCATAGGTGTTGCCCCCGCTGGGGCGGCGGGGGTCTCCGACGGCGTCCGGGACGACCATCGTCACCGCGGGGGCCATCCTCAGACCGCCCTCTCGTAGCTCGCCCGCGCTACGTGCGACTCGTGCAGGGTGACTGTCAGCCGGCTCACCCTGCCGCCGCCGAGCCCGGCCGGTCCCACCTGCTCGGCCAGTCGGTCCGCGACGTGCTGCGCCAGCACCTCCGTCGTGGTGTTGCGGCCCGCGAACCGGTCGTCGTCGTCGAGGTTGCGGTAGCCCAGATCGGCGACCACCGCCCGCAGCGCGCCGGCGGCGAGCCCGATGTCCAGCAGGATCCCGTGGTCGTCCAGGGTGCTGCCGAGGAACGTGGCGTCGACGAGGTACGTCGCGCCGTGGAGTGCCTGCGCCGGGCCGAAGACCTCGCCGCGCAGGCTGTGGGCCACCATCATGTGGTCGCGCACGCTCACGCTGAACACGGCAGCCCTCCGTCTTCGTAAGTCACGTAGTGGCACAGGGCCGGCAGCTCACCGCTCACCAGTCGTGGCAGCACCGTCGGCAGGTCGGCGAAGGCGGAGCCACCCGTCACCAGCTGGTCGAAGGCCGGATCGCGCAGCAGCTCCAGCGCGAGGCGGAGTCGGTCGGCGGTGCTCCGTCGTCCCCGACGCGTCGCGGCCACCACCCCCACCTGGCTGCCGCGGATCGTCAGCCGCCCGGAGTGGAAGGCGCCTCCCAGCGCCAGGGTCGTCTGCGAGTCGCCGTACCAGCTGAGCTCGATGACCGTGCCCTCCGGCGCGAGCAGGCCGAGCGACCGCTGCAGTCCCTGCGACGTGGCGCTGGTGTGCAGCACGAGGTCCAGGTCGCGCGGAGCGACGTCCGGGAGTGCGAAGTCGGCGCCGAGGGCGGCTGCCACCACGGCCCGGCTCGGGTCGATGTCGACGAGTGTGACCGAGACGCCGGGGATCGCGACCAGCAGCCGCGCGACACAGCACCCGAGAGCGCCTGCACCGACCACCGCGATCCGGTCTCCCAGCAACGGCGCCGCGTCCCAGAGCGCGTTGACCGCGGTCTCGACCAGGCCCGTGAGAATCGCCCGACGGGCGGGGACGTCGTCCGGGACCACCGTCACCGCCGAGGCCGGGACGACGTACGCGGTCTGGTGCGGGTGAAGGCAGAAGACGGTGCGGCCGAGCAGCGTCGGTGGTCCGACCTCCACGACCCCCACGTTGAGGTAGCCGTACTTCACCGGGGCCGGAAAGTCCCCCTCCTGGAACGGCGCCCGCATCGCCGACCGCTGCGACTCCGGGACCCGTCCCGAGAAGACCAGGGACTCGGTGCCACGGCTGACGCCGGAGCAGACCGTTCGGACGAGCACGTCCGCGGGGCCGGGGGACGAGAGCCGGACTGGCCGGATCTCGCCCTCCCCCGGTTCCCGCAACCAGAACGCCCAAGCCTCCCGCTGCATCCGACCACCCATTCCTGCCCCGGTGAACCGGAGCGGCGCCTCGACCGTTCCTCCCTGTGTTCCCTCGTCGCTCGTGTGAACGGAGTCGTGGTGCGCTCGGTTCAAACCGGATCCGTCACCCGGCAGCGACATGGGGCGAAGGCGGTCGGCTCCGTGCTGCTGACCGTGCTCTCGGCAGCCCTGGTGATCGCGGCGCTGGTGGCGCCGGCCAGCCTGGAGGAGCTCAGGTTCGGAGCGTTCCTCCGGGTGCCGATCGAAGCGCTGCTGCTGGTCGGGGCGGTGCTGCTGCTCCCGGCCCACCCCGGTTGGCTGCGCGGGTCGGTGGCCGTGGCTGCGGGGGTGGTCCTCGGTGTGACGGCTGTCTTCAAGCTGCTCGACGTGGGCTTCGCCGAGGCGCTGAACCGGCCTTTCGACCCGCTGATCGACTGGCGCTACGCCGGGTCTCTCGTGGAGACCGTCCGTGGCTCCTTCGGGCCACGTCTCGGAACACTTCTGGTGGTGGGCGCCGGCCTGGCCGTGCTCGCGCTGCTCGTGCTGCTCCCGCTCGCGGTGCTGCGGGTGAGTCGGGCGGCCGTCCGTCACCGTGCCCTGGCCTTGCCGGCGGTCGCGGCGTTCACCGCCGCGTGGCTGGTGCTGGCGCTGCTCGACGTACGCGGCCCGGCAGGACCGATCGCCAGTCGCGACACGGCCGGCTACGTGTCGGGACAGATCACGCGTATCCCCGGACAGCTGGCGGACCGACGCGAGTTCCTGGCGGCGTCGCGCTCCGACCCGCTCCGCACCGCGGCGGGCGAGGACCTCTTCGCGGGACTGCGCGGCAAGGACGTGCTGGTCGTCTTCGTCGAGAGCTACGGCCGGGTGGCGCTCGAGGACCGCGAGCACTCACCCGGCGTCCGGGCGACCCTCGACGCGGGCACCCGGGAGCTGGAGGCTGCCGGCTTCCAGAGCCGTAGCGCCTTCCTCACGTCCCCCACATTCGGGGCGCTGAGCTGGCTGGCGCACGCCACGCTCCAGTCCGGCCTCTGGATCGACAGCCAGCCACGGTACGACGTGCTGGTCACGAGTCCCCGGCTGACGCTCACCGGGCTCTTCGACCGCGCCGGCTGGCGGACGGTGGCCTCCGTCCCGGCCAACACCCGGGACTGGCCGCAGAGCGAGTTCTACGACTTCGACCAGGTCTACGACTCGCGCAACGTCGGCTACCAGGGACCTCGGTTCGGCTACCCGACGATGCCCGACCAGTACACGCTCGACGCCTTCCATCGACTCGAGCTCGCGCCCCAGCCGCGACGCCCGGTGATGGCGGAGATCGACCTGATCACCAGCCACGCCCCGTGGTCGCGGGTGCCCCGCCTGATCGACCAGGCGGCGGTCGGTGACGGTTCCGTCTTCGACGGGATGCCGCAGACGCTCCCCTCCGAGGCCGACATCTGGCCGGACCGCGACCGGGTCCGCCAGGCGTACTTCGACGCCATCACCTACTCGCTGCGGGCATTCGTCAGGTTCGTGACGACCTACGGCGACGACGACCTGGTCGTGGTCATGCTGGGTGACCACCAGCCGGCCACGATCGTCACCGGCCCCGACGCCGGGCACGACGTGCCGATCGCGGTGCTCGCCCGCGACCCCGCGGTGCTGGACCGGATCTCCAGGTGGGGATGGGACCACGGGCTGCGGCCCGACCCCGACGCTCCGGTGTGGCGGATGGACGCGTTCCGGGACCGGTTCGTCGCGGCGTACGCCGGCGGAGGCCACAATGGTGGCCGGTCGGCCGCCGGACCGCGGTGAACCCGCGCCGACCCCGGTTCGTGTGAAGGGTGAGGAGGCAGCGTGTCCGATCCCGACGTCCTGCTGATGCAGCGGCTGCACGACGACCACGCGGTCGCGCTGTGGCGCTACTGCCGACGGCTGGTGCCGACCGACCAGGGCCGGGCCGAGGACGTCGCGCAGGAGACCCTGCTGCGCGCCTGGCGGCACCGCACCATCCTGGACAGCCCTCCGCAGGCGGTGCGCGCGTGGCTCTTCACCGTCGCCCGCAACATCGTGATCGACCAGTGGCGCAGCAGCCGGGCCCACCCGGAGACGCCGCTCGCCGAGCTGCCCGACGACGGGGTGAGCGACGAGAGCGACCAGCTGTTGCTGTCGTGGGTCGTGGCCGAGGCGCTGACCCAGCTCTCGCGCGAACACCGGGACGTGCTGCTGGAGTGCTACTACCGTGGCCGGCCGGTGGCCGAGGCCGCCCGGCGCCTCGGAGTCCCCGAGGGGACCGTGAAGTCGCGCACGCACTACGCGCTCCGAGCGCTGCGGCTGGCGCTGGAGGAGCTGGGGGTGGGCGTGTGACCTGCGAGTTCGCCCACGACGACGGCGCCTACGTGCTCGGTGCGCTCTCCCCCGCCGAGCGGCTGGCCTTCAAGCAGCACCTGGCCGGCTGCGCCGAGTGCACCCGCTCGGTCGCGGCCCTCGCCGGACTCCCGGGCCTGCTGGGTCGCGTCGATGCGGCGGTGCTCGAGGAGCAGCTGGTCGAGGAGCCACCGGCGACGTTGCTGCCGGCACTGCTGAACGAGGTACGCCGCGGCCGGCGCCGGCGCACGCTGCTGACGGCGGGACTGGCTGCCGCCGCGGCCGCGGTCGTGGTCGTCGTGCCGATCGGGCTGTCTCAGCTCGGTGACGAGCCCGCGCCGCCACCGAGCGCCGAGTCGTCGGAGGAGCCGGTCCCGGAGCTGCGGATGGAGCCGATCGGCGAGGTCCCGGTGCGCGCGACCGTCAGCCTGGAGGCGGTCACGTGGGGCACCCGGGTCGGGCTCACCTGCACCTACGACCCGGACGCGGTGTCCTACGAGCTCCCGCCGGAGGCCGACTACGAGATCTTCGTCCGCACCCGGTCCGGACGGACCGAGCAGGTCGGCAGCTGGCGGTCGGTGGGCGGCAAGGAGATGACGATCATGGCCGCGACCGCCCGCACGCCCGCCGAGCTGGCGTCGGTGGAGGTTCGGACGACGGACGGCCGTGTGGTGCTGCGACTGAGCACCTGAGGCCCTCGCTGCCGGGTCGCTGTGGCGGGTCGGTCTGGCCGGCCGGCACGTCGAGCCGTGCCCGCCTCAGTGGGAACCCGGCCGACGGACGCCCGCGTGCTGCTGAGACTGGCCACTCGAACGCAGCGGGTTGTTGCGGAGCAGCAGCATCGCGCCCAGCACGATCGCCGCGACCTCCGAGACGGCCGCCACCCACACGTACCAGCCCTCCCACGACTCCTGGAGGCCGAAGAGCCCGACGGTGGTCGAGATGATGAACGCGCCGAGCGTGGACAACCCGAACCCGAGCGCCAGGAACGCCGGCACCCAGTGGGACCAGGCCAGCAGGAGCACCGCGATCACCACTCCGCCGACCGCGTTGAGCAGGAAGGCCGGTCCGATCTTGTCGAGGTCCTTGTAGCCGTCGTTCCAGAGGTAGAGGTGCACTCCTGCCGAGACGAGCACCGCCACCGCCGCCAGCACTCGCGTGCCCATGGCCTCTCCCTTCGTCGGGATCGCTCCCGCGACGGTCGCGGGGCGATGTCACCCGGGAGAACGGGCGCCGGCCGGCCACGGTTCACCGGACGGCGACGAGCGACAGCTTGCGGACCCGCCCGGCAGCGAGCCAGTCCACCCACAACCGGTGTGAGGCGATGAGGTCGTCGACGTCGCGGTGACCGATCCTGGCACCGATGGCTGCCCGGTCGCCGTCGAAGGAGTCGGCGAGTGCCGCCGCGGTTGCGCGGTGGGCTTCGCTGTGCTCCTCGACCGAGGCGACCGAGAGACCCTGCCGCTCGAGCTCGTCGACCAGCTCGGGCAGCGGAACCGGCCACACCGTGTCCGCCGCCGGCATGGCCCCGCGCTCGTGGGCTGTCAGCGGCTCCCCCTCCTCGACCGTCACCGCGAACCGCCCTCCGCGCGGCAGCCGCTCCGCGACCGCAGCCAGCAGCGGTCGCTTGTCGCGGAACGCGAGCAGTGTCTCCAGGAGCATCACCACGTCGAACGTGTCGTCGGGCAGCGATGGCACGCGTCGTACCTCGAACCGGCAGGGAAGGTCACCCGCCGCCTGTCGGGCCGCCGCGACCGCCCCGGGGTCGTGGTCGACGCCGAGGTAGCGACATCGCGTCTCCTGCGTCACCAACCGGCCGGGACCGGCCACTCCGCAGCACAGGTCCAGCACCCGGTCGTCCTGCCCGATGCCCGCCCGCCTGGCAAGTGCCCGGATCTCACTGGCCGTCATGAAGCTCTCCTGACCGACGTACTCCCCCAACGGGAACGCCGCCAGCCGAGCCGGCTCGAGGGCCTCGGTGTACGACGCGCGGTCGACCGTGGCCGTCACGGCGAGGACACTCCGACGAGCCGCACACCGTGCCGGTGACGGACCAGCCACCAGACGTCGCGTCCGAACGACTCCGCCAGCAGGGCCAGGGCTCCCGCGAGGGCCGTCACGACAACGGCCCGCGGAGCCACGTCCGCCGCGGCGACGACCAGCACGATCCCCTGGACCGCAGTCACGACCTTGCGCCAGTCGCGGCGCGGGAGCGGGTGTCTCAACCACGGCCAGATCGACCCGGCAGCCCAGAAGACGTACCGGGCGAGACCGATGGCCAGGACCCAGGCACCGTGCGTCACGGCGACGTGGGCGCTGACCACCAGCAGCAGGAACGCGTCGGCCTCCCCGTCGAAGCGGGCCCCGAACCCGGTGGTGCGCCGGGTCGCTCGGGCGACGCGGCCGTCGACCGCGTCCAGAACCAGCGCGATCGTCGCCAACGCGACGAGCGGGAGGGTCGCGGGGCGACCCAGCCACGACTCCACCACCAGCGCGGCGACCGCGCAGGCGAGCATCACGCGGGTCAGCGTCACCAGGTCCGCCGGCGTCAGATGCCCCTCGTGGCTGCCCGCCCTGGCGACCGCCAGCACGACCAGCGCACCGGCGCCCACGCCGACACACCACGACACGGGGTGCAGACCGGGGCCGGCAGTCAGCGCCACCAGCGCGCCGGCCAGCGCGACCAGTGCACCCACGAGCGCCCGACCGACCGGCACCACCGCAGCCACCTCCGTCCGGCGGCCCGCTGCGCCGCCGTTGTGAGAGGCAACGGGCGTCGTTAGCGTTCGGTTCACGTGAGGGAGGTGGGATGGCGTCCGACGTGGTCCGCGCCGACGGCGACTGGCTCGCCCTCCGCGAGCCCGCAGACGCCGATGCCCGGGCCGAGGAGCTCCTCGACCCGCTGCGGGCCGTCCTGCCGGCCCGACAGGGTCTGGTGGTCCACGACCTCGGATCGGGCACCGGCTCGATGGCTCGCTGGCTCGCGCCGCGGCTGCCGGGTCCGCAGCAGTGGGTGCTGCACGACCGGGACCGCGACCTGCTCGACCGGGCGGCGACGTACCCGCCGCCGCGCGCCGCGGACGGGACCGAGGTCCGGATCGAGACCCGTGGGCACGACATCACGCGGCTCGGTCCGGGGGCGCTGGCGGGGGCAGACCTGCTGACCGCGTCCGCGCTGCTCGACATGCTGACGGCAGCTGAGCTCGAACGGCTGGTCGCCGGCTGTACCGAGGCAGGCTGTCCGCTGCTTTTCACGCTGTCCGTGGTGGGCCGCGTCGAGCTGCAGCCGGCGGACGAGCTCGACGGGGACGTGATGGCCGCGTTCAACGCCCACCAGCGCCGCACCACCGCCGGTGGGGCGCTGCTCGGTCCGGTCGCGTCGGGTGCCGCCGTCGCGCACCTCGAGGCGGCGGGGTTCGACGTCACGGTGCGGCCGAGCCTGTGGCGGCTCGGGCCGCGCCGACGGGCGCTCACCGCGGCGTGGCTCTCCGGCTGGGTGGGACCGGCCGTCGAGCAGCGACCCGAGCTCGCGCCGGTCGCCGAGCCCTACGCCCGCCGGCGGCTGGCGCAGGCAGCCGCCGGCACGCTCTTCGTGACCGTGCACCACGCCGACCTGCTCGCCCTGCCGCGCCGTACGGTCACGGCTCAGCGGGCGTCGCAGACCGGGTAGGCCCCGGGTCAGGCCGGGGCCCACTCCTCCTCGGGTGCGGGCGCCTCCTTCCGCGGCGCTCCCCTGTCGAGCTTGCTCGGCCACCAGATCTTGCCGCCCAGGTCGAGGTTGATCGCGGTGACCAGCACGGAACGGACGATCAGGGTGTCGAGCAGCACGCCCAGTGCGACCGCCACCCCGAGCTGTGCCAGGAACACCAACGGCAGCGAGCCCAGCACCAGGAAGGTAGCCGCCAGCACCAGACCGGCGCAGGTGATGACACCGCCGGTCGAGGCAAGGGCCACCAGCGACCCCTCTCTCGTGCCCCGGGTCGCCGTCTCCTCGCGCACCCGAGTCATCAAGAAGATGTTGTAGTCGATGCCGAGCGCGACGAGGAACACGAACGTGAACAGGGGGAACCCTGGATCGGTGTGCGCGAACCCCTCGTTGACCTCGAAGAACGGCGCGCGGGTGAACACCTCGGTGAACAAGAGCGTCGAGATGCCGAGCGCTGCCCCGAACGACAGCACCACTGTGGCCATCAGGATCAACGGCGCCGCCAGCGCCCGCAACAGCAGGATCAGGATCAAGAACACCACGACCAGCACGATCGGGATGATGACCTTGTTGTCGCGCTCGGACGCCGCCTTGGTGTCGAGGTAGAAGGCCGACCCACCGCCGACCAGGGCATCAGCGCCGTCGACGCCGTGGACGGCGTCGCGGGTCGCCTCGACGATGCCGAACGCGGTCGGGGAGGAGATGTCTGCGCCGATGGTCGCCTCGAAGAAGGAGCGACCGTCGCCGATCTCCTGCGCGGGCGTGGGCTCGCCCAACCCGTCGATGTCGACCATCGCGCCCTGCACGGCGGTGACCTGATCGGTGTTGGCGACCACCTGCACCGTGTTGGAGGTGTCGTTGAGACCGTGGTCGACCAGCAGGGACTGGCCCTGGATCGAGTCGAACTCCTTCGTGTAGGACTCCTCGGTCGGGAGCCCGGACGGGTCGAGCTTGAACAGACCGAGGCACGCGATCAGCAGCAGACAGGCCGTCACCGACCACACCAGACGGGGACGCGGCGCGATCCGCTTGCCGACCCGCGCCCAGAAGCCCGAGCTGGTCGGCTCCGGCGAGCCGAACGTGGGCCGCTTCGGCCAGAAGACCCACCGGCCGCAGATCACGAGCATGGCCGGGAGCAGGGTCACCATCACCAGGAACGTGACGGAGACTCCGACGGCGAGGACCGGTCCGAGCCCAGCCGTCGAGTTGAGCTCGGCGAAGCTCAGGCACAGCATGCCGACGACGACGGTCGCCGCGCTGGCGAGGATCGCCGGGGCGGCCCGGTGGAGGGCGAACGCCATCGCCTCGTGCCGGTCGGCGTGACGGCGTAGCTCCTCGCGATACCTCGCCACGAGGAGGAGGGCGTAGTCGGTGCCCGCCCCGATCACCAGGATGCCGAGGATCGCCTGACTCTGCCCGTTGACGGTGAGGTCGGCGTACCTGGCCAGCAGGTAGACCACGCCACCCGAGATCGTGTAGGCGACGACGGCCGAGATGATCGGCAGGAGCCAGAGGATCGGGCTCCGATAGGTGAACAGAAGGATCACGATCACCACGCAGAGCGTGATCATGATCAGGTTGGTGTCGATGCCCTCGAACGCCTCGGCGGCGTCGGCCGCCTGACCGCCGAAGCCGGCCAGGTGCACTGTGCCGCCGTCGATCTGTGCGATGTCGCGGATCTCGTCGGCAGCGGCCGGGATGTCGTTCCAGCCGTTCTCACCGAAGTTGAACGTGAGCGCGAGGTAGGCGACCTGGCCGTCCTCCGAGACGAGCGGCGGCACCTGTTGACCCTGCGCCTCGAGGGCGGCCGCAGCGTTCGGGGAGATGACTCCCTCGTCGGTGACGCCGTCGATCTCGGCGATCTGCTGCGCGTGCTCGTCCATGGCCGCGAGGTCGTCGTCGGTCAGCCCTGAGCTGCGGTGATAGACGATCAAGGTCGGGATGTCGTTGGGATCGACGGTGCCCGAGAGCTCCTCGACCACCCGCGTGGACTCGGCGGAGCTGGGCAGCCACGACGACGCCTCGTTGTTCTGGACGTCGATCAGCTTGGCGTTGAGCCCGCTCATCAGACCGGTGATGACGAGGACACCGACGAAGACGATCCATTTGCTGATGGGGCCGGTCAGCTTTCCGGCGATCTGACGATGCATGGGAGAACTCCATCACAAGGTGGGGACAGGTGGCATCAGGGTTTTCCCCGATCAGACCTGCGGGCGCCGCGAGACTCATCGGTCGCGTCGGCAGGTTTTCAGACCACCGCCGGACGACGTCAGCGGGTGGTCAGCTACCGGCCGCAGCGAGCGCGGCCGCTGCCTGCTGGGCCCGCGCGGCCGCGTCCTCCGGGACCGGTACGTCCGCCGCGACCCGCTGCTGCCACAGCTGGAGCGCCACGACCCGGGCCGCTGCCTCCTCGATCCGCTCCCGCGGAACCTCGCCGGCGCGGATCGCGTCCACCACGAGCCGGTGCGTCTCGCTCGGGTCGACCGGCATCAGGAGCAGGTCGGCGCCCGCCTGGAGCGCCCGCACCGCCGGGTAGCGCTGGGAGAGGGCGGCCCCCATGCCGAGCGAGTCGGTGATCGTGACCCCCTCGAAGCCGAGGTCGCCGCGCAGGAACTCGTAGACCGCTGGCGCCTGGCTCGACGGGACTCCCGGCGCGAGCGCGGTCACGTCGAGGTGCCCCATCATCATCGCCGGCGCCCGGGCCTCGACCGCGGCCGCGAACGGCGGCAGGTCACGTACCCGCAGCTCCGCGAGCGGCGCGCGCAGCAGGGGCAGCACCTCGTGGCTGTCCGCGGTGACGCTGCCGTGACCCGGGAAGTGCTTGGTCGTCGACACGATCCCGGCTTCGTCGTACCCGCTGACTGCGGCGGCGACCGCCCGGGCGGCGAGGTCGGGGTCGGTCGACGGCGAGCGGGTGCCGATCGTCGGGTCTGCCTCGCCGATCGTGACGTCCGCGACGGGTGCGAAGACCCATGTGAACCCCAGACCGCGCAGCTCGAGGCCGGTCGTCCGGGCGGCGTCGGCAACCAGCCGCTCCCCCGCGCCGCCCTCGTCAGCCACCGCGGCTCCCGCGGCTGAGAACGCCGGGAAGTCGGTGGCGATGCCGCGCAGGTGGGCGACGACCCCGCCCTCCTGGTCCACCCCGATCACCGCCGGCCAGTCCCGGCCGTCGGCCGCGTGCGCCCGCTGGATCGCCTCGGTCGTGGCCGTCACCTGGTCGGTGTCCACGACGTTCTCGCTGGTGACGCTCAGGCCCGCCAGGTGCAGGTCGCGCACCAGCGCTGCGGCAACCTCGGGGTTGCTCCCGTGGTATCGCCCGACGATCACCTGCCCGGCGAGCCGCTCCGGCCCCCACTGCGCGACCTCCTCGGCGGCCCGCTGCAGCTCGCCCTCGGTCGGGCCCCACGAGGTCGGCGTGTCCGGGGCCGTCGTGGAGGTCGAGCCCGCCGAGCGCCCCGCGCTCGGGCGGTCCTCGTCACGGGGCGACGCGGGCGGATCGGCCCCGCACGCGGTCACCAGCCAGGCGCACAGCAGCGCGGCGAGGGGTCGCATGAGTGGCACCGGGGCACCGTAGCCCGCGGGCTGGGTCGGTTCAGAATCGTGCTGCGCGTCCACACGAATGCAGAACGGCCCTTCGCGCGTTTGCTTGACGTCAAGCAAACGCGCGTGAGCACCCCTGACCTTGCTGCTTGTACGGATAGACCTTGCCGCGCTAGCCGCCGTGGCCCACCAGCTTTTCATACACCTCAGCGACACGAGCCCGCAGCTCCTCGAGCGTGCCGGTGTTGTCGACGACGTACGTCGCGATCGCGAGCCGATCCTCACGGGTGGCCTGGGCGGCGAGCCGCGCCTCGGCGTCAGCCCGGGTCATCCCTCGCAGATCGACCATCCGGGCCAGCTGCGTCTCGACCGGCACGTCCACCACGAGCACCGCGTCGAAGGTGCCCGCCTGCCCCGTCTCGGTGAGCAGCGGGATGTCGTGCACGATGACCGCACCCGGCGGCGCCTCCGCCTCGATCTCGGCCGCTCGGGCCCGCACCCGCGGGTGGATGATGGCCTCCAGCCCCCGGCGCTTGTCCTCGTCTCCGAAGACGATCGTTCCCAAGGCCAGCCGGTCGAGGCTGCCGTCCGCAGCGAGCACGTCCTCGCCGAAAGCAGCCACGACGTCGGCGAGCCCGTCGGTGCCCGGGGCGACGGCCTCGCGCGCCAGCACGTCGGCGTCGATGACGACGGCCCCGAGCTCGGCCAGGATCGCGGAGACGGTGCTCTTGCCCGAGGCGACGCCTCCCGTGAGTCCCACGCGCATGCGCAGGACAGTAGCGTCAGGCACTCTCCTTCGCGGCAAAGGTGCGGCGGTACTGCTGCGGCGAGACACCCCGCGCCCGGGTGAAGTGGTGACGCAGCGCGGCACCGTTGCCGAACCCGACCTCGGTGGCGATCCAGTCGACGGAGTGATCGGTGCGCTCCAGCATCTCCTCGGCCGCCTGCAGCCGCTGCTGGGTGACCCAGGCGTGCGGCGTGGTGCCGGTCTCGTCACGGAACCTGCGGGCGAACGTGCGCGGGGACATGTGGTTGCGCCGGGCGAGCTCCTCCACGCTGAGGTCCTCCGACAGGTTCGCGGTGATCCAGGTGAGCAGTGGCCCGAGCGTCTCCGCGCTGCAGTCGGTGACCGGGCGGGCGATGTACTGCGCCTGACCCCCGTCCCGGTGGGGCGGCACGACCATCCGGCGTGCCGCGGCCGCGGCGGCCTTCGACCCGAACTGCTGGCGCATCAGGTGCAGAGCGGCGTCGAGCCCGGCCGCGGAGCCGGCTCCGGTGACGATCGTGCCGTCCTGGACGTAGAGCACGTCACCGTCGACCAGCGCCTCCGGGTAGAGGTTCTTGAGGTCGTCGACGTGGCGCCAGTGGGTCGTGCAGCGTCGGCCGTCGAGCAGTCCGGCCTCGCCGAGGATGAACGCGGCTGTGCAGTGGGCGAACACGTGGGCACCCCGGGCGTGCGCGTGCTGCAGCAGCTCCACCACCTCGGGCGACGGGTCCAGGTAGCCGCGCTTGGGCGTCACGCACAGCAGGTCGGCGTCCGCTGCCGCGTCGAGCCCGTGCTCGACGTTCAGGTCGTAGCCGGACGGCCCCCTGACCCGGCCGGGACGAGGCGTGGCGACGACGAAGTCGAACACCGGGTTGTCGTCCTCCGGGTGGTAGGGCTCGGCCCACACCTCGCACATCGCTCCGAGACCGAACGGCTCCACGCCGTCTTGCACCAGGACCGCAACTTTCTTCACGCAGCACACTCTGCACCAGACTTGGCAGAAAATCAATGCAGACTGTCATTTCTGCCACTCGTGGCAGAAATCAACCGGAGGCAGAATTACTGCCATGACAACGGTACTGATCATCCTGCTGGTTCTCGCGGTCGCCGCCGTAGCCGCCGAGACCCTCCTCGTGACTCGACACGACGACCGGGGCGCCACGCCCCCGCCGCCCTCCCACGCCGTCGACCCACAGTTCGTCGGCCCCGCATATCGGTGAGCGCGTCCGCCACCGACCTGAGACGCCAAGGCCCGGTCCCCTGAGGGGAACCGGGCCTTCGCGCGTCCCGGCAAGAAAGCTCGCCGTCGGTGTGAACCGAAGTGCCGGCACGCTGCCCTGTAACGAGTGAAAGGTGTACGAAGAGTCCAGGAGGCTGCAGGTGCGTGAGGCGGAGCGGGTCGAGTTCGAGTGGATCTTCCGCTCGACGTACCGCTCGGTGCTTCGGACGACGTACCTGGTCCTGCACGATCGCGGTCGGGCAGAGGAGGTGACCCAGGACGCGTTCCTGCGCCTGTACGAGCGGTGGCGCGGTGTCGCGGCGATCGAGCACCCCGAGGCCTGGGTCCGCCGGGTCGCCGTCCGCGCCGCGGTCCGGTCTGCCCAGCGCACCCGGCTGAGGACGGCACCACCTCCCGACGAGGATCAGGCGACGTGGGACGAGATCCCGGACGTCGACCTGGCCCGGGCTGTGGCGTCCCTGGCGCCGCAGCAGCGGGCCGCCGTCGCCCTGCACTACCTCGACGACCTCAAGGTCGACGACGTCGCACGTCACCTCGGCGTCTCGACGTCGACCGTCAAGCAGCACCTGTTCAGGGCGCGCACGCGACTCGCGACGATGCTCTCCGAGAATGTGGAGGTGGCCGGCGATGTCGATTGACGAGCGGCTCCGGACCGGGCTGGCCGACAACACCGACCACCTGCTGCCGGACGTTGAGCACGAGCTCGCCACGACGTACGGTCGCGTCCGCCACCGTCGGCTGGTGCAGCGTGGCGTGCTGGCGGTGGCCGCGGCTGCCGCGGTCGCCGTGACCGCCTGGGCGGTCGACGTGCCCCGGATCGGCGACGACGCCGTGCCGGTCGTGCCCGTTCCGGCGCCGAGCGACCTCGTCGGCGTCACAGGCGCACTCGAACCCGGCGTTTACGCGTTAGCGGTGTGGGGGGCGAACGACGCCGAAGTCCTGCCGCGGGCGATCGTCGACGTCCCCGAGGGCTACTTCAGCAACGGCGGCTGGATCATCGACGCGGGCAGCGACGCCTCGTCCGAGGCAGACCAGTACGGCGTGATGCAGGTCTGGCGCGTGGACCGCGTGCTCAACAGCCCGTGCCGGATCGACACCGCCACCGCTGTCGGACCCACCGTCGAAGCCCTCGCCCGCGCCCTGGTCCGCCAGCACGGCCCGAGCACCACACCGATCCCCACCGAGCTCGACGGCCACCGTGGGCTCTACCTCGAGGT
>NZ_DASUTK010000152.1:0-36789 GCF_036374615.1 Nocardioides sp.
CACGAGTTCACCCCGCTCGAGATCGACGAGGCGTCCATGGCCTTCGACGCACACGAGGAGGTCGGCCACGGCGGCCACTTCCTCGGGGCCGCTCACACCATGGAGCGGTTCCGCACCTGCTTCTACCGGCCGTTCCTGTCCTCCTCGGACAACTACGAGCGCTGGATGCGCGGCGGCGGCCGCGACACCGCCGACCGGGCGTCGGAGATCTGGAAGAAGCGGCTCGAGGAGTACGAGCAGCCCGCGTTGGACGACGCCATCCGCGAGGAGCTCGAGGAGTACGTCGTACGACGCCGCGCGGAGCTCGGCGACTGACCGCGCCCTGACGCACGTGATGGCCCCGGTGGTTGGGGTGCGAAGGCGTCCTGGCGCCTGAGCCTCGACACCCCCGGGGTCCGGCTCCGGCGACGTCGGCTCAGGACAGGCCGAGGATGGTCCCGTCGTCGGCGAGGTCGATCCGCGAGGCGGAGGGGTCCCGGGGCAGGCCGGGCATCGTCATCATGTCGCCGCACACCACGACGACGAACCCGGCTCCCGCCGACAGCCGGACCTCCCGCACGTGCAGCTCGTGGCCCGACGGCGCGCCCACCGACTTCGGGTCGGTGGAGAAGGAGTACTGCGTCTTCGCGACGCACACGGGCAGCGTGCCGTACCCGTCCCTCTCGATCCGCTGCAGCCGGCGCAGCGCCTTGGCGTCCCAGGTCACCAGCGCGGCGCCGTACAGCTTGGTGGCCACCGCCTCGACCTTCTCGGTGAGCGACAGGTCGTCCTCGTAGGTGAACGAGAACGTGTCGGGCGAGGGCTCGTCCAGGGCTGCCAGCACCCCCTTTGCCAGTCCTTCGGCCCCGGTGCCGCCGTCGGCGAAGTGCGTCGCCGGGAACGCGCGGACTCCCTCGGCGGCGACCAGGTCGACGACGGCCGTGACCTCCGCGTCGGTGTCGCTCGGGAACCGGTTGATCGCGACGACGCACGGGATGCCGTACACGTCGCGCACGTTCGCGAGGTGTCGACGCAGGTTGACCATCCCCGCCTCGACCGCGGCCAGGTCCTCGGTGGCGAGCTCTGCCAGGGGTACGCCGCCGTGGTACTTCAGCGCGCGTACGGTCGCCACCACGACGGCGAGGTCGGGCCGGAGCCCGGACTTGCGGCATTTGATGTCGACGAACTTCTCGGCTCCGAGGTCGGCCCCGAAGCCGGCCTCGGTGATCACGATGTCGGCGAGCCGCAGCCCGGCCCGGGTCGCCATCACCGAGCTGCAGCCGTGAGCGATGTTCGCGAACGGTCCGCCGTGCACGAAGGCTGGGGCTCCCTCGATGGTCTGCACCAGGTTCGGCGCCAGCGCATCGCGCAGCAGCGCCGCCATCGCGCCGTCGGCGCCGAGCTCCCGAGCCGTGACGGGCTTCATCGCTCGGGTGTAGCCGATCACGATGTCGCCGATCCGCTGCTTCAGGTCGGCCCAGGACTCCGTCAGGCAGAAGATGGCCATCAGCTCCGACGCAACGACGATGTCGAAGCCCTCGGAACGGGGGAACCCGTTCGCGTGCCCACCGAGCCCCACCACCACGTCGCGCAGCGCGCGGTCGTTCATGTCGAGCACGCGCTTCCAGGTGACGCTGCGGACGTCGATGTCGAGCTCGTTGCCGTGGTGGACGTGGTTGTCGATCAGGGCGGCGAGCAGGTTGTTCGCCGCCGCGAGCGCAGCGAAGTCGCCGGTGAAGTGCAGGTTGATGTCGGTCATCGGCACCACCTGGCTGTAGCCACCCCCGGCAGCGCCGCCCTTCATGCCGAACACCGGGCCCATGGACGGCTCGCGCAGGCACGCGATCGTGCGGTGCCCCAGGCCGTGCAGGGCGTCGGTCAGACCGACCGTGGTCGTGGTCTTTCCCTCGCCCGGCGGCGTCGGCGACAGCGCCGTCACCAGGACCAACCGGCCCAGCGGTCGGTCGGCGAGGGAGCTCAGGTACGTCGGATCGACCTTGGCCTTGTAGTGGCCGTACGGCACCAGGCGCTCCTCGGGGATCCCGAGCGTGTCGGCCGCGACGTCCTTGATGGGACGCAGCACGGCGGCGTTGGCGATCTCGATGTCCGACAGCACGGTCGGTCTCCTTCTCTCTCCGGCTCTGTGATCTGTGATCTGTGTGATGTTCCCTCAGCGGAAGACGACCGTACGAGTGCCGTTGAGCAGCACCCGCGACTGCGAGTGCCAGCGCACCGCGCGGGAGAGCACCTGCGCCTCCACGTCCCGTCCTGCCGAGACCAGCGCGTCCTGCGTGTAGCCGTGGTCGACGCGGGTGACGTCCTGCTCGATGATCGGCCCCTCGTCGAGGTCGGCCGTGACGTAGTGGGCGGTGGCGCCGACGAGCTTGACGCCACGGTCGAACGCCTGGTGGTAGGGCTTGGCTCCCTTGAAGCTCGGCAGGAACGAGTGGTGGATGTTGATGGCCCGACCGGCGAGCGCGCGGCACGTGTCGTCGCTGAGCACCTGCATGTAGCGGGCCAGCACGACGAGGTGGATCCCGTGCTCCTCCACCAGGCGCAGCAGCTCTGACTCGGCCTGGGGCTTCGTGTCCGGGGTGACGGGGAGGTGGTGGAAGACGACGCCGTAGGAGCGGCACAGCGCCTCGGCGTCGCGGTGGTTGGAGACGACCAGCGGAACCTCGATCTGCAACGACCCGGTCGTGGTCCGGAACAGCAGGTCGTTCAGGCAGTGCAGGTAGCGGGAGACCATGATCAGGGTGCGGAACGGCGCCGCCGCGGCCCACAGCTGGTACTCCATCGTGTATTCGTCCGCCACGGACGCGAAGTCCTCTCGCAGTGCCTCGGCGCCGTGGGTCCCGGTCGTCGTGAAGTCGATCCGCATGAAGAACCGGCCGGTGTCGGGGTCACCGTACTGTTGGCTCTCCACGATGTTCCCGCCGTGCTTGACCAGGAACCCCGTGACGGCGTGCACGATGCCGGGGCGGTCGGGGCACGACAGCACCAGCACGAAGTCGCCGACCGGGGCGGTGCCGGACACCGCGGGTGCGGTCACGTTGCGCTGCACGAAACGAAGTGTGCGATAAGCAACAGGCTGTGCGCTACTGTCGCGCCATGAGCAACACCGCGGAGGTCCGCGACGTGGCTCCCGGAGGCGTCCAGTCGGTCGACCGGGCGCTGACGATCCTCGAGGTGCTCGCCCGGGTCGGTGAGGCAGGGGTCACCGAGCTCGCCGCCGAGCTCGACGTCCACAAGAGCACCGCGTTCCGGCTGATCGCGACGCTCGAGCAGCACCGTCTGGTGGAGCAGGCGGGCGACCGCGGCAAGTACCGGCTCGGCGTGGGGGTGCTGCGGCTCGCCGGCGCCACCACCGCCCGGCTCGACCTGGTGCAGGAGGCCCGGCCGGTCTGCCGGCAGCTGGCCGCCGACACCGGTGAGACGGTCAACATCGCGGTGCTGTCGGAGCGCAGCGCGCTCTACCTCGACCAGGTGGCCGGGTCCTCCGCCCTCCAGCCGCACAACTGGGTCGGGCAGCACATTCCCCTGCACGCCACGAGCAACGGCAAGGTTCTCCTCACCGGCCTGGACCGGCCGCGACTCGACGCGATGCTCGGTTCGCTCCCGACGTACACCTCCCACACCATCACGAAGAAGCGGGCGCTGCGTGACGAGCTCGACCGGGTCCGCGAGCTCGGCTATGCCATCGCGGTCGACGAGCTCGAGGTAGGACTGACCGCCGTGGCGGCCCCGATCCGCAACTCCCACGGTGACGTCGTGGCGTCCATGAGCGTGTCCGGCCCGACGTTCCGGCTGACCGCGGACCGCGTGGACGACGTGGCCCGGCGGCTGGTCGAGGCCGCCGAGGAGGTGTCCCACCGGCTCGGGTGGGGCCACCGCTGATATGGGCAGATAGAGCAGCCTGGCTCGGCGTGTTCACGCCGTTGGTGTCCAAACGGCAGCGCGGCCACCGGTCAAGACCCTGTTCCCCGACAACCGGCAGGATCCACGGCAAGGTCACGAAACGGGCGCAGACGCTTGACGCTCGGGCCGGACCGCAGCATTCTCAGCAGACAAAGCCAGTTGCGCGGACAGCATTCCATTGCACGATGCGCAACAGACGGCGCCAGAAGTGGGGGTCGCCCATGCCACAGCTCTACATCGACGGAGCGTGGACGAGCGCGCTCGCGGGCGCGCAGCGGGAGATCTCGTGCCCTGCCGACGGTACACCCGTCGGCTTGGTCGACGAGGCCGCCCGCGAGGACACCGAAGCCGCGATCGCGGCCGCCCGCCGTGCCTTCGACGACGGCGCCTGGTCGGCGACCCCGGCGCGCGAGCGGGGCGACCTGCTGCTGCGTGTCGCCGACCTGCTCGAGCGCGACGCCGCCGACGTGGCGCGGCTGGAGGCGCTCGACACCGGCAAGCGGCTGGTCGAAGCGGAGTACGACGTCGCCGACGTCGTCAGCGTCTTCCGCCACTACGGCCACGTGGCAGCCGAGGAGGCAGGCCGGGTCGTCGACACCGGGAACGTCGATGTGGTCAGCCGCGTGGTCCACGAGCCGATCGGCGTGTGTGGCCTCATCACCCCCTGGAACTACCCGCTGCTGCAGGTGTCGTGGAAGGTCGCGCCCTGCCTCGCCGCGGGCAACACGTTCGTGCTCAAGCCGAGCGAGCTGACGCCGCACACCGCGGTCCACCTCATGAAGCTGTTGGAGGAGGCCGGCCTGCCGGCCGGAGTCGGCAACCTGGTGCTCGGCGCCGGAGCGGACGCCGGCGCCCCCCTGTCCGAGGACCCGCGGGTCGACCTGGTGTCGTTCACCGGCGGGCTGGTCACCGGACGCCGGATCATGGAGTCGGCCGCGGCCACCGTCAAGAAGGTCGCTCTCGAGCTGGGCGGCAAGAACCCCAACATCGTCTTCGCCGACGCTGACCGCGCGGTCGCGCTCGACTACGCGCTGACCGCGGTGTTCCTCCACTCCGGCCAGGTCTGCTCGGCCGGTGCCCGACTGGTCGTCGAGGAGTCGATCCACGACGAGTTCGTCGACGGGCTGGTGGAGCGGGCGCAGCTGATCCGGCTCGGCGGCCCGTTCGACGACAAGGCCGAGACCGGCCCGCTGACCAGCGCCGCCCATCGCGACAAGGTGGAGGCGTACGTCGCGCGCGGGTTGGAGGAGGGCGCCGTCCTCCGCTGCGGTGGCCGCCGGCCGGACGACCCCGCGCTCGCCGACGGCTTCTACTACCTGCCGACGATCCTCGACGGCGTCACGAGCTCGATGTCGGTCGCCCAGGACGAGTCGTTCGGCCCGGTGCTGACCGTCGAGACGTTCCGCGACGAGGACGACGCGGTCGCGATCGCCAACGACAGCATCTACGGCCTCGCGGGTGCGGTCTGGACCCAGGACGCCGGCAGGGCGCAGCGGGTCGCCGGCCGGCTGCGCATGGGCACGGTGTGGATCAACGACTACCACCCGTACGTACCGCAGGCGGAGTGGGGCGGCTACAAGCAGTCCGGCACCGGCCGGGAGCTCGGCCAGGCGGGCCTCGACGAGTACCGGGAGACCAAGCACGTCTGGCACAACATCCGTCCCGTCGAGCAGCGCTGGTTCGCGGGTTAGGCGGGAGCCGGGGATGAAGCGCTACGACTACGTGATCGTCGGAGGAGGCTCCGCCGGCTGTGCGCTCGGTGCCCGGCTCTCGGAGGACGCGGGTACGTCGGTGCTCGTGCTGGAGGCGGGTCGCTCGGACATCAAGCTCGACCCGTTCATCCACATGCCGGCCGCACTGCCGTTCCCGATCGGCAGCCGCCTCTACGACTGGCGCTACGAGACCGATCCGGAGCCGGACCTCCACGACCGCAAGGTGTTCCACGCCCGCGGCAAGGTGCTGGGCGGGTCGTCCTCCATCAACGGCATGATCTTCCAGCGCGGCAACCCGCTCGACTACGAGCGGTGGGCGGCCGAGCCGGGGATGAAGGAGTGGGACTACCTCCACTGCCTGCCGTACTTCAAGAAGATGGAGACCTGCATCGCCGGCGCCGACGACTGGCGCGGCGGTGACGGGCCGCTCAAGCTGGAGCGTGGCCCGGCCGACAACCCGTTGTTCACGGCGTTCTTCGAGGCGGCGCAGCAGGCCGGCTACCCGCTCACCGACGACGTCAACGGCTACCGGCAGGAGGGCTTCGCCAGGTTCGACCGCAACGTCTACCGCGGTCGACGGCTGTCGGCGGCGCGTGCGTACCTCCACCCGGTCAAGCACCGCAAGAACCTGACCGTGGAGACGCTCGCCTTCGTCACCGGTGTGCGTTTCCAGGGCACCCGCGCCGTGGGTGTCGACTACCGGCGGGCCGGGGTCTCGCGTCAGGCCGCCGCCGGCGAGGTGATCCTCTGCGGCGGCGCGATCGCCAGCCCGCAGCTGCTCCAGCTGTCCGGCGTGGGTCCCGAGGGGCTGCTCCGGCAGCACGGCATCGACGTCGTCCACCACAGTCCGGGCGTGGGCGAGAACCTCCAGGACCACCTCGAGGTCTACATCCAGTACGCGAGCAAGCAGCCGGTCTCGATCGCGCCCGGCCTCCGGTGGCGGGCGCGGCCCAAGATCGGCTACGACTGGCTCGTCCACCGCCGCGGCCTCGGGGCGACCAACCACTTCGAGGGCGGCGGCTTCGCGCGCAGCAACGAAGACGTCGACTACCCGAACCTGATGTTCCACTTCCTGCCGATCGCGGTCCGGTACGACGGGTCGGCACCCACGAAGGGCCACGGCTACCAGGTCCACATCGGTCCGATGTACGCCGACACCCGGGGCTGGGTGCGCATCCGCAGCACCGACCCGCGGCAGCACCCGTCGATGCGGTTCAACTACCTCTCGACGCCCAACGACCGCAGGGAGTGGGTCGAGGCGGTGCGGGTCGCGCGCGACATCCTCACCCAGCCGGCGTTCGACGCCTACAACGACGGCGAGCTGTCGCCCGGGCCGTCGGTCGAGACCGACGAGGAGATCCTGGAGTGGGTCCGCCAGGACGCCGAGACCGCACTGCATCCCTCGTGCACGGCGAAGATGGGGATCGACGAGAGCTCGGTCATCGACCCGTCGTCCATGCGGGTGCACGGGGTCGACGGTCTGCGGGTCGTCGACGCCTCGGTCTTCCCGTTCGTGACCAACGGCAACATCTACGCGCCGGTGATGATGGTCGCCGAGAAGGCGGCAGACCTGATCCGCGGCAACACTCCGCTGCCTCCCGCCGACGTCCCGTACTACCGCCGCCGCGACGGCAGCCCGCTCTATCCACCCGGCGACAGCCGCAACCTCGAGGAGAACAGATGAGCACCATGATCCGTCAGGAAGCGGCGGTGTCGACGGACTCGGGCGACGCGGCACTCTCGGTCCGCAATCTCTGGAAGATCTTCGGCAGGGAGGCCGACAAGATCATCGGCACGCCCGACGCCGAGCTCTCCCGTGCCGAGCTGAAGGAGAAGACGGACTGCGTGGTCGGGGTCCGTGACGTCTCGTTCGACGTCGCTCCCGGCGAGGTCTTCGTGGTGATGGGCCTGTCGGGATCCGGCAAGTCGACCCTGATCCGGTGCCTGACCCGGCTGATCGAGCCCACCGCCGGCGACGTCGTGATCGACGGGCAGGACCTCACGCAGGCCAACGAGTCGCAGCTGCGCGAGCTGCGCCGTCACCACACCGCGATGGTGTTCCAGCACTTCGGGCTGCTGCCCCACCGGCAGGTCATCGACAACGTGGCCTACGGTCTCGAGATCCGCGGCGAGGCCAAGAAGGACCGTCGGACCAGGGCCGCGGAGATCGTCGACCTCGTCGGCCTCACCGGCTATGAGCACTCCTACCCCGACCAGCTCTCGGGCGGCATGCAGCAGCGGGTCGGCCTGGCGCGGGCGCTCGCGAACGATCCGTCCCTGCTGCTGTTCGACGAGCCGTTCTCGGCGCTCGACCCGCTGATCCGCCGGGACATGCAGAACGAGGTGATCCGGCTCCACCACGAGCTCGGCAAGACGATGGTGTTCATCACCCACGACCTGGCCGAGGCGCTCAAGCTCGGCGACCGGATCCTGATCCTGCGCGACGGTGCGGTGATCCAGGTCGGGACTCCTGACGAGGTCGTGGCTGCGCCGGCCGACGACTACGTGAAGGACTTCGTCAGCGACGTACCCCGGTCGCACGTGCTCACTCTCAAGTGGGTGATGCGCGAGCCGCGCGCCGACGACTCGACCGAGGGTCCAGTGATGACGTCCGACACGGTCGTCCGCCAGGCAGCACGAGCCGCGCTGGCCTCGGACCATCCGGTCCGGGTCGTTGACGACGGGAAGCTGGTCGGCATCGTGGACGACGACGCGATCCTCCGCGTGGTGGTCGCCGAGGAGGAGGCGGCGACATGAGCACACTCCTCGAGCCGGCGCCGGCGCCGCAGCCGGAGGCCAAGGAACCGCCTCCAGCCCCGCCCGAACCCCGCTCGCTGCCACGGTGGGCGTGGGCGCTCATCGTGCTCGGGGTCTGGATCGTGGTCTGGTCGTTCACCAAGGGCCAGGACACGCTCGCCCTCGGCGCACGGGAGCACACCGACCTGCACAACACGTTCACGGAGTTCCGCGACACAGTCCTCGCCAGCCGCGACACGAACCCTTTCATCCAGTTCACCTACCAGCTCGGCGAGTGGTTCAAGGTGGCCGTCGAGTGGCTCCAGCGGATGATCTCGATCCCCGACTTCCCACGGCCGGTCCCGCAGATCGGCTGGCTGGGAGTCACCGCGGTCGCGACGTGGGTCGGGCTGGCCGTCGCCGGCTGGCGGATCGCCCTGCTCGTCGCGGCGTCCTTCGCGTCGTTCGGGCTGTTCGGCTACTGGTCGGACTCCATGGACCTGCTGATCGTCACGTTCGTGGCGGTCACCGTCGCAATCGTGATCGGGATGCCGCTGGCCGTGATGCTCGGCACCAGCGGCCGGGTGGGCAACTCGATCATCAACACGATCCTCGACATCTTCCAGACGATGCCGACGTTCGTGTACCTGCTGCCGATCGTGCTGTTCTTCGGTATCGGGGCCTCCGCGGCCGTCGTGTGCACCCTGATCTACGCGCTCCCACCGCTGATCCGGATCGCCGGTCACGGCATCCGCTCGGTGTCCACCACCACCATCGAGGCCACCGACTCGGCCGGACAGACCAGCTGGCAACGGCTCCGCAAGGTGCAGCTGCCGATGGCGCGCAAGACCATCGTGGTCGGCGTGAACCAGACGATCATGGCCGCGCTGTCGATGGCCACGATCGCGGCGTACGTCGACGGTCCGGGCCTGGGTCAGCCGGTCCTCTCCGCGCTGTTCAAGAACGACGTCGGGGGAGCGTTCGTCCCGGGCATGCTGATCGTGGTGATGGCGGTCATGCTCGACCGCACGACCACTGCCGCGAGTGAGGCGTCCGAGAAGGCCGCCCGCGGTGGCATCGACCTGAAGCGTCGGCGGATCGTGCTGGCCGCGCTGGCCGTGCCGGTGGTCGTGGCGCTGTGGATGTCGCGCTACTTCACGTGGGCGGCGGAGTTCCCCGAGAACGACCTGGGGGCCCGCATCGCGGATGCCGTCAACCGGTTCACCGCGTGGTTCGTCGACGTGTTCGGCGGCGCTACCGAGTGGTTCAAGAACCTGATCAGCGAGCTGCTGCTCAACCCGATGCAGGAGCTGCTCGCGGAGTCCCCCTGGTACGTGTCGGCGACCGGCATCTTGGCCTTCGCCGCGGTCTTCGGTGGTCTGCGAGCGCTGCTCCCGACCGTCATCTGCATCGCGGGCATCTGGTTCTTCGACCTATGGCACGACGCGATGATCACGTTGAACATGACGTTGGTCGGCACCGTGCTGGTCATGGTGCTGGCACTGATCTTCGGTGTGTTGATGGCACGCAGCAAGTCCGTCGACCTGGTGGTACGGCCACTCCTGGACGCGGGCCAGACGATCCCCCCGTTCGTCTATCTGATCCCGATGCTCGCCCTGTTCGGCCCCACCCGCTTCACCGCGATCGTCGCCGGCGTCATCTACGCGGCACCGGTGGCGATCAAGCTCGTGGCCGACGGCGTCTCCGGCGTCTCCTCCACCACGGTGGAGGCGTCCCGTTCGACCGGCGCGACGACCTGGCAGGAGATCACCAAGGTCCAGCTGCCGATGGCCAGGGGCTCGCTCGTGCTCGCGGCCAACCAGGGACTGCTCTACATGCTGTCCATGGCGGTCATCGGTGGGATGGTCGGCGCCGGCGCGCTCGGGTACGACGTGGTCCTCGGCTTCTCCCGGTCGGAGGAGTGGGGCAAGGGCGCCTGTGCCGGCATCACGATCGTGCTGATCGGGATCATGATCGACCGGATCGCCCGCGCCGCGGCCGTCAAGGAGTCCGTCACCCATGATCCGACCAAGCGGCCCTGGTGGCGATCCGCCATGGGCTGACCCAAGAGCTCGGTGCACACAACAGAGAAACACGCACGACGTAACAGAGGAGACGGAATGCGGAACACGCGGAACAGTTGGATGCGAGGTGCCCGCGCGGTCGCGGCCGTGGCGTGCGTGGCCGTGGTGACGGCCTGCGGCGGAGGTGACATCGGGGAGCAGACCCAGGCCAACCAGGAGGACGCCGACGCCGCCGGAGGCGAGTGCGGCGAGCTCAACATGGCCGTCAACCCGTGGGTGGGCTACGAGGCCAGTGCCTACGTGGTCGGGACGGTCGCCCAGGAGCAGCTCGGGTGCACGGTCAACTACAAGGACCTCAAGGAGGACGTCTCCTGGCAGGGCTTCGGCACCGGCGAGGTGGACGTCGTCATCGAGGACTGGGGCCACCCCGACCTCGAGAAGAAGTTCGTGGCCGAGAAGGGTGGTGACGGTAGCGCCACCGACTTCGGCGAGAACGGCAACGTCGGCATCATCGGTTGGTACGTCCCCGGCTGGCTCGCCGAGGAGCACCCCGACATCCTCGAGTACGAAAACCTGAACGACTACGCCTCGGAGTTCGCCACCTCGGAGTCCGGCGGACAGGGCCAGTTCCTCGGGTCGGACCCGTCGTACGTCCAGTTCGACGAGGCGATCATCGACAACCTCGGGCTCGACTTCAAGGTGGTCTTCTCCGGCGGCGAGGCGGCCACGATCACGGCCTTCACGCAGGCCGAGGAGAACAAGGAGTTCCTCATCGGCTACTTCTGGGAGCCGCAGTACGTCCACGCCGAGGTGCCGATGGAGCAGGTCGCACTTCCACCGTACGAGGAGGGCTGCCAGGACGACCCGGCCAAGGTGGCATGCGCCTACCCGGACACCCCGCTGAAGAAGTTCGTCTCGACGGAGTGGTCGGAGTCCGACTCGACGGCAGTCGACCTGGTCCGTAACTTCAACTGGTCCAACGACGACCAGAACCAGGTCGCCGCCTACATCACGAGCGACAAGATGTCACCGGAGGACGCCGCGGCGAAGTGGATCGAGGAGAACCCGGACAAGGTGGAGGCTTGGCTGCCGTGACGGACGTGGGACAGACCCGCGACCCGTAACCGACAACGGAAAGGGAAACGGAATGACGGATACTCGGGAACGTTCATCCGGTCCGGCTGCGGCGGGCAGACCTGCCGCAGCACCGATCGACAGGGTCGTCTTCGGCGTCGCGGCGGCGCTGTCGGTCGGCTTCGTGCTGATCGGCGTGATCTGGCCGGACGGCCTCGCGGAGAAGACGGGCTCGGCGCTCACGTGGGTGACCGGCAACTTCGGGTGGCTGTTCGTGATCACCAGTGCGGCCTTCGTGCTGTTCTCGGCGTACCTCGCGGTGACCAGGTACGGCAACATCAAGCTCGGCCCGGACGACTCCGAGCCCGAGTTCTCGACGTTCTCGTGGGTGTCGATGATGTTCGCCACCGGCATGGGCATCGGCCTGATGTTCTGGGGCGTGGCGGAGCCGCTGACGCACCTGAACGCCCCGCCGTTGGGGCAGGCCGAGCCGGGTACGGCCGAGGCAGCGGCGCTGGCGATGCAGTGGACCTTCTTCCACTGGGGTTTCCACCCCTGGGCGATGTACGCCGTGATCGGGCTGTCGATCGGCTACTTCGCCTACCGGAAGGGGTTCGGCAACCTGATCTCGGCCACGTTCCGGCCACTGATGGGTGAGCAGGCGGGCAAGGCGCCGGGCAAGACGATCGACGTGATCGCGATCTTCGCGACGCTGTTCGGGTCCGCCACCTCGCTCGGCCTGGGAGCGCTGCAGATCACCGGCGGCATCGACAACGTGTTCGGGTCGGGCGCCGGCAGCAAGACCCTGGCGGTGGCGGTGATCGCGGTGCTGACCGCGTGCTTCGTGGTGTCGGCGGTCTCCGGGGTCGAGCGGGGCATCAAGTACCTCTCGAACGCGAACGCGGTGGCGGCCGCTGTGCTGGTGTTCTTCCTGTTCGTGGTGGGCCCGACCGTGTTCATCCTGAGCACGTTCACCCAGACGATGGGGGACTACCTCACGCACCTGCCGTCGATGGCCTTCAACACCGGCGTCTACGACAGCGAGGCCAGCTCGTGGCTCGGTGGCTGGACGATCTTCTACTGGGCATGGTGGATCTCGTGGACGCCCTTCGTCGGCATGTTCATCGCGCGGATCTCGAAGGGCCGCACCATCCGGCAGTTCGTGATCTACGTGATCCTGGTCCCGAGCCTGGTCTCGTTCGTCTGGTTCGCCATCCTCGGCGGCTCGGCGCTCGACGAGCAGCTCAACCAGGGTTGGTCGCCGCCGACGACCGACGAGGGCGGGATCGCGCTCGAGGCATCGCTCTTCGAGCTGCTGCGGCAGTTCCCGCTGTCCTCGATCACGGTCGCGCTCGCGGTCTTCCTGATCGCGATCTTCTTCATCACCGGCGCAGACGCGGCGTCGATCGTGATGGGGATGCTCAGCCAGAACGGCGAGGAGGAGCCGCAGCGCACCCTCACCATCTTCTGGGGTGTCGCCACCGGTGCGGTGGCGGCGGTGCTCCTCTGGGCCGGTGGTCTGAGCGCGCTGCAGACACTGGTGATCCTCGTCGCGGGGCCTTTCATGCTGATCCTGATCGGCATGTGCGTCTCGCTCGTCAAGTCTCTGCGGGAGGAGCAGTTCGAGTCGACGATGGAGACCCGGACCCGCAAGGCGTGGCAGCACGCCCAGCGGTTCCCTGACGGCCCGTAGGCAGGACGTCGGCCCTCCCCGGCTGTGCTTGACAGCAGCCGGGGAGTGCGACGTACATTTTATCGTGTTTCACATCGCGCACTAGGTTGCGTGATTCGCAACAAGGAGAGCAGTCATGGCCAACGTTCCCAGCCGAGCCGGTGTCGTCGTGATCGGCGCGGGCATCGTCGGCAACAGCCTGGTACACCACCTCGCGAAGCTCGGGTGGCGCGACATCGTGCAGCTGGACCAGGGTCCGCTTCCCAACCCCGGAGGTTCGACCGGTCACGCCTCCAACTTCATCTTCCTGACCGACCACTCGCGTGAGATCACCGACCTGACGCTGGACTCGGTGAAGCAGTACCAGGAGATGGGGGTCTTCACGCAGAGCGGCGGGTTCGAGATCGCGCGCACCGAGGAACGGATGGAGGAGCTGCGGCGGCGGATGTCCTCGGCCAAGGCCTGGGGCATCGAGGCCGAGCTGGTGTCCCCGGAGTTCGTCAAGGAGAAGGTCCCCTTCATCGAGACCGACCAGTTCATCGGCGCCTTCTGGCAGCCCGGCGTGGGTGTGGTCGACTCGTTGCGCGCCGGCACCATCATGCGCGAGTCGGCCATGGAGCTGGGCGCACTCACCACCGTTCCCAACTGCGAGGTGACCGGCCTCGACGTCGAGGACGGCCCTCGAGGCAGCAGGATCCGTCGGGTGCGTACCGACAAGGGTGACATCGAGACCGAGCACGTCGTCATCGCCTGCGGCGTGTGGAGTCCCAAGATCGGCGACCTGGCCGGCGTCAGCCTGCCGCTGACTCCTGCGGTGCACCAGATGATCTCGGTCGGCCCGTGCCCGCAGCTGGCGGAGACCGAGGGTGAGATCACCTTCCCGATCGTCCGCGACATGGACACCTTCTGCTACGAGCGTCAGCACGGCGCGGACATGGAGGTCGGCTCCTACGCCCACCGCGCGATCCTCCACGAGCCAGAGGACATCCCCACCCTCGAGCAGGCCAAGCTCTCGCCGACCGAGCTCCCCTTCACCGACGAGGACTTCGACCCGCAGCTCGAGCAGGCCCTCGAGCTGATGCCCGAGCTGCTCGGTGCCGACGGCGCCGAGATGCGCTACGCCATCAACGGCCTGCTCTCGCTGACCTGTGACGGCAACCCGATCCTGGGAGAGAGTAACGTCAAGGGGCTGTGGACCGCCGCCGCGGTCTGGATCAAGGAGGGCCCCGGCGTCGGGCGCGCCGTGGCGGAGTGGATGACCTACGGCCACTCGGAGATCGACATCCACCACAGCGACATCGCCCGCTTCTACCCGCACCAGATGCGCCGCGAGCACACCAGGCTGCGCACGACCGAGTCCTTCATCAAGACCTACGGGATCATCCACCCCGCCGAGCAGTACGAGTCCGACCGCGACCAGCGGCTCTCACCCATGCACGAGTCGCAGACGAAGCTCGGCGCGATGTTCTTCGAGACCGTCGGGTGGGAGCGGCCGTTCTGGTACGAGTCGAACGCCGGACTGCTCGAGGAGTACGGCGACGCCGTGATGCCGCGCGAGCACGAGTGGGACGCACGCTGGTGGAGCCCGATCATCAACGCCGAGCACCTGCGGATGCGTGAGGCTGCCGGGGTCATCGACCTCACGGCGTTCTGCGTCTTCGACATCGAAGGTCCCGGAGCGCTCGAGGCGGTGCAGACGACCTGTGTCGCGCAGTGCGACGTCGCTGTCGGGAAGGTGATCTACACCCCGGTGCTGGACGCCAAGGGCGGCTTCAGGTCCGACCTGACCGTGATGCGCCTCGGCTCTGCTGAATCCGGGGGGGACCACTTCCGGGTGGTCACCGGCGGTGCGCACGGGATGGCCGACCGCAAGTGGTTCACCGACCACCTGCCCGAGGACGGGGCCACCACGCTCACCGACCGCACCGACGACGTCTCCACGATCGGTCTGTGGGGCCCGCGAGCCCGCGACATCCTGTCCTCGCTGACCTCCTCCGACCTGTCGAACGAGGGGTTCGGCTTCCTGACCTGCCGCGAGATCACGGTGTCGAACGGCGCCGGACAGGCGGTGCCGGTGCTCGCGTCGCGGATCTCCTACGTCGGCGAGCTGGGCTGGGAGCTCTACGTGGCGATGGACCGCGCCGCGGAGCTGTGGGACCTGTTGCTGGAGGCGGGCGCTCCGCACGGCGCGGTGCCGGTCGGGATCGGCGTCTACGGAACCACCGGCCGGATCGAGAAGAGCTACCGCGCCTTCGGCTTCGAGCTCGACGGCGAGCGGACGATCGTCGAGGCGGGGATGCAGCGACCGAAGGTGAAGGCGGCGGACTTCGTCGGCAAGCAGGCCTACCTCGAGCAACGGGACGCCCTCTCCGAGGGAGGGCCCCAGACCGTGCTGTGCACCCTGGCTGTGGACGACCACACCTCGGCGTCGGGGACGAAGCGCTACATGCTGGGCGGTGAGCCGATCCTGACCCGGGACGGCAGAACGCTGATCGACGGTCACGGCCACCACCCGTACGTCACCACCGCCGGCTCGGCGCCGTCGCTCGGCAAGCACCTGCTGATGGCCTACCTGCCTCCGGCCGAGGCCCGGGTCGGCAACGAGCTCGCCGTGTCCTACATGGAGGAGCTCTACCCGGTGACCGTCGTCGCTGCCGACGCGGCGCCGGTGCTCGACCCCGAGAACACGAGACTGCGATGAGGGGGCTGCCGTGAGGGTCCTGGTCTGCGTGAAGCGGGTGCCGGACGTTGCAGGTCAGGTGATGCTCGCAGCCGACGAGCAGTCCGTCGACGCCCGGCACGTCGGCTACACCGTGAGCAACCACGAGAACAGCGCGGTGGAGCTGGCGATCCGGGTCGCCGACGCGACCGGCGGCTCGGTGGCACTGGTGACGGTCGGGCCCGCCGACTCGGTCGAGCAGCTGCGGAGCCTGCTGGCCCTGGGGTGTCATGCGGCGACCCTGGTGGAGGCCGACCCCGTGGCGCTCGGCCCGGCCGACGTCGCGCGCGAGATCGCAGCGGTGGTCGAGGACCACGCCGCCAAGGGGTCGGGCTACGACCTGGTGCTGCTGGGCAACGACGCCGCCGACAGCGGCGACTTCCAGGTAGGCATCCGGCTCGCCTACGCCCTGGGCTGGCCGGTGGTCAACGGTGTCTCCGTGGTGGAGACCGCAGACGGGCGTGCCATCACCCGCGGCGACGGGCCCGAGGGCGAGGAGAGCTTCTCGGTGCCGCTGCCCGCCGTGGTCACGGTCCTCGAGGGCGGGGTCGAGCCGCGCTACCCGAGCCTCAAGGGCCGGATGGCGGCGAAGAAGATCGAGGTCGAGACGCGCACGCTCGCGGGTGACCCGCACGGGGCGGACCGGGTGAAGCTGCAGGTGCCGCCCGCCCAGCCGAGCAACGTGGAGGTGCTCGGCGAGGGCGCGGTCGCCGCGCCGGCCGTGGTCGACCTCCTGGAGAGTCTGAAGGTGCTCCGATGATCCTGGTCCTGGTCGAGCTGGAGAACGGCACGTCCGCCGAGGTGTCGCTGGAGACCTTGGCCTTCGCCCGGTCGCTGTCCGAGGCCGGCGGCGGCATCGCGATCCGGGCGGTGCTGGTCGGGGACGTGCCCGACCGCGACGCGCTGGCAGCCGAGCTCGGCCGGCACGGCGTGAGTGAGGTACGGCATGCCACCGGCGACGCGTTCGACGCGTACGGCGGCGCCAGCTGGGCAGCCGCGGTACAGGCGGCACGCGCGGACACCTCCTCGGTGGTCGTGACCGCAGCCGGGACACCACGCGGCAACGAGGTGCTCGCCCACCTGGCCGCCCGCCTCGACGTACCGATGGCAGCGAACGTGGTCGCCTTCTCCGGGCTCTCGCCCTTCACCGTGACCCGGCAGGTGATCGGCGGCGCAGCCCTGGAGGAGATGACGCTGGCGACCCGGCCGGCGCTGTTCACCGTGGCAGGTCACTCGTGGGTGGCCGCGCCGGTCGACGGCCCGCCGGCGGCGTGGCACGAGTTCAGCCCCGAGGTGGCCGAGGCCGACCTGGTGGCCCGGGTGCACTCCACCGGGGTCAAGGAGGCCGACGAGTCCGGCTCGCTGAAGTCCGCCTCGGTCGTGGTCGGTGCCGGTCGCGGTGCCGGGGGACCAGGTGGGTTCGCCGCGGTCGACGAGCTCGCGGAGCTGCTCGGCGGTGTGGTGGGCGTCTCCCGCGTGGTCACCAGCCTCGGTTGGCGACCCCACCACGAGCAGGTCGGGCAGACCGGCAGCCGGATCTCACCGGACCTCTACATCCCCTGCGGCATCTCCGGCGCCATCCAGCACTGGGCCGGCTGCGCCAGCTCCAAGGTGATCCTCGCGATCAACACCGACGCCGAGGCGCCGATGATGACCCGCGCCACGTACGCCGTGGTCGGCGACATGCACGAGGTCGTCCCGGCGATCAACGAGGAGATCCGCAGCCGCCGGTCCTGATCACGGGGTCCCACCTACGCTGGTGCGGTGAACGAGCGGAGCCGGTGGTTGCGCGCGGCCGTGACCGGTTGCGCGGTGCTCGCGCTCGCCTCCTGCACGGACGCGCCCGGCTCGGTCGCCGACCCCACTCCGAGCGCCGACGAGCCGAGCGGCAGCGGCACACCGACCAGCAGCACCGCCACCCCCCTGGCCGAGAACGCGGTGGAGTCCCCGGGTCCGCTCAAGGACCGGCTCTACCGCCCCGACATGCTCATCTTCTCCGGTCAGGAGCTCAGCGACGCGACGGTGAAGCGGATCAAGCGGCTGCGCGAGGTGGCCGCGGTCGAGCCGATCGGGCTGGGCCAGGTGACCATTGAGAACCAGGCGCTCACCGTGGCCGCAGTTGACGGCGCGACGTACCGGCGCTTCACGCCTCGTCAGTCGGCGCAGAAGCAGGCGGTCTGGGACCGGCTGGCCGGCGGTGAGCTGGCGGTCCGCGAAGCACTCGGCAAACGGCTGCAGGACGACGAGGGGAACGTCGCGCTCGGTGGTGGCACCGACGCGCCCGTGGTCCACATCGGCGCGTACGCGCCCCAGGCCACCACGATCGACCTGGTGGTCAACACCGCGTGGGTCGACGACCTCGAGGGGATGGTGTTCGGCAACGGGCTGCTGCTGTCGACCGAGGGCTTCGACCCCTCGACCATCCGCAAGGACGTCGAGCGGATTGTCGGGAACCGGGCGTCCGTGCAGGATCTCGACATCGCCTCCAGGCTCGGGCTCGACCCCGGTGCCGTCCAGACCGCGTTCCTCACCGGTGGCTCGATCGCCAGCGTGGTGGGCACGTTCAACTACACCGTGCTCGGCGGCGGTCGGATCGGACCCGACCCGGCGTGGGTGTCGGCCAACATCGCCACCGAGTCGGTGCCGATCCTCGGAAGCGTCACCTGCCACCAGGCCCTCTTCCCGCAGCTGCGGGCTGCCCTCGAGGAGATCGTCGTGGCCGGGCTGGCCGACGAGATCCACGTCGACGAGTACGCCGGCTGCTACCACCCGCGCTTCATCGCCAACACCACCACGCTCTCCAACCACTCCTTCGGCCTGGCTCTCGACCTGAACGTCCCGGGCAACCAGCGCGGCACCGTCGGCGAGATGAACCGCGAGGTGGTCGCCATCTTCGAGAAGTGGGGCTTCGCCTGGGGCGGACACTGGGGCTACACCGATCCCATGCACTTCGAGCTCGCGCGGCTGGTGGAGCCGCGGTAGCGGGGGTGCCGGAATCCCCGCTCAGCCGGGGAACCAGTGACTTCGCGCGCGAACCATCGCGCACGAGGTCATGGACTCGCCCACGAGGTCCGGCGCGAGTCGAGTCGTTGAACGCCCCGTCACGAGACCGTGCCCCCGGCGGCAGTTAGGGTCGACGCGTGAGCACACTGGACGACGCCCGCGAGGGCATGGACACCGCCATCCGACCGCAGGACGACCTGTTCGGCCACGTCAACGGACGCTGGCTCGATGACGTCGAGATCCCGAGCGACCGGTCGAGCTGGGGGCCGTTCGTCGAGCTCGCCGACGTCGCCGAGCAGCAGGTGCGCGACATCATCGAACAGCTCGCGGCTGCCGACCGCGAGACGTTGGACGAGGACGCCCGCAAGATCGCAGATCTCTACCGGTCGTTCATGGACACCGACCAGATCGCCGAGCGCGGCAGCCGGCCGCTCATGCCGTTGGTCGAGGCGGTGCACGGGCTGCGCGACGTCCGCGACCTCGCGGCGTTCCTGGGCGAGTTCGAGAGGCTCGGAGGGTTCGGGCTGTTCGGGTCGTATGTCGACACCGACGCCAAGAACTCCGACCGCTACATCGTCAACGTCGTGCAGGGCGGGCTCGGCCTCCCCGACGAGTCGTACTACCGCGAGGACAAGTTCGCCGAGATCCGCGAGAAGTACGTCGCCTATCTCACCCGGATGTTCGAGCTGGGCCAGCAGGAGGACGCCGCCGCGGCGGCCGCGACCGTGCTCGCCGTGGACACCCGGCTCGCCGGCGGTCACTGGGAGCGGGCCGAGACCCGCGACGTGCAGAAGACCTACAACCTCAAGACCCGCGACGAGCTCGAGGAGCTGGCGCCGACCTTCGACTGGGACGCCTACGTCCGCAACCTCGGGGGCTCGGCGGAGACCATCGCCGAGGTGTGCGTGAGGCAGCCGTCGTACCTCGAGCACCTGTCCCAGGTGCTGACCGAGGTCCCGATCGAGGACTGGCGGACCTGGATGGTGAGCCGGGTGCTGCGCTCGGCGGCGCCGTACCTGACCGACGACTTCGTCGAGACCAACTTCGACTTCTACGGCCGCACCCTCAGCGGAACCCCCGAGCTGCGGGCTCGCTGGAAGCGCGGTGTCGCGTTCGTCGAGGGAGCGATCGGCGAGGCGGTGGGCCGCGAGTACGTCGCCCGCCACTTCCCGCCGCGCAGCAAGGAGCTGATGGACGACCTGGTGGCCAACCTGCTGGAGGCGTACCGGCAGTCCATCACCGACCTCGACTGGATGACCGACGAGACCAAGCAGCGCGCGTTCGAGAAGCTGGCGACGTTCCGCCCCAAGATCGGCTACCCCGACACGTTCCGCGACTACTCCGCCCTCGAGGTCGACCCCGACGACCTGATCGGCAACGCCGGTGCGGCCTCGGCGTTCGAGACCGACCGCCAGCTCGCCAAGATCGGGTCACCGGTCGACCGTGACGAGTGGTTCATGCTGCCGCAGACCGTCAACGCCTACTACAACCCGGGCACCAACGAGATCTGCTTCCCGGCCGGGATCCTGCAGAAGCCGTTCTTCGACCCCGAGGCCCACCCGGCGGAGAACTACGGCGGCATCGGCTCGGTGATCGGGCACGAGATCGGACACGGCTTCGACGACCAGGGCTCGCAGTACGACGGTGCGGGCAACCTCAACAACTGGTGGACCGCCGACGACCGAGCGGCGTTCGAGGTCCGGAGCAAGGCCCTGATCGAGCAGTACGACCAGTTCGAGCCGCGCGACCTTCCCGGTGAGCGGGTCAACGGCGCGCTCACCGTCGGCGAGAACATCGGTGACCTCGGTGGTCTCACGATCGGCCACAAGGCGTTCCTCATCAGCCAGGACGGGAGCGCGTCGGTGGAGGAGCGACGGAAGGTGTTCCTGAACTGGGCCTACTGCTGGCGCACGAAGCGGCGCAAGGAGCAGGAGCAGCAGTACCTCACGATCGACCCGCACTCGCCGCCGGAGTTCCGTGCCAACATCGTGCGCAACCTCGACGAGTTCCACGAGGTCTTCGAGACCGCCAGCAGCGACGGGCTCTGGCTCGACCCGGAGCGGCGGGTCCGGATCTGGTAGTGGTCCGGAACGCGATGCGGCCCGCCGGTGCCGCGACATCTGAGATGTTGCGACACCGCCAGGCCGTCCCCCGCGGTTTGTGTCCGCCGGTTCCCCCGTGCGCGACGTGCGCAACCGGCAAGACTGGTCCATCGTGGCGAGGGTTCCCGGCTCGGTCAGTAGTGCCAGCACCACAGTCGGTCCGACCGCTCCCCACTAGGGTCGCGCCATGACCGCACCGCTGCGTCTCGTCCTTGCCGAGGACGGCGAGCTGTTGCGGGCCGGGATCGTCGCACTCCTCGAGGGGTACGACGACGTCGACGTCGTCGCGGTCGCGACCGACTACGACGAGCTGATGGCGGCGGTCGACCGGGCCGAGGCCGACGTGGTCCTCACCGACATCCGGATGCCGCCGACGCTGACCGACGAGGGGATCCGTGCGGCCGGCCACATCCGCGAGACCCATCCAGAGCTCGGCGTCGTGGTGCTGACGCAGTACGCCGACGCGGAGTACGCCCTCGACCTCGTGGCCGCCGGCAGCCAGGGGCGCGGCTACCTCCTCAAGGAGCGCGTGGCCAAGGCCGACGAGCTGGTCGCGGTGCTCCGCGAGGTGGCCGCGGGCGGTTCCGTGATCGACGAGTCGGTCGTGGGCGGCCTGGTCTCCGCCGGCTCTCGCCGCCCCGACTCCGCCCTCTCGCGACTCACCCCACGCGAGCTGGACGTCCTCACGCACGTCGCGCGCGGGATGTCGAACCAGGCGATCGCCGCGACCCTGTCGGTGACCGACCGTGCGGTCGAGAAGCACATCAACTCGATCTTCGCCAAGCTCGACCTGCCAGCGGACTCACCGCTGCACCGACGGGTGGCGGCGGCGCTGGTCTACCTCAACGACGTCGGCACAGCCGAGCCCCCGGCCGGGTCGATGCCCGGGACCGCCCGGTGGTGACCTGGTTCCTCACCGGGTGGCGGCGAGTCGAGCCGCGGTTGCGGCGGTTCGCGCTGATCAACGCGACGTCGCTGGTGTCCGCGACCGTCCTGCTCACAGCGATCTACCTGCTCGGCCCCAGGTACACCGAGATCCGGCAGATCACGGTCGTGCTGCTGATGGCCAGCGTGGTGATGGTCGGTGGGCTCGCCCTGGCGCCGGTGCTGGGTGCCGACGGCGTGACGTTCGCGCTGCTGACGTCGGCCTTGATCTTCGCCTTCGGCTGCGTGTGGGTCTCACCGTGGCTCAGCCCGTTGGCGGTCCTGGTGCTGCTGGTCCCGCTGATCGTCGCCTACCCCTTCCTGGGGCGGCGGACCCTGACCGTCGCCGTGGTGGTGGTCCTCGTGTCCGTGACGGCGACGGCCGCCATGGCAGAGCAGCGGCGGATGCTCGGTGAGGACTTCCCGACGCACGTGCTCAGCCTGGTCGTCTCCGTCCCGGTCGTGGTCGTCGTGATCATGATCGTCGTCCGCCAGAACCACCAGGAGCTCCACGACCGCGCCGACCAGCTGCGGGAGTCACGGCGCCAGGTGGCGCAGGTGGCTGACGCGGCCCGCCGCAGCCTCGAGCGCGACCTTCACGACGGGGCGCAGCAGCGGCTGGTCAGCATGAGTGTGCTGATCAGCAGGGTGCGGCAGCTGATCGACCGCGGCGACCTGGTCCAGGCGCGACTGGCTGTGGACGACCTCGGCGAGCAGAACCTGCTCGCCATCAACGAGCTGCGCGAGCTGGCCCGTGGCATCTACCCACAGCTGCTGGCGGAGCGCGGGCTGGTGGCGGCACTCGCCGCGGCCGCCCGTCGGTCGACGGTCCCGGCCACGGTGCGGGCTGAGCCACTGGAGCGACAGTCGCAGGAGGTCGAGTCGGCGGTCTACTTCTGCATCCTCGAAGCCCTCCAGAACGCCGCGAAGCACTCCGGCGCCGACCAGGTGGAGATCCGGCTGCACGGCGACCCCCGGCTGGAGTTCGCGGTCATCGACACCGGCCGTGGGTTCGACCCGTCGTCGGTGGAGCAGGACGGCGGGCTGCTGGGGATGGCGGTCCGGATCCGGGCAGCGGGCGGTGAGCTGCGGGTCGAGTCGGCCCCGGGCCAGGGCACGGCGGTGAGAGGGTCCTTCCCGGGCCCGGTGGACCGCCCGTCGGCGCGGTAGCGGTGGTGGGGTAAGACTTCGGGCATGGTCACTGCGGGCCACGACCAGGCCGACCACCGGATCAGGCTCGAGTGGGGACCGACCGGCGGCACGGTGATCGCCCGCCGGTCCGGCGTCGCCGTGGTGGTCGACGTGCTCTCGTTCAGCACCACGGTGACGGTGGCGGTCGAGCGCGGGATCACCGTCTACCCGTTTCGGTGGCGGGACGAGCGTGCAGCCGAGTACGCCGAGGAGCGGCGGGCGAACCTCGCGTTGCAGCGGCACGACGCCCGCTACCGGGCGGGGGCGGTGTCGCTCTCGCCGGGATCGCTGCAGACCGCGACCGGGATCGAGCGGCTCGTGCTCCCCTCGCCCAACGGCTCCACGATCTGCGCCGAGCTGGCGGGGTCCGGGGCCGAGGTCGTGGTGGCCTGCCTGCGCAATGCTCGGGCGGTGGCCGACTGGCTGCGGCCACGGCTCGACGCCGGCACGGTGGTCGCCGTCGTACCGGCCGGTGAGCGATGGCCCGACGGTTCGATGCGACCCTGCGCCGAGGACCTGTGGGGCGCCGGGGCCGTGCTGGCAGAGCTCGACCCCGCGTTGATGAGTCCCGAGGCGCGGCTGGCTCGCGACGCGTACGCCCGCTTCGAGCCACGGCCGCTCGAGCATCTGTCGAGCTGTGCCAGCGGGGTCGAGCTGACCGCCGCCGGCTTCGCCCACGACGTCGCCATCGCCGGTCGGCTGCACACGAGCGACGCGGTGCCGGTGCTGCGCGGCGGTGCGTTCGCGGCGGTGCCGCGAACCGTCCCTTGACTCCGCGTGTAACACTGATTACATGATTACAGACGAGCAGCAGGAGGCGATCACCGGCTGGTTCGCCGGCCGGTTGCCGAAGGAGTGGACGGTCGAGGCCCCACGGGTCAGTGTCGACCGCGAGGAGATCACCGTGATCCTGACCACGGACGACGTCACAGGTGACTCGGAGGTCGCGACCGCCGAGGCACGCGCGGGCCGGGCCAGCGCCTTCCGCGAGGACACCCGCGAGGCGCGGATGAAGATCGCCCGCGAGGCCCAGCACCGCTACCAGCGCAAGGTCTCCTGGGGGTTGCGGGTCGGCGACCACGAGGAGCTGTGGACCCACGTCGCAGCACCAGTCATGACACGGCTTCGCCAGCCGCAGCGACAGGTGCTCGACACGCTGGTCGAGGCCGGTGTCGCCCGGTCGCGCTCCGACGCGCTCGCGTGGTGCGTCCGGCTCGTCGGCCAGCACGAGGAGGACTGGCTGGCGGAGCTGCGCGAGGCGATGACCGCCGTCGACGACGTACGCCGGAAGGGGCCCGCCGCCTGAGCGACGAGCCCCTCGAGTGGTGATGGCTCCTACTTCACTTCCGACCTCATGATCAGCCGGAGGCCGAGGAGGGCGGGCAGCACGAGCCACAGCGCTGCGGTGACGGCGACCTGGGCCCACTGCTCACCCTGCGGTGGTCCCTCGAAGAGGAAGGACCGGGCCAGCTCGGCGTCGACCCAGGGCTGGACGTCCACGAAGTCCGGTTGGCTGGTGGCCAGGATCCCGAACACCGTCGGGAGCACCAGGGTCATCACGAAGTAGACGACCAGAGCACCCGGCGAGCTGCGGATGACCATGCCCAGCATCGTCCCGGTCAGCAGGCACAGCAGGCTGCCGATGACGATGGTTCCGAACTGTGCGGCCGAGAGATCCCAGATGAGCTCGGTCCCGGTGATCGCGGTCCCGGCCACGTTGCCGACCACCCCCACGACCAGCGCGACCAGCATCGCCGCGACCCCGACGACCACGGCCGACAAGGTCTTGGCCAGCAGGACCCTCCCGCGGTGGGGGACCAGCGTGAACGTGGTCAGGCCGGTGCGCTGGCTCCACTCGCCGGTGATCGACAGGATCGCGATGATCGGGAGCACGATCGTCATCGGGAAGCCGATCGCCGCGGCGAACGTGTTGTGGGTCAGCTCCTCGTCGGGGGCGAAGAGGATCGTCCCGATCGTGGCCACGACGCCCAGGATCACGAGGCTGGCCATCAGCCAGAACCCGACCCGGGTGTCGAACATCTTGCGCAGCTCGACGCGGACCACGCGGGTCAGCGGGACCGGGGCAACGCGAGCCGGCGTCCGGTCGACGGCGGTGGCGCCGAGGGTGGTGTCGATGGTGGTCATGCTGCTTTCCTCTCTGATTCCTGGTCCCGCTTCTGGTTTCGCTTCTGGTTTCGCTTGCCGTGCCGGGTGCCGTCCCGCTGGGTGTCGGCCGTGAGCTGGAGGAACATGTCCTCCAGGCCGCTCTCGGCGGCGCGCAGCTCGGTCAGTGCGACACCTGCCCGCAGTGCCACCTGGCCGACCAGGGCCGGCTCCACGTCGGTGGCCACCGCGCCGTCGTCGGAGAGCGCGGTCTCGAAGCCGGATGCGTGAAGAGCACCCCGCAGGGCGCGCTGGTCCGTGGCGCGTACGACGCTGCCCACACCTCGGAGCAGGTCCGCCTTGGATCCCTGGCAGACGATCCGGCCGCCGCCGATCATCACGATGTCGTCGGCGACGATCTCGACCTCGCGCAGCAGGTGCGAGGACAGCAGCACCGTGCCGCCGTCATCGGCGAACTCGCGCAACAGGTCGCGCATCCACCGGATGCCAGCCGGGTCGAGACCGTTGGCCGGCTCGTCGAGGATCAGCACCCGAGGGTTGCCGATCAGGGCAGTGCCGATCCCGAGCCGTTGCCGCATCCCGAGCGAGTAGTTGCCGACCCTGCGGTCGGCCTCGGCCGGGGTCAGGCTCACCAGGTCGAGCATCTCGTCGACGCGGCGCGCCGCGACTCCCGTCAGCTGCTGGGCGATGGTGAGGATCTCCCGACCGGTCCGGCCGGCGTGCTGAGCCGAGGCGTCCAGCATCACGCCGACCTCGATGCCCGGGTTGGGCAGGTCCGCGAACGGCCGGCCCGCGACGGTGGCGCTGCCCGATGTGGGCTTGGTGAGTCCGACCATCATCCGCATCGACGTCGACTTGCCGGCCCCGTTCGGACCCAGGAAGCCGGTGACCCGGCCGGGCTGGGCGACGAAGCTGACCTCGTCGACGGCGAGGGTGTGGCCGTACTTCTTGGTCAGGTTGTCGATGGTGATCATCTGGGTTCCTCTCATGCGAATAGGTCGTCTTCGACGCTAGGTACGCGGGCGGGTCTGCGCGTCGTCGCGAGGTCGCGACGTTGCTGCGACGTACCGGTGAGGGCGCGTCGTCCGTTGGTAGGAGGGCGCGCGCCTACGACTCGTCGAAGAGCCCGGCCTGGTAGGCGAGGACGATCGCCTGGGCGCGGTCGCGGAGGCCGAGCTTCTGAAGCAGCCGGGTGACGTGGGTCTTGACCGTGGTGTCGCTGATGAACAGCTGCTGTCCGATCTCGGCGTTGGACAGGCCCCGGGTGATCAGCGAGAAGACCTCGAGCTCGCGCGCCGTCAGCTCGGAGACCCCGGGGGGAGGGGGCTGCCGGTGCACGCTGGCGAAGTGGCGGATGACCCGCTTGGTGACCGCGGGTGAGAGCAGCGCCTCCCCGGCCGCGACCGTGCGTACGGCGGCGAGCAGCTGCTCGGGCGGGTCGTCCTTGAGCACGAACCCGCTCGCGCCGGCGCGCAGCGCCTCGAAGACGTAGTCGTCGAGGTCGAACGTGGTGAGGATCAGCACCCGCGCCGTGGTGTCGGTCGACAGGATCCGGCGCGTCGCCTCCAGACCGTCGAGCTCGGGCATCCGGATGTCCATCAGGATCACGTCGGGGTGGAACCGGGCGGCGTACGTCACCGCCTCCAGGCCGTTGCCCGCCTCGGCCACGACCTCGATGTCCGCCTCGTCCGCGAGCAGGAGCCGGAACCCGGCGCGCACCATCGACTGGTCGTCGACCACGAGAACCCGGATCGTCATGAGTCGTCACCACCCAGCGGGAGGCGCGCCTTCACCAAGAAGCCGCCACCGGGTGCGGGATGCGCGGACATCTCGCCGCCGAACAGCTTGACCCGCTCGCGGACCCCCACCAGGCCGTGTCCGTGGCCGTCGCTGGCACCCGAGGCGATCCCGGGTCCGTGGTCGCGGACCTCGAGCCGCAGCGCCCCGGGCTCATAGGTCACGGTCACCTCGACCTGGCCGGGGCCTGAGTGGCGCAGGCTGTTGGTGAGCGCCTCCTGCACGATCCGGTACGCCGACAGGTCGAGGCCGGGTGGCAGTGGCGCTGCGTCCCCGCGGAACTGGAGGTCCACGTCCAGTCCTGCCGCACCGACGTCCCGTACCAGCCGTTCGAGGTCGTCCAGCCCCGGGTGGGGCGCCAGGTCTGCGGCGTCCTCGTCCTGCCGCATCGCGTTGAGCAGCCGCCGCATCTCGGTCAGCGCGGTCCGGCCCGCTTCCTCGACGTTCCTGAGCGCCTCTCGGTCGGCTTGCGCGGACTCGGGCATCCGGTGCCGCACCGCTCCCACCTGCAGCAGCATCATGCTGACCGCATGGGCGACGACGTCGTGGAGCTCACGGGCGATCCGGCCACGCTCCTCGGCGACGGCGACGCGGGCCGCCGCCTCGCGCTCACGTTCGGCCCGGGCCGCACGCTCCTCGGCGGCCTCGGTCCGCTGGGTCCGCTCACGCAGCGCGAAGCCGATCAGCCAGCCGATCCCGAACAGCACTGGGATCGACAGCACGTCCTCGGCTCTCGCGTCGGCGCTGCGCGAGACGACGACAGCTGCGGACGCGACGACGATCGCCAGGCCGGCGTACGCCTGCCGCGGGCTGCGCTGGTTGCCCAGGAGCACCGCGGCACCCATGCCGGCGAGGAACAGCCCGGACTGGTTGACGATCAGCTCGCCGTCGACGAAGGACAGCACCGCGCTCGCCAGCCAGGTGGCCGCTGGGGCCGCGAACGGGAACCGCCGTCGGCCGAGGAGCGTCAGCACCACGGCGGCGACCGCGACCACTTCGAACCAGTGCACCGGACCGCTGGGGTGGTCGAGGCTCTCCTTCAGCGCGGTGGCGATCGCGGCCTCGAGCGCGGCGAGGCAGATCAGCAGGTCGAGTCCGTACCTGAAGAGGAGCTGCCGCGCCCGCGTCACCCCGCCACGGTAGAGCTGCGGCAGCGCGATGGTCGTCCACCAAAAGTGGGACTCGCGGGGCAGCGTGGGTGGGTGCCGGCTGGTAGACACGCTGGCATGGATCGCGACGCGGTACGCCGGGACGCCGAGCGCCACCTGCGGACGCTGGTGGGCAGCGACGACGCGACCCTGTACGACGACCAGTGGGCCGCGATCGAGACGCTCGCGGTCCACCGGCGCCGGGCCCTGGTGGTCCAGCGCACCGGCTGGGGCAAGTCGGCCGTCTACTTCGTCGCGACCCTGCTGCTGCGGTCACAGGGCTCGGGGCCGACGGTGATCATCTCGCCGTTGTTGGCCCTGATGCGCAACCAGATCGCCGCCGCCGAGCGGGCCGGCATCCGGGCAGTGACGATCAACTCCACCAACATCGAGCAGTGGGAGCCCATCCACGAGGCGATCTCGGCGGGTGCGGTCGACGTGCTCCTCGTCAGCCCGGAGCGACTCAACAACCCCGGCTTCCGCGACGAGGTGCTGCCGCGGCTGGCGGCGACCTGCGGGCTGCTCGTCGTCGACGAGGCCCACTGCATCTCCGACTGGGGCCACGACTTCCGACCGGACTACCGGCGGATCCGCACCCTGCTCGCCGAGCTGCCCGACGGCATCCCGGTCCTCGCCACGACCGCGACCGCCAACCAACGGGTCACCGACGACGTGGCCGAGCAGCTGGGCACCGAGACGTTCGTGCTGCGAGGGTCGCTCGACCGGGAGTCGTTGCGGCTCGGCGTGGTGCGGCTGAAGACCGCCGAGCAGCGCCTCGCATGGCTGGCCGACCACCTCGCGGAGCAGCCCGGCTCGGGCATCGTCTACTGCCTGACCGTGGCCGCCACCCAGGAGGTCGCGGGCTATCTGCGCGCCCGCGGCCACCCCGTGGCCGCCTACTCCGGGCAGACCGAGCCCACCGAACGGCTCGCGCTGGAGCAGTCGCTGCTCTCGGGCGACGTCAAGGCGCTGGTGGCCACCAGCGCGCTCGGGATGGGATTCGACGCCAAGCTCGGCTTCGTGGTGAACCTCGGCGCGCCCGCCTCACCGGTGGCCTACTACCAGCAGGTCGGACGCGCGGGGCGTGGCACTGACGACGCGACGGTGGTGCTTCTCCCTGCGATCGAGGACCGCGACATCTGGGCCTACTTCGCCTCGCTCGCGTTCCCGCGCGAGCCGGTGGTCCGAGCGACCATCGAAGCGCTCGCCGAGCACGGGCCGCTCAGCACCGCCGCGCTGGAGACCTACGTCGACCTCAACCGCACCCGGCTCGAGACGATGCTCAAGGTGCTCGACGTGGACGGCGCGGTGCAGCGGGTCCGCGGCGGCTGGCAAGCGACCGGGCAGCCGTGGGTCTACGACGAGGAGCGGCACCGCCGGGTCCGCGAGGCGCGCGAGCGCGAGCAGGCCGCGATGCTCGCCTACCTCGACCACGACGGCTGCCGGATGGAGTACCTCCGCCGCCAGCTCGACGACCCCGGCGCCGAGCCCTGCGGCCGGTGCGACCGGTGTGGCGGTCTGACGCTGCCCAGCGACGTCAGTGAGGCGGCCGTCGAGGCGGCCGAGGAGCGGCTCTCGCGGCCGGGGGTCGTGCTCGAGCCGCGGAAGATGTGGCCGACCGCGCTCGGCAACCTCGGTCTCGACCTCAAGGGCAAGATCGCCGGCGGGGCTGAGGAGGGCCGGGTCGTCGCCCGGCTCCACGACCTCGGGCACGGCGGATCGCTCCGGGCGCTGTTCGCCGGCGGCGACGGGCCGGTCCCGGTGCCGCTCGCCCGGGCTGTGGTCGAGGTGCTGACCGACTGGCAGCCGAAGGTCGAGGCAATCGTGCACGTCGAGTCGGCGCGCCGACCGACCCTTCCCCGCGACCTCGCCGACGGGCTGGCGCGCTACCTCGGCGTACCGGTCGTGGGGCGATTCGCAATCGTCGACCGCTCGATCGATCCCGAGCGGGGCGCCTCCAACTCCGCCCAGCGGGTGGCCGCGGTGACCCGCCGGTTCGCGCTCGAGGCCGAGGTGCCGGCAGGCCCGGTGCTGCTGGTCGACGACCTGGTCGTCACCGGCTGGACCATGACGCTGGCCGCCCGGTCGCTCCGCGCCGCAGGCGCCACCGAGGTGCTGCCCCTCGCCCTGGCCGTGAGCGGGTAGTCCGCCGCCCGAATCATCAGCAGAGCCGCTCAGGTGATGATTTCGGCGGCGGACTACGTGGGTGCCGAACCGTCCAGCTCCTCGATCGTCGCCAGGCTCGGGCCACGCTCGGACCGCAGCTTCGCCGAAACCGACTCGACTCCGCGCATCACGCGGAGCAGGTTGCCGCTCGTGAGCTGGGCGAGGTCGGACTGCGACCAGCCGCGGTCGGCGAGCGCGGCGAGCAGCCGGGGATAGCTGCTCACGTCCTCGAGCCCCACGGGAAGTCCGTCCACGCCGTCGTAGTCGCCACCGAGTCCGACCGAGTCGATCCCGGCCACCGCGCGCACGTGCTCGACGTGTGTCACGACGTCCTCGAGCGTGGCGCTCGGTCGCGGTCGATCGCGTGACCACTCCAGCTTGAAGGCGGTCTCGCCGTCGTCGTCGTCGCGTGCGACTCCCGCGGCCCTGGCCGCGGCGACCAGCTCGGCCTGCCAGGCAGCGACCTCGGGATTCACGAACGCCGGTACGAACGTCACCATGCAGACCCCGCCGTTGTCGGGCAGGGACGCCAGCACGTCGTCAGGCACGTTGCGCGGGTGGTCGACCACGGCGCGGGCGGAGGAGTGGGAGAAGATCACCGGCGCGTCGGTCGTCGCGAGCGCGGCCCGCATCGTGTCCGGGGCGACGTGGGAGAGGTCGACCATCATCCCGATCCGGTTCATCTCCCGCACGACCTCGACCCCGAACGACGAGAGCCCGCCGACCGCCGGTTCGTCGGTCGCCGAGTCCGCCCACGGGGTGTTGTCGTTGTGGGTCAGCGTCAGGTAGCGGACGCCGACCGCGTACAACATCCGCAGCGCCCCGAGCGAGCAGTCGATCGAGTGGCCGCCCTCGGCTCCGAGCAGCGACGCGATCCGGCCCGACGCCCAGGCTGCCTCGACCTCGTCGGCCGTGCCGGCGAACGCCAGCCGGTCGGCGTACCGCTCGATCATCGTGTACGCCGCGTCGATCTGCTCCAGGGTCGCCGCTACTGCGTGGCCGCCGGTCAGGCTGCACGGGACGTAGACCGACCAGAACTGCCCGCCCACACCGCCCGCCGCGAGCCGCGGCAGGTCGGTGTGGGTCGACGCGACGGACCCGGCGATGTCGAGCCGGTCGAAGTCGTAGCCGACCTGCTTCCGCGCCTCCCACAGCAGATCGTTGTGCCCGTCGATCACGGGGTGGCGCGACAGCAGGTCAGCGAGCTCGTCCATGCCCCGACTATGTCAGTCGGAGGTCGGAGGTCTCAGTGGGCCACCATCGCCGCCGGGTCGACCGGGGCCACCTTGCGGCGCGGCAGGAAGAACGCCGGCACCAGGCAGAGGGCGACCAGCACCACCGCGACCAGGAACGCGTCCGCGTAGGCCTCGGCCATGGCCGGCATCGGGTTGGGGTCCTGCTGCGCCAGCGCGTCCTTGAGGCCGTTGGTCAGCAGCACCGAGAACAGTGCGAAGCCGATCGACGAGGCGACCTGCTGGGTGATGTTCATCAGCGTCGAGCCGCGGGCGATGTTGTGGTCGGTCAGCGTCGCGAGTGCCGCCGACATGATCGGCATCATCGTGCTGCCCATGCCGAGGCCCATCACGAACAGCGCGCCCAGCATCAGCGGGTACGGCGTGGTGTCGGTCAGCTGGGTGAAGACCGACATCCCGACCACGATCGTGCCGATGCCCGTGAGCACGACCTTGCCGGGGCCGATCCGGTCGGCCAGGATGCCCGCGATCGGCATCGTGATCATCGCGCCGAATCCCTGCGGCGCGATCAGCCAGCCGGCCGAGAGCGCCGTCTCGCCTCGGATCTCCTGGAAGTACAGCGGGAACAACAGGCTGGAGCCGAAGAACGCGATGGCGAACAGCATCATGGCGACCACGGCGATGGACATGTCACGGTTCTTGAACAGCCGCAGCTCCACCAGTGGGTGGATGTTGCGGGGGTGGAGCGCCCACGGCACGAACCCGACGATCAGGGCGAGGCCGACGAGGGCCGGCAGCCAGACCTCAGTGGCGGTGACGGTCCCGTGCTCGGGGATCGAGGAGACGCCGTAGAGGAACGCGGCGAGCCCGGGCGAGAGCATCAACATGCCGAGCCAGTCGAAGCTCTCCGAGGGCTCGACGTGGTCCTTCGGCAGCACCTTCGCGGCGTAGGCGAGGGCGACCAGACCGATCGGCAGGTTGATCAGGAAGATCCAGTGCCAGGAGGCGATCTCGATCAACCAGCCGCCGAGGATCGGACCGAAGATCGGGCCGAGCAGCATCGGGATGCCGAGCACAGCCATGACCCGACCGACCCGGTCCGGACCCGCGGCGCGGGTGAGGATGGTCATGCCCAGCGGCATCAGCATGCCGCCGCCCAGACCCTGGATGACGCGGAACAGGACCAGCTGTCCCAAGCCGTCGGCGACCGAGCACAACACGGAGCCGGCAGTGAACAGGAACACCGCGAGCAGGTAGAGCCGCTTGGTGCCGAACCGGTCCGCGGCCCACCCGGTCAAGGGGATCACCGCCGCGAGCGCGAGCGTGTAGCCGGTCATGGTCCACGCGACGTCTGCCGCGGTCGCGTTGAATTCGGTCTGGAAGGTCTGCAGTGCCACCGACACGACCGTGATGTCGAGGATCGACATGATCGCGCCGAGCACGACCACCCCCGCGACGATCAGGACACCGCGGTCGAGACCGGCGTCGGACCCGGGCGTGATGCTCGGGTCCTCAGGGACGTTTTCAGCGAGGTCTGAAGTCTCCGTATTCACCCGAAAAGGTTAGAGGCGGCCACCGACAGGCGGCCAATCGTTATTGCCGATCCCGCGACCGGCCGCCCTCACGCGCTGACGAGCCGGCGCTCCGCGGCGTCGATCGCCGCGGGCGACAGCACGTGCTCGATCGCGAGCGCAGCCGCTCCGATCACACCGGCCCGCTCGCCGGCCCGCGACGTCACGATCCGCAGGTGCTCGGTCGCCAGCGGGAGAGAACGGGAGTAGACGACCTCGCGGATCCCGGCCAACAGGCTCTCGCCGGCCTCCGCCAGCGCGCCGCCGATCACGACGACCGACGGGTTGATCAGGTTGACCAGAGTCGCGACCACCTCGCCGAGGTCGCGGCCGGCCTGCCGGACAGCGGCGATCGCGGCCGGGTCGCCGGCGCGGACCAGCTCGACCACGCCGTGCCCGTCGGCCACGTCGATGCCCTGCTCCCGCAGCTCGGCGGCGATCGCGGGACCGGCCGCGATCGCCTCCAGGCAGCCGACGTTGCCGCACCGGCAGACGGTGTCGCCCGCTCGGCCGACCCGGACGTGCCCGAGGTCGCCGGCCGTGCCCTGGGCGCCCCGCTGCAGCTCGGCGCCGGACACGATGCCGGCGCCGATGCCGGTGGCGACCTTGATCAGCACCAGGTCGTCGACGTCGCTCAGGTGAGCGTGCCGCTCGCCGAGCGCCATGATGTTGACGTCGTTGTCGATCAGCACGGGCACGTCGAAGGCCCGCTGGACATGCGCCGGCACGTCGTACCGGTGCCAGCCGGGCATGATCGGCGGGTTGATGGCACGGCCGGTGGAGTGCTCCACCGGACCCGGCAGCCCCATCCCGATCGCGGCCAGCTCTGACACCGGGCGCCGCTGCTCGGTGAGCAGGTCGTCGACCACGCCCTCCACCCAGGTCAGGACGACCTCGGGCCCGGCTGCGATGTCCAGGTCGGCGCGCCGCTCGGCGAGGATCGTCCCGGCGAGGTCGGCCAGCGCTGCCGTGGCGTGGGTGGCGCCGAGATCGATCCCCGCGACCACCCAGGCACCCGGGTTGAGGGCGAGCAGCGAGGGCGGCCGGCCGCCGGTGGAGATCCCGCCGCCGTACGGTGCCACGAGCCCCAGCCGCAGCAGCACGTCGATCCGCGCGGCAATGGTGGAGCGGGCCAGACCGGTCAGCTCGGCGAGCTGGGCACGGGTGCGCGGCTGACCGTCCCGCAGGAGGTCGAAGACGTCGCTGGGCCGCACGGCGGAAGTGAAGCACGCACCTGTTGTGTACGTCCAGCAATGAACTTCTGCCGGTCCCTCGACAAAAGTGCGGCCGCGTGCCACAGTGACGCCCGTGGTGCCCTCCCCGTCCGACGACGCCCGCCGGGGCGAGGTCGTGCTGCGCGCGAGCGGGCTGACGAAGTCGTTCGCCGGCCACACCGTGCTCGCAGACGCGGACCTCGAGCTCCGGGCGGGTCAGGTGCTGGGGCTCGTGGGGGAGAACGGTGCGGGCAAGTCGACCCTGATGAAGGTGCTGGCCGGCGTCTACACCCCCGACGCGGGCACGATCGAGGTCGCGGGCGAGCAGGTCCACTTCAGCCACCCGCTCCAGGCCCAGCACGCCGGCATCTCCACCGTGTTCCAGGAGTTCAACCTGCTGCCGGAGCGCTCGGTCGCCGAGAACATCTACCTGGGCCGGGAGCCGAGACGTCGCGGGCTCGTGGACACCGCGATGATGCAGCGCGACACCCAGGAGCTGCTCGCGGGGCTCGGTGTCACCGGGATCAGGCCGGGGCAGCGGGTGCGGACGCTCTCGGTCGCCGAGCAGCAGATCGTCGAGATCGCCAAGGCGATCAGCTTCGACGCCCAGGTCATCCAGATGGACGAGCCGACCGCGGCCCTCGCCGAGCACGAGGTGGAGCTCCTGTACGGCATCATCCGCGGGCTCGCCGAGCGCGGCGTCGCGATCCTCTACGTCTCGCACCGGCTCAAGGAGGTCTTCGACCTGTGCGACACGATCACGGTCCTCAAGGACGGTCTACAGGTCGCGACCGAGCGCGCCGAGGACCTCGACGACGCCGCGCTGGTCCGGCTGATGGTGGGCCGCTCGATCTCGTCGTTCTTCCCCGACCCGGTCGACGGGACCGAGATCGGTGAGCCGCTGCTCGAGCTGCGCGAGGCCGGCAACGGGTACGTCGACGGGATCGACCTGACCCTGCGGGCGGGCGAGATCGTCGGGGTCTCCGGCCTCCAGGGGTCGGGACGCACCGAGCTGCTCGAGGCGATCTTCGGCGTCCGGCCGTTCACCCGCGGGGAGATGGTCGTCGCCGGGGCCAAGCGTCGCCCGGGGACGCCGCGGCAGGCCGTGCGGTCGGGGCTCGCGATGGTGACCGAGGACCGCAAGGCCACCGGCCTCGCGCTCAACCAGTCGATCCTCGACAATGCCCTCGGCGTCGTCCGCGCCGTCTTCCCTCGGCGGACCGGGAGCACGCGCCGGGACATGCCGGGGCTGTTGTCCTCGATCGAGGTCTCCGCTCGCGCGATGGACCAGGAGGTGCAGTTCCTCTCGGGCGGCAACCAGCAGAAGGTGGTGCTCGGGCGCTGGCTGGCCGCGCAGCCCCGGGTGGTGCTGATGGACGAGCCGACCCGCGGCATCGACGTCGGTGCGAAGCACAGCATCTACGAGCTGATGCGCGGGCTCGCCGCCGGAGGCGTCAGCGTCCTGATGGTCTCCAGCGAGCTGCCGGAGGTGATCGGCATGTCCGACCGGATCATCGTGATGCGCGACGGCCGGCAGGCCGGTGAGCTCCCGGCCGGAGTGACCGAGGAGCAGGTGCTCGCCCTCGCCACGGGCGTTGCCGAGGCCGAGGGAGGAGCGGCGTGAGCGTGTTCAGCTCCCTGTCGGGCCGGACCTCCCGGCTGACCTCGACCGGCATCGTGGTCGGCATCCTGGTGGTCGCGATCGTGGCCGGTGCCATCCTGACCGCCCTCGAGGGCCGCAACTTCTTCAGTGTCGGCAACATCCGCTCGATCCTGACCCTGACCAGCGTGCTCGGGTTCATCGCGATCGGGCAGACCCTGGTGATCCTGGTCGGCAGCCTCGACCTCTCGGTGCCGTACGTCGCGAGCCTCACCAGCGTGCTCGCCGGTGGCTGGATGGCCGACGAGTCCGGCAACGTGCCGATGGCGGTGGTCTTCTCGCTGGCGGTCGCCGCCGCGATCGGCCTCGTCAACGGCCTGATCGTCAGCCAGCTCAGGGTGCACGGCTTCATCGCGACGCTGGGTGTCGGCCTGATCATCAGTGGCTACCTGGCCACCAACTACCAGGGCAACCACGGTGTCGCACCGCGCTCCTTCCGGCTGATCGGTGCCACCCAGATCGGGCCGGTGCCGGTGTCCACCCTCATCCTGCTCGGCTGCGCGGTCGCGGCGATCGTGATGCTCCGCCGGACCCGGCTCGGCCACCACATCTACGCCGTGGGCGGCAACGAGTCGGTGGCGCGGATGTCGGGCATCCGGACGGCGGGTCCGGTGGTCGCGGCGCACGTCCTGTGCTCACTGCTCACCGCCATGGCCGGCCTGTTGCTGCTCGCGAGGCTGGGTGTCGGCAGCCCGACCATCGGGTCTCAGGGCGGCTACGACCTGATGTCGATCGCGGCCGTGGTGCTCGGCGGGACGCTGCTCGCCGGCGGCAAGGGCAACGTCGTCGGCACCCTGGCCGGGGTCGCCATCTTCGCGGTCATGGACAACGTCATGGGCGTGATGCAGGTGAACCCGTTCCT
>NZ_DASUTK010000153.1:0-18238 GCF_036374615.1 Nocardioides sp.
CCGGCAGCACCTGGCGCGTCACCGGTCGGGGACCCGGTTGCCGCCGGCGCGCTGGACGGCGAACCGCCCGAGCTCTCGCCCGTCGGATCGCCGCTGGACCCGGTGCCGCCGCCATTGCCGCCGCCATTGCCGCCGCCATTGCCGCCGCCGCGCCCGCCGCCACCGACGCCGGTCCCGCCCGAGCCGCCTCCCGGATCGTCGGAACCGGACCCGTCGTGGTCGGGTGGCGGCACGGCCGGGTTGCGCCGGCTGTTGCTGCTCTGCCAGGCGAGTGCGACCGAACCCCCAGCGGGCACGCTCAGGTTGTCGACACCTGCGCTGGAGTAGACCCAGCTGCCGGAGGTCCCGTTGGACCAGAAGAGGCCCCAGTAGGCGTTGGTCGGGGGCATGTTCACGCAGCTCGAGCTGGCCGGCTCACCGTCGACCTTGCACACGGCGCCGGGAAAGCGTTGCACCCGCGTGAGGCTGTGACCCGCGTTGCCGAAGAGGGCGGCTGCCGTACCGCCGCTCCCACCGACGCAGGTCTGCGAGAGCGAGCCCGGCAGTCCGCCGGGGTCGACCACCACCGTGACGCCGCCCGCGTCGGTGCAGGCGGCCGCATCCGCGGGCGCGAGCGTCACGCCTGGCATCACCGTGATCGCGACCGCGAGGGCCGCAGCCGCGCGCACCTGCGCCAGCCGCGAGATCACCGCTGGCAGCCCTTGATGAAGCGGAGCGCCGGGGCTGCCTGCGCGGTTGCACGGCGCCACTGGTCACGCGTCGAGACTGTGATCCCATCAGACCTCGCCGCGCGCAGCGCCGCACGGTTGTAGGCGATGGCACCCTGTTGGCGGGCCAGCGGTGTTCCCCACACCTTGCCCTTGACTTGCAGCCGCAGGATCCACTCGGCGGCCTTGCGGGTCGCCCGGCACGAGCGCACCTCGCCGAGCGCCCACCCGGCGAGGCCGGTGCTGTTGGCGTTGGACGCCTCCGTCGACGGACCACCCCCGAAGGATCCGTTGTCCTTCTGGTTCCGGCGCAGCCAGCGAGCGGCGTCGGCGATCGCGGCCTTGACGACCTTGCCCTTCTTGGGGAGTGCGTCCAGCACGATCACAGCCAAGGCGGTGACATCCGTGTCGGGAACGCTGGTGGCGTCCGCGTCGCAGGACTGGTCAGCGGCCTCCTTGGCGCTGAAGGTCAGCCGGAACCAACCGCGCGCGCACTGCTGCTCGAGGAGGAACCGGCGCACGTCAGCGGCCCGGTCGGACCCGGCGTCGGCGAGGCCGACGGTCGCAAATGCCTGGCCGAGAGTGTTGGCGAAGTCAACGTTGTCCCCGGTGGTCTGGTCGGCGATCCGGCCGATGGTTGGTACCTCGGCGCTGGTCAGACCTTCGAGGGTGGCGACGAGATCCTTGCCGCCGAATCGCCGAGGGTTACGCCCGGCCGACTGGGCGACCAGCATTGCCTTCGCCACCGAACCGGCGGAGACGTCGTCCGGGAGGTCGAAGTCGACGCCGGTGATCATGCTGTCAATGTTGCGCGCCACACCTCGGGCGCTACGGCGGACGTCGCGCCGGTGCCCTCCGAGTATGTCGAGGGCATAGACCACGTCAGCCGTCAGGCCGTAGTCGATGAACTTGAACTGGCGGTTGTAGACCAGGCCGTCGGCGTTGAGCTGACGACCCAGCCACCAGCCGCTCGAATCGTGAGGCGCGGCGGTCGCCGGCGCGGCCAGGGAGGTAGCAAGCAGCGCGCCAGCGGCCAGGGCCGCAACGGGGCGCAGGTGTCGGCGCACATCAGGCAGGTGGGGCATGGGGGTCCTTTCCGCTGCACCAGCGGACAGCCCATGAAGAGCCACCCGCTGTTTTCCGCGACAGCGTGTGTTCAGGACGCGTCACCGTAGGTGCTCCGGCTCGCAGTCCCTGAGGACTGCCTACGGTTGCGGGTCAGCGCCGGACTTGGACCGGCTTCCCCCAGCGGTGGGCGTGGTTGATGGTGTGCCTTCGCACCCTACTCCACCGCCGATTCGGCGCGAGCTCACGTCCAGAACGCGCCGACTCGGCACAGATCGACGCCGGTCGGCACCCCGTGGTGCACATGTGGGCCGACTCGGTCAGGTCAGGCGCTCGAGGATCAGCTCGCGAACCCGGTTGGCGTCGGCCTGGCCGCGCATCTCCTTCATCACCGCTCCGATCAGCGCACCGGCCGCTGCGACCTTGCCGTCCCGGATCTTGTCCGCGACCGCCGGGTTGGCTGCGATCGCGTTGTCGACCGCGACGGCGAGGGCCCCCTCGTCGGAGACGATCTCGAGACCGCGAGCCGCGACGACCTCCTCGGGCGTCCCCTCACCGGCGAGCAACCCGTCGAAGACCTGGCGGGCCAGCTTGTCGTTGATGGTGCCGGCGTCGACCAGCGCCTGTACGGCGGCCACCTGCGCCGGCGTCACCCCGAGGTCGGACACCTCCACGCCGGAGTCGTTGGCGCGCCGGGCCAGCTCTCCCAGCCACCACTTGCGGGCCGCCTGTGGCGCAGCGCCGGCCGCGATCGTCTCCTCGACGAGGGTCAACGCGCCCGCACCCACGGTGTCGCGCATCTCCAGGTCGGAGAAACCCCACTCCGCCTGCAGCCGGGCCCGCCGCTTCTGGGGGTCCTCGGGGAGTCCGGCGCGCAGCTCCTCGACCCATTCCCTCGACGGCGCCACCGGCACCAGATCCGGCTCGGGGAAGTAGCGGTAGTCCTCCGCGTCGGACTTGTCGCGCCCGGACGTGGTGATCCCGGTGTCCTCGTGCCAGTGCCGGGTCTCCTGCCGGATCGTCCCTCCGGCGTCGAGGATCGCCGCGTGCCGCTGGATCTCGTAGCGGGCCGCCCGCTCCACCGACCGCAGCGAGTTCACGTTCTTGGTCTCGGTCCGCGTGCCGAGTGTCCCGGAGCCTGCCGGGGCCAGGGACAGGTTCACGTCGCAGCGCAGCGAGCCCTGCTCCATGCGTACGTCGGAGACGCCGAGCCCCAGCAACATCTCGCGCAGCTGCGCGACGTACGCGCGGGCGACGGCCGGCGCCTTCTCGCGGGTGCCCGTGATCGGCCTGGTCACGATCTCGATCAGCGGGATCCCGGCGCGGTTGTAGTCGACGAGCGAGTAGTCGGCGCCGTGGATCCGGCCGCTGGTCCCGATGTGGGTGGACTTGCCGGTGTCCTCCTCCATGTGGGCCCGCTCGATCTCGATCCGGTACGTCTCGCCGTCCACCACCACCTCGGTCCACCCGTCGAACGCGATCGGCTCGTCGTACTGGGAGGTCTGGAAGTTCTTCGGCATGTCCGGGTAGAAGTAGTTCTTCCGCGCGAACCGGCACCACTCGGCGATCTGGCAGTTCAGCGCCAAGCCGATCCGGATCGCCGACTCGACCGCCTTCGCGTTCACCACCGGCATCGCGCCCGGCAGTCCGAGGCACGTCGGGCACACCTGCGTGTTGGGCTCGGCGCCGAACTCGGTCGGGCAGCCGCAGAACATCTTGGACGCGGTGTTGAGCTCGACGTGGACCTCGAGGCCCATAGCGGGGTCGAACTTCTCCAGTGCCTCCTCGTAGGAGAGCAGTGTGTCCGTGCTCATGCGGTGGTCCCCTCCCGTCGGACGAGATCGTCGAGCGCGGTCGCCCGGTCGAGCAACGGACCGCCCCACTTCTCGAGCAGCAACGCCTCGAGCGCCGCGCCCACCCGGTAGACCCGGTCGTCGGCCATGACCGGCGCGAGGATCTGGACGCCGGTCGGCAGCCCGTCCTCGTCGGCGAGGCCGCTGGGGATCGAGATCCCCGGGACCCCGGACAGGTTGGCGGGGATGGTCGCGAGGTCGTTGAGATACATCGCCAGCGGGTCGTCGACCTTCTCGCCGATCTTGAAGGCGGTCGTCGGCGCAGTGGGTGAGACCAGCACGTCGGCCCGCGCAAAGGCGGCCTCGAAGTCTCGCGCGATCAAGGTTCGCACCTTCTGCGCCTGCCCGTAGTACGCGTCGTAGTAACCGCTGGAGAGGGCGTAGGTGCCGAGGATGATGCGCCGCTTCACCTCGTCACCGAAACCGGCGTCTCGCGTGGCCCGCATGACCTCCTCCGCGGACGGCCCCCCTGATCCCGGTGCGCTCTCGGGCACGACCCGCAGGCCGTACCGCATCGCATCGAACTTCGCGAGGTTGCTGGAGGCCTCGGCGGGCAGGATCAGGTAGTACGTCGCCAGGGCGTGCACGAAGCTCGGGCACGAGACCTCGACCACCTCGGCGCCGGCCTTCACCATCAGGTCGACCGACTCCTGGAAACGGGTCAGCACACCCCCCTGGTAGCCCTCACCGCCGAGCTCGGCCACGACGCCGATCCGCACGCCGGAGAGGTCGCCGTTCGAGCCCTGGCGCACCGCCTCGACCAGCGCCGGGAGGGGCTGGTCGATGCTCGTGGAGTCGAGCGGGTCGTGGCCGCCGATCACCTCGTGGAGCAGCGCCGCGTCGAGCACGGTGCGCGTCACCGGGCCTGCCTGGTCGAGCGAGTTGGCCAGCGCCACGAGGCCGTAGCGCGACACGCCGCCGTACGTCGGCTTCATGCCCACCGTTCCGGTGACGGCGCCCGGCTGCCGGATCGAGCCGCCGGTGTCGGTGCCGATCGCGAGGGGGGCCTCGTACGCCGCGACCGCGGCGGCCGAGCCGCCGCCGGACCCCCCGGGGATCCGGTCGAGGTCCCACGGGTTGCGGGTGGTGCCGTACGCCGAGTGCTCGGTCGAGGAGCCCATGGCGAACTCGTCCATGTTCGTCTTGCCCAGGATCGGCAGGCCCGCCTCGCGGAGCCGGCGCACCACCGTGGCGTCGTACGGAGGGACCCAGCCCTCCAGGATCTTCGAGCCGCACGTGGTGGGTAGGCCGCGCGTGGTCAGCACGTCCTTGACCGCGATCGGGACGCCATCGAGCGGCGACAGCGGCGTACCGGCCCTCCGGCGGGCGTCGGAGGCGGCAGCCTGCTCGAGAGCACCCTCGGCATCGACGTGCAGGAACGCGTGGACGTCGCCGTCGACCCGGTCGATGACGGCCAGGTGCGCGCGGACCAGCTCCTCTGACGTGGTGTCGCCTGCCGCCAGGTCCGCCGCGAGCTCAGAGGCCGGACGGCGCGTGTTGCGATTGATGGCCGTCACTGCTCGTCCCCCAGGATCCGTGGGACCGCGAACCGCTGCTCCTCGGCCTCCGGCGCGCCGCTCAGCGCCTCCTCGACGGTCAGCCCAGGGACAACGACGTCCTCGCGGAACACGTTCGTCAGCGGCGCCGGGTGGGAGGTCGGCGGGACGTCGTCGCCGGCGACGCCCTGGATCGAGGCGATCGACTCGAGGATCACGCTCAGCTGCGGCGCGAGGTGGTCGAGCTCGTCGTCGGACAGGTCGATCCGGGCCAGGTCGGCCAGGTGGGCCACCTGCTCGCGCGTGATCGACGCACCGGACTGGGGTGAGGTCTCGGGCATGGCCGCCATCCTAGGAGGCCGCCCGTGGATGCCGGCCCGCGCCCGTCGGCCACCTATTCTCACGGGGTGTCCTGGTCCTACCGCCCTGCCCTCGACGGGCTCCGGACGGTGGCGGTGTATGCCGTGCTGCTCTTCCACACCGGCCACCCGTGGGCCTCCGGCGGCTTCGTCGGAGTGGACCTCTTCTTCGTGCTTTCGGGCTTCCTGGTGACCAGCGTGCTGCTGTCGGAGATCGACAAGACCGGCACGCTCAATGTGGGCATGTTCTACACCCGTCGCGTCAGGCGGCTGCTGCCAGCGGCTGTGGTCGCGATCGTCGCGACCTGCGCCGTGTTCGTCCTCATCATCCCGGTCACGGACCGGGTCGAGATCGTGGACGACGCCCAGAGCGCGCTTCTCTGGTTCGCCAACTGGCACTTCCTGAGCGAGTCGGGCGACTACTTCGCCACCGATGTCGACCGCAGTCCGTTCCTGCACTTCTGGTCGCTGTCGATCGAGGAGCAGTTCTACCTCGTGTTCCCGGTGGTGCTCGTGCTCACGATCAAGGCCGGGCGCCGCTGGGCGGTCAAGGTGCTCGCCCTGCTGCTGCTCGCGTCGGTGGCGTCGCAGCTCTACTGGTCGCAGGCCGACCCGACCCACGCCTACTACGGAACCGACGCCCGGATCTACCAGCCGCTGGCCGGCGCGGTCCTCGCGCTCGTGGTGCACCGGTTGCCCCTGGGCGGTGGCCGGCGGTGGGCGACCGCAGCGGCTGTCGGACTGGTCGGGTTCCTCGCGCTGAGCAGCGGCCTGATCGACATCACGCCGACCTGGCGTGGTCTCGCGGCCACTGCGACGGCGGTCGCCGTGATCGCGGCGGTGTCCGTCGCCGAGCGGGGCCGGATCGCGCGCGTCCTGTCACAACCGGTGCTGGTCTTCCTCGGCAAGATCTCCTACGGCACCTACCTCTGGCACTGGCCGGTCATCCTCGCCCTGAAGGAGATGCTCGCCACCAGCCCACGCGTGATCGCGGTGCTGACCGTCGCGCTGAGCACCGGCCTGGCGGCCCTCTCCTACGAGGTGCTGGAGAAGCCGATCCGCACCGCGGCCGTCCTCGACCGGCTCCGTTGGGCACCGGCCGTCGCAGGAGTCGCCGTGAGCGCCGTGGTCGCCATGACCGTCGTGCCCGGGCTGCTCAACCTGGAGCGGAAGCCGGTGCTGGTCGCGGGTGACGAGCGTCCGCAGGAGGTGGTGACCCAGCAACCGCTCCGGGTCCCGGATGACGTCGACTGGGAGGCGGTCGTGGCCGACCACGGCGAGACCGGCTGGTGTGCCGCTGACAAGCCCGAGAACTGCATCGTGCACGAAGGCTCCGGACCGCACGTACTGCTGGTCGGCGACAGCCAGGCACAGTCGTTGGTGCCGATGTTCGAGAAGATCGCCGAGGAGCGAGATCTCACGCTGTCGCTCAACGTCGTCCCCGGCTGCATGTGGCAGGAGGAGCTCTACAACACCAAGCTCTCCGAGGAGAGCCAGCAGGACTGCGACGCGGCCAGGGTCGGGTGGTACGACGAGGCGCTGCCCGCCCTCGACCCCGACGTCGTCGTGCTCATGCAGCGACCGCGGGACGACGAGAAGGAGTGGGGCAGCTCAGTGCGACGCCGTGACGGCGTCGAGCAGCGGCTCGACCGGATGACGCTCAAGGCGTCCGAGGAGACGTTGCGCAAGCTCGAGCAGCTGGTCCCCCGCATCTTGATCGTCAACCGGATCGTGATGCCGGAGACGTTCGACCCCGCCGACTGCCTCACCACCCAGGCCGACCCGGGTCGGTGCGCGGTCCCGGTCCCGGTCGGAGGGACCAAGAGCGACGGATTCGCACAGGCCGAGGCGGCGCGCTCGCCCAAGGTCGAGGTCCTCGACCTGAATCCCGCGTTCTGTCCCGACGCGCCGGTCTGCCTGCCGGTGGTCGACGATCTCGTCGTCTGGCGCGACGACCACCACGTCACCGCGACCTACGCCACCAGCCGTCGCGACGCGGTCTGGAAGATCCTGGCGGAGACTGCGCGGATCGAGTCCGGTGAGGGGGCCTAGCCAGCGACCGGACCCAATTGGATCGGTGTCCATCGGCGTCTTCACGTTCACCAACCCGACGGACCCCTGGAGGCCCGATGCCCCGCCCGCCGACTGATGCGGAGTTCACCGAGCTCGTGCACGGTTGCTGGTCGTCGCTCTACCGCACGGCGTACCTGCTGGTGGGTGACCACGGGCTCGCCGAGGATCTGGTGCAGACCTCCCTGGCGAGGACGTACGCCTCGTGGTCGAAGGTCCGTGAGGTCGGCGCGGCTCCGGCCTACGCCCGCACCACCTTGGTGAACGCGGCCGCGAGCCAGTTCCGCAAGAAGTCCTGGCGACGTGAGCTGCCGACCGAGACCCTGGTCGAGCCGGCGGCCGAGGCGGCGGACCCGTCCCTGAGACCGACGCTGGTGGCGGCGCTCAGCCACCTGGCACCGAGACAACGCGCGGTCATCGTCCTGCGCTTCTACGAGGACCAGTCGGTCGCGGAGACGGCCCGGATCCTCGGCTGCTCCGAAGGCACGGTGAAGTCGCAGACCTCTGACGCACTCGGGGTGCTTCGTACTCACTTGGGGGACTCCGTCGTCCCCTCGACCCTTGGGAGGTCCTCATGACCGAGCGACTCAGCCAGCTCCTCCACGAGGAGGTCGCCGAGCTGCACCCCGTCCCGGCTGTCCCTTCCCGCGTGCTCGCGGAGGGTCGCCGGCTGCGACGCAGGCGCCGGCTCTCCACCGGCGTGGCGGTCGCCGCGGCCGTCGCGGTGGTCGGGGCCGCGGGTGGGTACGCCATCAGCCAGAGCAACGGCGCCGGACCTGATCTCACCAATGCCGGAGGCGACGCCCCGGTCGTGTTCGGCGTCGGCTCGAAGGTCTACGTCGACGACGCGGTGGCGACCGTTCCCGACACGATCCACTCGTTCCACTACACCTCGGAGGGTGTGCTGGTCCGCAGCAACCCGAACGACGGCGCATCCGACGGGTCCGGGCCGGAGACGCTGACCCTGGTGCGGAACGACGGCACCACCGTCGCCCTCGGCACGATCCCCGAGGGCGTCGGTCCGGCCACCGATTCGGCCGAGTCGGTGTACGTGCTTGCGGAGGCCCGGGGCGAGGACTTCGTCGCCGTCGTCCGCGACGTCGAGACCGGCGAGACCGTGGAAGAGGTCCCGTTGCCGGACCTGCGGCCGAGCTACTGGGAGGTGCCGCCGCTGAGCCTGGACGGCAGCACGCTCTACGTCGGCTACCGCTCGTCCACCGTGGCGATCGACCTCGCCACCGGCGAGCAACACACGGTCGACGGGATCGGCGGCCTACCGATTGTCGCCGGCGGACGCCTCGGCACGACGAATCGGGAGGGTGACTTCTTCGTGGTCGACACCACCACGGGCGAGGAGGTCCTGCTGGTGGACTCGCCGGACGGTGACTACTCGTGGGGCACGTTGTCGCCCGACGGACGGTTCCTGAAGATGAACGCGAGCGAGATGGCGATGGAACAGGGAGGCGAGTCCGGCACCTTCGCGGTCTACGACGTCGCCGCCGGCAGCAAGGTCGAGATCGAGGGCGACGGCTACGGCTGGGGCTGGACGGCCAGCGGCGAGCTGTTCCGAGTCGCCGGCGACACGGTGACCACCTGCGACGCCGGGACCGGACAGTGCCGCGAGTCGCCCGCGCCGACCAAGGTGGGCAAGAACGCCCATCTCCGGCTGGGCGGCCTCAGCTACGAGAGCTGACGCTCACAACCCCGCGGGGCCGGCTTCGAGCAGCTGCTTGAAGCCGGCCTCGTCGAGGACCGGGACGCCGAGCTGCTCGGCCTTGTCGGCCTTGGTGCCGGCGTTCTCCCCGACCACGACGTAGTCGGTCTTCTTCGAGACCGAGCTGGCGGACTTCCCGCCCCGGGCCAGGATCGCCTCCTTGGCCGAGTCGCGACTGAAGTCGTCGAGGGAGCCGGTGACGACGACGGTCAGGCCTTCGAGCGTCCGGCTGACCGTCTCGTCGCGCTGGTCGGCCATCGTCACGCCGGCCCGCTCCCACTTCTCGACGATGGCGACGTGCCAGTCGGACTCCGGACCGTCGAACCACTCGCGCACCGCGGCGGCGATCGTGGGCCCCACGCCCTCGGCGTCGGCCAGCGTCGTCTCGTCGGCCTCGCGGATCGCCGCCAGGGAACCGAACTCGGTGGCCAGGGCCCGCGCGGCGGTCGGCCCGACGTGCCGGATCGACAGCGCCACGATCACCCGCCACAACGGCACGTCCTTGGCGTGGTCGAGGTTGGCCAGCAACCGCTCCCCGTTCGCCGACAGCACGCGGCCGTCGACGGCGCGGTCGGTCTCGGTCTTCTTCGCGGCCCGGGTGAACAGTTCGGTGCGCAGCAGCTTGGCCTCGTCGAGGTCGAACACGTCACCCTCGTCCTCGATCACGCCTGCGTCGAGCAGCGCCAGTGCAGCCTCGCTCCCCAGCCCCTCGATGTCGAAGGCGCCGCGCCCGGCGACGTGGAAGACCCGGTCGAGCAGCTGAGCGGGGCACTTGCGGTGGTTGGGGCAGCGCAGGTCCTTGTCACCCTCCTTCTGCTGCACCAGCGGCGTGCCGCACGAGGGACACTCGGTCGGCATCACCCACTCGGCCAGTCCCTCCGGCCGCAGCCCCATCACCGGTCCTACGATCTCCGGGATCACGTCCCCCGCCTTCCGCAGGATCACCGTGTCGCCCGGACGGACGTCCTTCCGCTTGACCTCATGGGCGTTGTGGAGGGTGGCGCGTTCGACGGTGGACCCGGCCACCCGGGTCGGCTCCATCACCCCGAACGGGGTGACGCGACCGGTGCGGCCGGTGTTCACGTGGATCGCCAGCAGCTTGGCGTTGACCTCCTCGGGCGGGTACTTGAACGCGATCGCCCATCGCGGCGCCCGGCTGGTCGATCCGAGCCGGCGCTGGAGCGACACGTCGTCGACCTTGATCACGACGCCGTCGATCTCGTAGGGAACGATCGAGTGTCGGTGCTCGCCGGCGTTCTCGATGTAGGCCTTGACCGCCTCGAGTGTCGGCAGCACCTTCACCTGCTCGGACGTCGGCAATCCCCAGGCGGCGAGCGCGTCGTACGCGTGCGACTGGGCCTTCGGCTCGAACCCCTCGCGCGCGCCGATGCCGTGGCAGACCATGCCCAGCGCACGCGTGGCGGTGACCCGTGGGTCCTTCTGGCGCAGCGAGCCGGCCGCCGCGTTGCGCGGGTTGGCGAAGACCGGCTTGCCGGCGTCGGTCATCTGCTCGTTGAGCCGCTCGAACGCCTCGCGCGGGAGGAACACCTCGCCTCGCACCTCCAGCAGACCTGGCACCGGGTAGGCGTCGTTCGCGACGAGCCGGTGGGGGACGTTGTCGATCGTCTTCACGTTGGGGGTGACGTCCTCGCCGGTCCGGCCGTCGCCCCGGGTGAGGGCTCGGACCAGCCTGCCGCCCTCGTAGAGCAGGTTGATCGCGAGGCCGTCGACCTTCAGCTCGCACAGCAGGTCGGGCGACTCGACCCCGTCACGAGCCAGCCGCGCGTGCCAGGACTCCAGCTCGTCGTACGAGAAGGCGTTGTCGAGGCTCTCCATGCGCTGCCGGTGGTCGACCGCGGTGAACTCCGTCGACACCGCACCGCCGACCTTCTGCGTGGGCGAGTCGGGCGTGCGCAGCTCGGGGTAGGCCTCCTCGAGCTCCTGGAGACGACGCAGCCGCACGTCGTAGTCGGCGTCGGAGAGCGTGGGGTCGTCGAGCACGAAGTAGCGCCAGCGAGCCTCCTCGATCTGCTCGGACAGCTCCTGGTGCTCGTCGCGCGCCGCCGCCGGCGCGGCCTCGGGAACGGTGCTCATGCGCCACATCCTGCCGCACCGATCTGACAGGCTGGCCAGTCCGAACGCTCATCCGCTCATCACCCGAGCATCACGCTGTGGAGGCATCCGTGGGCGCACCAGCCGACGTGACCGGCCCGTCCCTGCGGCAGTACGGCGAGCCGGTACACGCGACCGGCGCGGTGCTGATGCTGCACGGCGGCAAGGAGCACGGCCACGAGACGGTGGACGGGCGCAGCGCCTCCTGGCGCCGGTCGGCCGCGATGGCCCGGGCGATCGCGCCCGACCTGCAGGCGGCAGGAGTGGCGGTGTGGCTGCTGCGCTACCGGCGCCGCGGGTGGAACGGTGGCGCGGGTCCGGTGGGCGACGCCCGCTGGGCGCTGGAGCAGGTCCGGGACCGGCTGAGGTCGGTGCCGGTCGTCCTCGTAGGCCACTCGATGGGGGCGCGCATCGCCGTCCGGGTCGCCGACGACGCGCAGGTGCGTGGCGTCGTGGCGCTCGCCCCGTGGTTCCCGCCCGGTGAGTCGGTCGCCCCGCTCGCCGGGAAGGCGCTGGTGGCCGCCCACGGCAGTCGCGACCGGATCACGTCTGCTGGCGCGACACGGGCGTATGTCGAGCGAGCACGCGCGGCCGGGATCGACGCGTCGTACGTCGACATGGGACCGGTCGGGCACTACCTGCTGCGTGGTGTCCGCGGGTGGAACGATCTGGCGCTGACAGGCTCGCGTCGGCTGCTCGGGAATTAAGTCCTCGGCCCCGGGGTTGCGGAACGAAACCGTTTCGTTTTATCGTCTCGGTACGAAACGGTTTCGTTCTATCTGCTGAGGAGTGCGCATGGTCCCCGAGTCCGCCACCATCCGGCCCCGTGTCGAGGGTGACCGGGAACGCGAGATCCTCGAAGCCACTCTGACCGTGCTCGCCGAGACCGGCTACGACCGGCTCACCATGGACGCCGTGGCCGCCGAGGCCAAGGCGTCCAAGGCCACGCTCTACCGTCGGTGGAGCTCCAAGCCCCAGCTGGTGGTGGACGCCGTCTGCTCCCACAAGGAGCACCCGCCGACGCCCGACACCGGCACGCTGCGAGGCGACCTGCTCGCGGCGTACTGCGGGCTGGGCGGCCTGGGCGACGCCCGGTCGATGGCGGTCCTCGCGGCCGTCGTCACGGCGATGGCGCGCGACGCGGAGTTCGCCGAGATCTACCGGCGTGACTTCATCGGACCCAAGCAGAGCACCATGCGCAGCGTTCTCGAACGGGCCCGGGCCCGCGGCGAGATCAGTGACGAGGTCGACATCGACCTCGTCGCCCCCGCCCTCCCGGGCATCGTCCTGCACCGCGTCTTCCTCCTGGGGGACGAGGCCACTCCCGAGCTGGTGGCGAGGGTGATCGACCAGATCATCCTGCCGGCGTGCTCCCGACCCCGAACTTCTGAGGACTCATGACCGACACGACCATTCCCGAGCCGGAGGTCACTCCGGCCCAGCACCGCCGCCTCACCTGGGCGCTGATGCTGATCTCGATCGCGCAGCTGATGGTGGTGCTCGACAGCACCATCGCCAACATCGCGCTCCCCTACATCGGCACCGACCTCGACATCGACCAGGCCAACCTCTCCTGGATCGTCACCGGCTACGCACTGACGTTCGGCGGGTTCCTCCTGCTCGGCGGCCGGTTGGCCGACCTGTACGGCCGCCGCCGCGTCTTCATGATCGGCGTCCTTCTCTTCGCGGCCGCGTCGCTGGTCGGCGGCGTCGCGCAGAGCGAGCTGGTGCTGCTGGGCGCCCGAGGCTTCCAGGGATTCGGCGCAGCGCTCGCCTCGCCCGCGGCCCTGGCGCTCATCACCACCACGTTCCCCGCCGGCCGCGAGCGCAACCGGGCCTTCGCGGTGTACGCCGCGATGGCGGGTGTCGGCGCCGCCGTGGGCCTGATCCTGGGCGGCTGGCTGACCGGGCTCGACGACCCGCTCGGCATCGCCGGCTGGCGCTACACGTTCCTGATCGTGGTCCCGATCGGCCTGGCCGCCGCGCTCCTCGCACCCCGGGTGCTGCCCGAGTCCGACCGGCACGACGGGGTGCTCGACGTACCCGGTGCGATCACCGGCACCGCCGGGTTGCTCGCCATCGTGTACGGCCTCACCCGCGCCGGGGACGAGCGCTACGGCTGGGGCGACCAGTGGACGCTTCTCAGCCTGATCGGCGGTGTCGCTCTCCTCGGCATCTTCCTGCTGATCGAGAGCCGCGCCGACCACCCGCTGCTGCCGTTCCGGATCCTGCGCAGCCGCAACCGGGCCGTGGCCTTCGCGGTGATGATGATCGCCCCGGCCGCGATGTTCGCCATGTTCTTCTTCCTGAGCCTGCTGGTGCAGCTCGTGGTGGGCTACTCACCGCTGAAGACCGGCGTCGCGTTCCTGCCCTTCTCGGTCGCGATGATCATCTCGGCGACCGCGGCCTCGAAGCTCATCAGTCGGGTCGACCCGCGGTTCCTCTCCGGGATCGGCACCCTGCTGTCGGCCGCCGCGCTCTACGGCTTCCACCGGATCACCGTGCCGCAGGACGGCGACTCGATTCTGGCGACCCTGCCCGCGAGCATGGGCGGCCAGGGCCTGGCCCTGGGCCACGACGTCAACTACTGGACGGAGATCCTGCCGTTCGTGATCCTGATGGCGTTCGGCATGGGCCTGAACTTCGTGCCGCTGACCCTGGTCGCGCTGCACCACCTGCGCCGTGAGGACTCGGGCATCGGCTCGGGCGTGCTCAACACCATGCAGCAGGTGGGCGGTGCCCTCGGGCTCGCGACCCTCAGCACGGTCGCGCTGCACTTCGCCCAGGGCAGGGCGGACGAGATCGCGCCGGGTATCGCACAGTCGGCGCGCGAGACAGGGCTCGAGCAGGCGATGCCGCGAGGGGAGCTCAACGGGCTGGTGGGTCAGCTCACCGAGCTGGGGTCGTTCGCCGAAGGAGCCACGATGGCCTTCCTCGTCGGCAGCCTGATGATGCTGGTCGCCTCCGCGCTGGTGTGGCTGTTCCTCGACGTCAAGCACGAGGAGCTGGCCACCGACCTCCCGGAGAGTGTCCCGGTGGGCTGACGCAGCTCGGCTCAACCCAGTCGGCGGCTCGTGGCGCGCGCGATCTCCAGCGCCCGGCGGGCCGTCGCTGCGTCTGTGCCGGCGAGCCCGCAGGCCGGGCTGACGACGAGCCCGTCGCTGGGCTCGAGGCCGACCAGGTCCAGCCACCGCTCGACCCGCTGGACCACCGACGCCTCGTCGGCCTCACCCTGCGTCGGGACGACGCCGAGCACCACGCGCTCCCCTGCCTCGAGAGCCACGGCGAGCTGGTCGTGACCGGCCGCGTCGACCCGGTCCAGGTCGACCGCCAGACCGACCGCGCCAGCGCCGCGGAGCAGCTCCAGGGGGGCACCGGCAGCGCAGGAGTGGACCCACGGCTCGGCTCCGGCCTCCCGGATCGCATCGAGCACCCAGCCGAGCGTGGCACTGGCCTCCGGCGGTTCGACCGCGCGGTGACGGTGGAAGCCGGACGCGGTCGGCACGGAGCCGGCGATCACAGCGGCCAGTGCCGGCTCGTCGACCTGCACCACCCACCGCTCGACGCCGGGCAGCCTGCGGCGGAGGTCGGCGACGTGGCGGCGTACACCCTCGGCGAGGGCCTGCGCGAGGTCACGGCGCGCGCCGCGGTCGGCAAGCGCCCGGTCGCCCCGGGGCCGCTCGACCGTCGCGGCGAGCGTCCACGGGCCGCAGACCTGGGTCTTGAAGGCCCCCTGGTAGCCCTGGGTCTGCTCCTCGACCTGGTCGAGGTCCTGGGCCAGCCGACTACGTGCTCGCCGCTGGTCCATCCCCTCCGCGTCGGTCAGCCGCCAACCGGCCGGCTGCAGGTCGAAGGCGAGGTCGGTCGCGAGCGCGACCGCCCGACCGGTCATGGTCGCGTCCGGTCCGCGGCCGGGGACCTCCGGCACGTACGGGAGACCCTCCGGTCCGGGCAGCTCACCCAGCACGACCCTGACCGCTTCGGCGTACGCCGCGTTGTCGTCCCCCGGGTGGGAGCCGATGCCGGTGGCGGTCGTCATCGGCCACCTCCGCGGGAACCTGCTGGGCGAGTCTGGCACCTGGCCCGGGAAGTTTCGCCCGCGAAGTGCCAGGTTCCCCGCCTGAGCGGGGAATCCTGCAGCCGCCGCACCCGCATGCCCATGCCGGTCATGCAGGCGCGGCCGCGCGCGACGTGGCGCTGATCGTGGCCGAGCCGACGACCCGGGTGCCGTCGTAGATCACGGCTGCCTGGCCGGGGGCGATGCCGTACGCGGGGTCGAGGAGCTCGATCCGGACCTCGTCACCGACGATCTCGACCACCGCCCGATGCTCGTCTCCGTGCGCGCGGAGCTGCACCGTGACACCCGCGCCCGACAACCGGGTCGGCACCGTGCCGCACCAGCGGGGCCGGACACCGGTGACCCGGTCGACAGCGAGCTCGGACCGCGGCCCGACCGTCACCGTCCCCGAGACGGGCTCGATGTCGAGCACGAACCGCGGCTTGCCGTCGGGCGCCGGTCGCCCGATCCGCAGCCCGCGACGCTGCCCGATCGTGAACGCGTAGGTGCCCGCGTGCTGGCCGAGCACCTCGCCGGAGCCGGAGTCGACGATGTCGCCGCCCCGGTTGGGCGCCCGGTCCCCCAGCTTCTCCGCGAGCCAGCCGGCGTTGTCGCCGTCGGCGACGAAGCAGATGTCGTGACTGTCGGGCTTGTCCGCCACCAGCAGCCCACGCGCGGCGGCCTCCTGCCGCACTGCCGGCTTGGTCGAGTCGCCGAGCGGGAACGACGAATGACGCAGCTGCTCCTGGTCGAGCACGCCGAGCACGTAGGACTGGTCCTTGGCGTGGTCGACCGCCCGGTGCATCTCGATCAGCCCGTCGGCACCGGTGCGCAGCTGTGCGTAGTGGCCGGTGGCGACGGCGTCGAACCCCAGTCCGAGGGCCCGGTCGAGCACGGCGGCGAACTTGATCTTCTCGTTGCACCTCAAGCAGGGGTTCGGAGTGCGGCCGGCGGCGTACTCGTCCATGAAGTCCTCGACCACGTCCTCGTGGAACCGGTCCGAGAGGTCCCAGACGTAGAACGGGATCCCGATCACGTCCGCGGCCCGGCGGGCGTCGTTGCTGTCCTCGATCGTGCAGCAGCCGCGGGCACCGGAGCGGTACGACGCCGGGTTGCGCGACAGCGCCAGGTGGATGCCGGTCACGTCATGACCGGCCTCGACGGCACGGGCAGCGGCGACGGCGGAGTCGACGCCGCCGGACATGGCAGCGACGACCTTCATGGGCTTCACCGCCGTGCTGCCCTGGCCCGTTCGACGACGGGCACGATCGCCTCGACCACGGCGTCGACGTCGGCCGCGGTGGAGGTGTGGCCGAAGGAGAAGCGGAGCGAGTGGCGGGCCTGCTCCGCGTCGCATCCCATCGCGAGCAGCACGTGTGAGGGCTGCGGGACGCCGGCGGAGCAGGCTGACCCGGTCGAGCACTCGATGCCACGCGCGTCGAGCAGCATCAGCAGGGAGTCACCCTCACAGCCGGGGAAGCCGATGTGAGCGTTGCCGGGCAGCCGGTCGGTCGCGGCCCGGTCGAGCTGAGGACCGTGCACGTGCGATCCGGGCACCACCTCGAGGATGCGCCGGACCAGGTCGTCACGGAGCGCCTGCATCCGCTCGGCGTGCTCCGGCTGCGCCTTCACAGCGGCCTCCACGGCCGCGGCGAAACCAGCGATGCCGGGAGTGTCGAGCGTGCCGCTGCGGACGTCGCGCTCCTGCCCGCCGCCGTGGCCGAGCGGCGTCACGTCGAGCTCGCGCCGGACGACCAGCGCCCCCACGCCGTACGGGCCGCCGAGCTTGTGGCCGGTCAGGGTCAGGGCGTCGACGCCCGACGCCGCGAAGTCGACCGGCACCGCGCCGACCGCCTGCACCGCATCCGTGTGGACCGGGATCTCGTACGCCGCCGCGAGCTCGACCACCTCGGTGACCGGCTGCAGCGTCCCGACCTCGTTGTTGGCCCACATGACCGAGATCAGCGCCACCGAGCCGGGGTCGCGCTCGATGCTCTCGCGCAGTGCGTCGACCCGCAGCCGGCCGCGCTCGTCGACGGGCAGCAGCTCGACCTCGGCGGCCTCGTGCTCGGCGAGCCAGGCCAGCGGGTCGAGGACGGCGTGGTGCTCGACCGCCGTGGAGAGGATCCGGCGGCGACGCGGATCGGCGTCGTGACGCGACCAGTAGATCCCCTTCAGCGCCAGGTTGTCGGCCTCGGTGCCGCCGGAGGTGAACACCACCTCGCCAGGTCGGCAGCCGATCGCGCGGGCGATGGTCTCGCGCGACTCCTCCACCACCCGCCGGGCGCGACGCCCGCTGGCGTGCAGCGAGCTCGCGTTGCCCACTCCCTGCAGGTGTGCAGTCATCACCTCCACGGCCACGGGCAGCATCGGCGTGGTGGCAGCGTGGTCGAGGTAGACGGTCCCCGGCTCGGTCATGACCTGCCAAGCCTACGGCGCCGCCGGGAGCACCGGCGAACCGGCGATCCGAAGGGTGGCGCTGGAGTCGGCCCGAGGTTGCGCGTCACGGCGCCGTCAGTGCACTTCACCCCTGTTGCAGCGGGTGAGAAGCGCGTCTGCGGCACCGTTACCCGCCGCCGACCCTCCGTGGGCTACTTCGGTGACAGCGAGGTGACGTACCCGACGCCGACGTCGACCCAACGCTGCAGGTCCGCCTCGTCGGCCACGGCGGAGCCGTCGACACGGAGCCAGCCCTTCATGCCACGTCCGCGCATCTCGAACTCGGTGGCACCCGGCTCTGCGAGCAGCGCCGCGGTCATGGCCGGGTCGCACCGCACCATGAGCCCGCCCTGCCCGCTGGCCGCG
>NZ_DASUTK010000154.1:0-3395 GCF_036374615.1 Nocardioides sp.
GAAGTCCAACGGCGGTGTGCTGAGCGCCGACGAGGTGGTGCACCAGCCGATCACGACGGTGCTGTCCGGCCCGGCAGCCGGGGCGCTCGGGGCGGCGCTGATCGCTCAGGTCGCGGGTTTCGACAAGGTCCTCACCAGCGACGGCGGCGGGACCTCGACCGACGTCAGCGTCGTCATCGGTGGCGAGCCCACGCTGACCACGGAGGGAACCGTCGGGGCCTACCCGTCGAAGATCCCGATGATCGACGTCGTGACCGTGGGAGCCGGTGGGGGATCGATCGCGCACGTCTCGGCCGAGGGGACGCTCAAGGTCGGGCCGCAGTCCGCGGGCGCCGACCCGGGTCCGCTCTGCTACGGCAAGGGCGGCGCGGACGGCGCCGTCACCATCACCGACGCGCACCTGGTGCTCGGCCGGATCCCGCCCCACCTGCTCGGAGGCGAGATCCCGCTCGACCCGGAGGCGGCGCGCACCGGCCTGGAGAAGCTGGCCGACCAGCTCGGACTGACAGTCGAGGCCGCCGCCGTGGGCGTCCTCGAGATCTCGGCGTGGAACCAGGCCAACGCGTTGCGCCAGGTCACGGTCAAGCGCGGGCTCGACGTGCGCGACTTCGCTCTCACCACCTTCGGCGGCTCCGGGTCGCTGCTGCTGTGCCGGCTGATGGACGTCCTCGGGATCCCGACCGTGCTGGTCCCGCCGGACCCCGGCAACGTGTCCGCGTTCGGACTGCTCACCGTCGACGTGAAGAACGACTACGTGCAGACCCACGTGACGCTCGCCGACCGCCTCGACGCCGACGACGTCGCCGGCCGGTACGCCGGGCTTGAGCGAAGGGCGGCCGAGGCGCTGCGGACCGAAGGCTTCCCCGACGAGCAGCACCGGTTCGACCGCACCGCCGACCTCCGCTACTTCGGCCAGGCGTTCGAGGTCCGCGTCGCGGTCCCCGACGGCGAGTTCGACGCCGCCACGGCCGCATCCGTGGCCGACACCTTCCACGCCGAGCACCGCGCGCTCTACGGCTACGACTTCGCCGACGACCCCACGCAGCAGGTCGAGTGGGTGAACCTCCGGGTCTCCGGGATCGGACCGATCCAGCGGCCCGAGATCCGGAGCCACGACGCCGGGGGGTTCGAGGCTCGCGGAGATGTGGGTCGAGGGGCGAGCGAAGCGAGCGTCTCGAGACCTCGCACCTCAACCACCGGCGCGGAGACCAGGCCGGTGTGCTTCGAGCCCGACGACGGGTACGTCGAGACGCCGGTCCACTGGCGGGAGGACCTCGAGCCCGGGACGACGGTGCCCGGTCCCGCGATCATCGAGGAGTTCGGGTCGACCGTCCCGCTCCACCCCGGCTTCACCGCCCGGGTCGACGAGTTCCGCAACCTGATCGTCACGCGTTTCGAGACGCTCGCTGGCGCTCGCTCCTCAACGACCGAAAGCGTGAGTGGGGCATGAGCCGCCGCGTGCCGACCCGGTTCCCGTTCGGGTTCCTGACCGACGACGCGGGCGCCAGCGCCGACCCCGTGCTGACCGAGATCGTGCAGGGCTCGCTGGCGAGCGTCGAGATGGAGGTCGAGACCGCCATCGCCCGCACCAGCCGCAGCCCGATGATCCGCGACGCGCACGACTTCCGCGCCGGCATCCACGACCGGCTGCTGCGCAAGCTGACCGGTCGCTCGTACTCCGCGCTCGTCCACCCCGTGGCTCGCGACTTCCCGATCGAGGACATGCGTGAGGGCGACGTGTTCTTCCACAACGACGTCTACCGCTCCGAGGGCGGGATCGGCCACCTGCCCGACCTCTGTGTGACCGTGCCGGTGTTGTCGGGCGGCCGGGTGGTCGCGTTCGTGCAGGCGTTCGGCCACCACGACGACATCGGCGGCGCGGTCCCCGGCTCGATGCCGAGCCAGGCGACGAGCGTCTTCGAGGAGGGGCTGATGGTGCCGCCCATCAAGCTCTGGGACGCCGGGGTCCCCAACCGCAGCGCGCTCGCGATCATGACGCGGAACTCCCGCATGCCCGAGTCGCTCGCCGCCGACCTCGACGCCGAGTGCTCCGCCTGCCTGATGGGCGCCCGCCGGCTCGGCGAGATGTTCAACCGGTACGGCGTCGAGGCGGTCGAGTCCAGCTTCGACGCGATCATCGGCCGCACCACCGACACCTACCGACGCGAGATCCTCTCCCAGATCCCGGTCGGGAGCTGGACCTGGGAGGACTACGCCGAGCACGACGGCGTCGACGAGCCGAAGCTCCACACCCAGCGGATCACACTCACCCGGACCGCGCCGGACGACCCCGACGGCGAGCGGCTGGTGCTCGATTTCGACGGCACCGGGCCGCAGGCGAAGGGCCCGATCAACCACTGTGGCGACTACAGCGACGGCGTCTTCCTCACCAAGTGGCTGGCGCCGATCCTGCGCAACCTCGCCGAAAGCCCCGAGCGGATGGCCGAGCTCGACGTCAACGAGGGCGTGGTGCCGCTGATCGAGATGCGGTTCCCCGAGCCGGGCACGCTGCTGACACCGGTCTTCCCCGCACCCACCAACGCCCGCACGTTCGTGATCCTGCGACTGCTCGGCGTGCTCGCCGGTGTGGTCGCGAAGGCGGTCGACGGCCGGATGCCGGCCGACCAGGAGACGATCCGCTACACCGGGGTGTACGGCGAGGATCGCGACGGCCGCCCCTACCTGATGCGGGAGGTGCTCGGCGGCGGTTCCGGCGGCCGCTACTACGCCGACGGCGAGGACACCATCCACGTCGTACCCGACTCCCGGAACCTGCCGACCGAGTTCACCGAGTCGCGGTTCCCGTTCCTGGTCGAGTCGCTCTCGCTCGCGGTCGACTCCGGCGGGGCGGGGGAGTACCGCGGCGGGCTCGGCTACGAGAAGCAGATCCGGATGCTCAAGGACGCGCACTTCATGTCGATCGCCGACCGGTCGATCCTCGCGTGCTGGGGCGTCAAGGGTGGACGGGCCGGAGCGCCGTTCCAGGTGACGATCGACCCCGGTGGCCCGCACGAGCGCGAGGTGGACGCGCTGGCGGACGCCGAGCCGGTGAGGGCCGGCGAGGTGATCCGGATCCGCACCACCGGCGGTGGCGGCTGGGGCGACCCGCTGCGACGCGACCCCGCGCTGGTGGTCCGCGACGTGGTGTGGCGCAAGGTCTCTGCGGAGGCCGCGCTGCGCGACTACGGCGTCGTCCTCACCGGGTCGCTCGCGGCTGACGACGTGGGCCACGACGCGGAGGCCACGGCTGCCGAACGCGCTGCGCGGTCGCGTGACGAGGCGGAGCCGTTCTTCGACCGCGGACCCGGCTACGCCCGGCTCGCCGGGGGCGCCACCCACGCCGCGGTCGACCGGGTCTGATTCCCCTAAGTGTCGCGGCGTGTGCCTGAGGGTGC
>NZ_DASUTK010000155.1:0-2181 GCF_036374615.1 Nocardioides sp.
AGCTTGGTCATCAACGATGCGACGTGGGTCTTGACCGTGCTCAGGCCGACGAAGAGCTCGGTGGCGATCTCGGCGTTGGTCCGGCCCCGTGCCACCAGCGCGAGCACCTCCTCCTCGCGCTCGGTGAGCGGGTCGATGGGCTGGACCGGTACCACCGGCGCCTGGTGGGCGAAGGTCGCCAGCAGCCGGCGGGTGACGTTGGGGGCGATCAGCGCGTCCCCGTTGGCCGCCGCGTGGATGGCCTGCACGAGGAGCTCCGGCCCGGCGTCTTTGAGCAGGAAGCCGCGGGCACCCGCGCGTAGGGCGCCGAGGACGTACTCATCGAGGTCGAAGGTGGTGATCACGACGACCGCCATCGGGTCCGTCACGTCTGGCCCGGCCAGGCGCCGCGTCACCTCGACGCCGTCGAGCCCGGGCATCCGGATGTCGACGAGGAGGACATCGGGACGCAGCCGGGTCGTCAGGTCGAGCGCTGCGAGCCCGTCTGCTGCCTCCCCCACGACCTCGAGGTCGGGTTGCGCGCCGAGGATCATCACCAGCCCGGTCCGCACCAAGTCCTGGTCGTCGGCTACGACGACACGGATGGTCATGCCGGCGCCTCCACCGGCAGCACGGCCTCGACCACCCAGCCACCCTCAGGCCCGGGCCCCGCGGAGAGCGATCCGCCGAGGAGCTGGGCGCGTTCGGCCATGCCCAGCAGGCCGAACCCAGGCTCCGGGGCTGGTCCCCGCTCGGTCTGTCCATCGTCGCTGACACGCAGCCTGACGGCGTCGCCCTCCCGGCGTACGTCGATCCCGACGCGGGTCGCGCTCCGGGCGTGCCGTACGGCGTTGGTCAGCGACTCCTGCGCGAGCCGGTAGAGCGCGGCGTCCACAGGTCCTGCCAGCCGGGTCAACGAACCGTCCAGCGAGACCTCGACGGTGGGCGTCGCGTCAGCGCGCGCCAGAGCAGGCAGGTCCGCGACGCCCAGCTGCGGGGAGTAGGCAACGGCTTCCTCCTCACGCAGCACCCGCACCATGGATCTCATCTCCGCCAGGGTTCGCGACGCTTCAGACTCGATCGCGGCCAGGACCTCGACAGCCTTCTCGGGCTGGATGCCGGCGACCACGCCACCCGCCTGCGCCTGCACCGCGATGGCCGAGACGTGGTGGGCCACGGTGTCGTGCAGCTCCCGCGCCAGCGCGACCCGCTCCTGATTGCGGATCTCGCGCTGTTGGCGATGCCAGAGGTCCGCGCGGTAGCGGAACACCGCCGCGAGGGCGACGAACAACAGCAAGAAGACGATCCCTCCGAAAGCGTCGGCCCAACCCGCCGAGGAGGCGTACAGCCCCAGCGCGACGACGACTGTCACGAACGCCGTCCCCACGACGATCTCCCGTCCCGAGCCCCACCGCACCAGGGAGTAGAGGAGGATCAGGACGGCCATCATGGAGTAGAGGCCGAGGTTCCCGGCGTGCGCAGTCAGCTGGAGGACCGAGAGCAGACCGGCGACGCCCCACCCGACCAGGGTGGCCATGAGGGGGCGACTCCGCCGCCAGAGCAGGGCAGGCGCCAGCACCAGAGCGAGCACCGTCACAAGGGGTCGCCAGGCCAAGCCTGGCCGAACGATGCCCTCGACCAAGGCGGCGGCCGCGAACACTCCCACCAGCAGCCAGTCGAGCCGACCGATGGGTGGGGCGTCAGCAGGCCGCGGCTCGTGCCAGAGGGAGCGCCGGAAGGTGACCACGGCTCAAGCCTAGGGATCGGCGTGCCTCGGAGTACCGGCCGAAAGTACGAGAGAGAGACCATGCCATCGGCCAGGTGAATACCGGCCTCCGGGCCGGTGCGCCCGCTGCCGGGCTCAGCGAGCGTGGACCTTCCGATCCTCACCACAACAACGGAGCCCATGATGAGCACACGTCAGCCCACTACCACACTGGAAGACCAGCCGATCCCGGTGAGAGCCAAGCTCGCCGCAGCATGGACGAGCCTCATGTTCCTGTACGCCTACGTGGACATTCTCAACTTCTTCACGCCCGGCGTCATCGAGGACATCCTCGACGGCCGGGTCTTCGAGTTCGACCTCTCCCAGACCTTCTCGACCGCGGCGCTGACCCTCGTGGCCATCCCGATCTTCATGATCGTGCTGTCGATGACGCTGCCCCCTCGGGTGAACCGCATCGCGAACCTCGTCGTGGCCTC
>NZ_DASUTK010000156.1:0-6553 GCF_036374615.1 Nocardioides sp.
CGCCCCGACGGCGGCGCGGCGTCGCCCGGATCCGGTGGCGAAGCCCGGGAGCGCCGTGCCCACCAGAGCCCCGACGAGCGCCATCCCGCCGAGCTGGACCGGCAGGATCCAGTTCTCGGTGCCTTGGTCGTCGAGGAAGTAGGCAGCGACCGGAAGGCTGAGCATGCCGGCGGCGACCAGGAGCAGCCAGCCGAGGAGTTTGGTCACGGCCGAACGCTAGTGGCAACGCCCGCCACCTCGCACCGTTGGCTGCTCGCAGTGCTCAACGTGGGGCGCCGCGGTCGCGGCGCTGGTCCAGCACGTCGTCAAGCCACGGGCCGGCGCCCACTGCTCTGCGGCAATAGGTGCGACCCGGCATCGGGAGCGACGTCTCGCGCAGCCGGTCGACGGAGTCCGGGGAGAGAGCGAGCTCTGTGGCGGTCACGAGGTGGACTGTCTCCAGGCCGACGCCGGTCAGGTGGTTCCAGCGACCTGCGGCAGGCAGGTAGTGCTCAGCACGGAGCATGGCACCCAGTGAGGTTCGCTGCTGCTCGCTCGTGAGCAGGTACACCTCGCACCGGCCGGGTCTCCGCCGGAGGCGCAGGACCGTGGCGTCGACGGCACCTGCCTCGACCACGTCCAGGATCCGAGGAACGACGCCGAGACCGGCTCGGCGCCAGACAGCCGGGTACGCCGACACCGCTGCCGCACGAAGGCCTCCGGTGAGTCGCGAGACCGCCTTGTCAGCTCCGCTCGCGTGCGGTCGCGCTCCCTCCTGGGACGGCTTGGCGCTCGACTTCTGGGCCCCAGCGGACGGGGATGCCGGGTCGGAGCCCAGGATCAGCTGCCCCAGGTCGGCCAGGGAGTCCCAGTCACGGTTGCGCACGAGCGAGATCGCCTTGTCGGCGGACCTGCCCGGCGGACACAGGGTCTCGAAGAACTCCTCGCCCGGGCTCGGCCGACGGACCTTCGCCACGATCGACTCGAGCTCGGCCGCGCGATGTGGCGTGACCTTCTGCTTGTCCAGCAGGCAGTGCAAGAGCACCGTCCAGAAGGCGTCACTCGGGTCGAGGGCGTACACACCCCTGTCCTCGAACCGCCTGTCCAGACAGCCGGGCTCGAGGTGCGAGGCGAGCTTCAGCTGCTTGCTGTAGACGAGTCGAGTGACGACGTCGAGCTTGACGGACTCGTGGGAGGCGCGGTGGGACAGGACGTAGAAGCGGTGCCATGAGGGGCGCAGGACCGCTCGCGACCACGCACCGGGCACGCGCAGCCTTGGGAGCGTGTAGGCACCGAGCTCGAACACGACGTCCTCGAAGGAGTCGAGGTCCTCCGCGCTCACAAGCAGGTCGACATCACCCCCCGGATGACCGAGAGTCGCACGGCCACGCAGCAGCGCCCACCTCACCCCGACGCCGTTCAGGCCGTCGAACACAGCCCTGAGGAGCTCGTTCGGGGTCAGTGCCGAGTCCGACGCGGACGAGGTCCCAGCTCGGTCATCACCGGACGACATGCGGCCCCCTCGCCCGTTGCCTCCATCTGAACGTGCAGAGCGTGAGTCTAGGACGCAGCCGTCGGCTGCATCCGAAAAGGACGAATTGTCAACGGAACCTTTATCGCCGTTTCGTTGCCAAACGCCCGTGAACGGCTCACGATGGTCCGGTGAACCCGCGGGGAACGGGTTTGCAAGGGGGAGTCAAGTGTTCTGTGCACATCAGCTGACGGGTGACCTGGACCCGACACGGGCCAGGCCCGCGCGGCCGACCGGCCGGAGGCGTCGACATGAGGCGTAATGTCGCGGTGATTCTCGCCGGCGGCGTCGGTGCCCGGATGGGCCTCGGCATCCCGAAGCAGCTCATCAAGATCGCAGGCCGCCCCATTCTCGAGCACACCGTGGCCGCCTTTCATCGTCACCCCGCAGTCGACGAGATCATCATCATGATGGCCTCGGGCCATCTCGATGCAGTTCACAGCATCGTGAGGTCCGGCGGCTACGAGAAGGTCACGCAGGTCCACGAGGGTGCGGAGACGCGCAACGGCACCACGCTGCGGGCCCTGCGGGCGATCGGCGACCAGGACTGCAAGGTCCTGCTGCATGACGCCGTGCGGCCCCTGGTGAGCGAACGGATCATCAGCGACTGCTTCGACGCCCTTGACCGCTACGACGCCGTCGACGTCGCGATCCCCTCCGCGGACACGATCATCGAAGTCACCGAGCAGGGCACCATCAGCAACATCCCGCGCCGCGCCGCGCTCCGGCGAGGGCAGACCCCGCAGGCGTTCCGCGCATCAGTGCTCCGCAAGGCCTACGCCGCCGCTTCCCAGGATCCGGACTTCGTCGCCACCGACGACTGCACGGTGGTGCTCCGCTACCTGCCGGAGGTGCCGATCTGGGTCGTTGCCGGCGACGACCGCAACATGAAGGTCACCGAGCCGATCGACGTCTACATCGCTGACAAGCTGTTTCAGCTGACCAGCCGATTCGCGCCGGTCCGCCACTCGCTGACGGACTACACGCGCGCGCTCTCCGGCAAGACCGTCGTCGTCTTCGGCGGGAGCTACGGCATCGGCAAGGACATCACCGACCTGGCCCGCGAACACGGTGCCGACGTCTTCGCGTTCAGCCGGTCGTCGACCGGGACGCACGTCGAGCGCCGCCAGGACATCGCAGCAGCCATCGCCACGGTGCTCGCCGCAACCGACCACATCGACATGGTGGTCAACACCGCGGGTGTCCTGCCACGAGGATCGTTGGCCGAGACGTCGGAAGAGGCGGTCTACGAGGCGACGGAGATCAACTACTTCGCACCCATCTTCATCGCCCAGGAGTTCTTCCCGCACCTGGCCAGGACCAAGGGCAACCTGCTGCTGTTCAGCTCGAGCTCGTACACCCGCGGGCGCAGCGGGTACAGCCTCTACTCCTCCGCCAAGGCGGCAGTCGTCAACCTCACTCAGGCGCTGGCGGACGAGTGGGCGCCGTACGGCGTGCGAGTCAACTGCATCAATCCCGAACGCACCGGTACCCCGATGCGAACCAAGGCCTTCGGGAAGGAGCCGGCCGACTCGTTGCTCGATTCCATGGCGGTCGCCCGCCACTGCCTCGACACGCTCGTGTCGAGTGAGACCGGTCAGATCATCGACATCCGGCGCGACGACCCCCTGGCCAGCCACGTCGCGGCCTCGGAGGCCGCCGTCGAGCTGAACGGCCACGCGGGCACCACGGCGGAGTCCAGTGTCACCTCCTCGCTCGCCTGGTCGCGCGCGGCGTCGACACCGTGACGTCCGGGAGTGCATGACCCCGGACCTGGACAACGACCTGGAAGGCACCCTGCGGATCGAGACCGAACCGCAACAAGACCGGAACAAGATGGCGAAGCTTGCACACGGGAGCGTCCTGCGTGACTAGGGTGACGGCCTGACCGGTTGCTGAGCGACCGGTGATCGGGCGTGGGTGGCCCTGAGACGGGGCACCACTGTGGACCGGACGGGGTCGTCGGTCCGCGGGGAACAAGGGGGAGCAGCATGGACGAGAGCGGGGACTCCAACCCCACGCTCCGGGTACGCCCGTCTCCTGTCTCTCTGATCCGGGCGCTGATCTACTTCGTTCCGTCCTACGCCGTGGCCATCGTTGGCTACCTGGCCGTCAACGTCATCGCTGCCCGCATGCTGGGTCCGTCGGGTTTCGGCTACCTGGTTGTGCTGCTGACGGTTGCCGGACTGGTCGCCCAGCTGGCCCTCCTGGGACTCCACCGGGCGGGTCTCCGCGAGGCCTCGCGTGCCGAGGACACGGACACGTTGATCGCGCTCCGTCGGCAGGTCCGGTCGGTCCTGCTGGTGCCGCTGCCGATCGCGTCGGTCGCCACGGCGGCTGTCGTGTGGCTGATCGGTCCAGGTGACGACCTGCAGCTCGCCACGGCCGTCCTGAGCGGCGTCCTCGTCTACCAGTCGGGCTACCAGCTTCTCAGTGCCAACTTCCTGCGAGGTCTCGGCCACATCCGGACCGCCAGCCTGTTGAGCGGACGCTCGGGTGGTGCGCTCGTGGCGGCAGTTCAGGCGGCCGGCGTAGGTCTGATCGCGTACGTCGCTCCGGACTCAGGCCTGGCCGGGGTGCTGCTCGGCATCGTCGCCGGGTACCTCGGCCCGCTGTGCTACGTGCAGTGGGTGCTGAACCGGAGCTGGCCGGTCGCGACCGGTCCTCATCACACGCTTCGTCAGCTACGGACGATCATCAAGCGCGACTGGCGTTTCACCTTCAGCCAGAGCGGCGGATACCTGAACTCGACGGTCGAGCTGTGGCTCGCCGGTGCAGTCCTGACGGCGGGCGGGACCTCGTTGTTCGCGGCCAGCCAGCGCCTCGGACGACTGCTCGTGATCCCGGCCACCTCCCTGGCGACCGTGTTCAGTCCGGCGATCGCCCGGCTGTCGTCGAAAGGCGAGCGGACGCAGCTCCAAACCCTGATCCGGACCGCCGCGTCGGTGACGACCGCCTTCAGCGCGGTGCTGTGGCTGCCCATGGTGATCGCACCGGAGTTCGTGCTGCGCGCCGTGTTCGGTGCCGGCTTCGAGGACGCCGCGCCCGCCCTGATGCTGATCGCCACCGGGTACCTCTTGAGCGCGCTCAGCGGCATGTCGGGCAAGACCCTCTCGATGTCACATTACGAGGGCGACCTGGCGATCATCACCTGGATCGTCGTGGCCCTCCGGATCGTCTCGGGCCTGATCTGCGCGTACCTCTGGGGCGTCACCGGCCTCGCCGCTTCGGCAGTGGCGATCTCCGCCGCCTACTACGTCGCGAACTGGGTCGCTGTACGCCGCAGGCTCTCGATCTCGACGCACGCGACGCTCCGCCCGAACTTGAGGATCCTGGCCCGGATAGCGGGATGACGACCATGAATCATGAGACGAGTGAACAGGAGGCCGGCGTGGACGTGACCGCTCTGCGGATGAGCACTGCAGAGGCCATCGACGGCGTGGCCACGAGGCCGGTGCTGGTGGAGGGCTCTCCGCCGCCGTGCGGTCGGGACCTCGACCTGCTGGCCGCTCCCCGGGACCACGCCGCGATCAGCAGCTGGCTGCACGGTGCCGGATTCATCCGGTGGGGACACACGTGGGCCCGGTTCGGGGAGCCTGGGGTCTACGGCGTCGAGCTGTCCTCTACCGAGCGGTGGCAGACCTCACAGGCCGATGCCTCGTCCCTCTTCCTCGACGCCGAGCCGATCCCCGGGTTCCGCCACCTGGTCCTGCCGAGTCCTGCAGTGGTGCTGCTGCTCGCCGCCCGAGGCAACGTGACGCGGCGTGGGGCCCTGACGCCGAAAGCGCGCAGTCGCGTAGCGGGAGCGCTCACCCGCGATCCCCACGCGTGGGAGACAGCGCTGGAGCTGGCCGGTCCGTTGGGCATGACCGGTGCGGTCGAGCTGCTACAACGTACGTACCGCTCGAGCGCTCCGCTGTCGCCGTCAGCTCGCGTGGCCGGTCTCGCGTCGGTCCTCCTCAAGGGTGGCCCGATCTCCGCCAGGACGCGGGTCCTCCTCGGTGCTCGCCCTCGGCGGCTTCGACCGGCCGTCGTGTCCTTCTCGGGGTTGGACGGCTCCGGAAAGAGCACGCAAGTGACTCGGCTCAAGTCAGAGCTGAGTGAGCTGGGCGTTGCCTCGGTCGATCACTGGGCGGGGTTCAAGAACGCTGCGTTGCTCCGGATGCGGTTCCCGATCCTGGACCGACCCAGCAGCGCCTACGCGGGCGCGGCAACGGAGCGAGACCAGCTGATCCCGCACGCGCTGCACGGCAGCCGGGTCGGGACGGCAGCGTGGGGATATGTCGTGGTCCTGTTCAACTGCGCGCACCTCTGGCGGTTCGTCCTGCTGCGGCCGCGTGGCACCAAGCTCTTGGTCTTCGACAGGTTCAGTCCCGACACCATGGTCAAGCTGGACCTGCGCTTCACGCGGATGCGAGGGATCGACATCACGTGGCAGCGCAAGCTCTTCGAAGTGATGAGCCCCAAGCCGGATGTCGGGTTCCTCGTCGACGTCTCCAGTGAGGTCGCCTACGGGCGGCGTCAGGAGCAGACGCCCCAGGAGCTTGCCGACATGGCCGAGCTCTATCAGGAGCAGGTGCCCCGGTACCGCCTGCACCGACTGGACGGCACTCTGCCGGCGGACACCCTCGCGCACGAGATCGTGACGACGGTCTGGCGAGGGCTCCGGTGAGCGGCGGGCAGTGGCGCCAGCCGCCACAGGTGGATGGCCGGCGTCCCACCTCCGGCTCGGCGACAGAGGAGCTGCTCCGGGCCGTGATCCGAGCCGTCGGCTCAGGCGGCGGCGTCACGGTCGAACGGCAGCGCCTCGCGGGGCGCTCGAACATCTTCGTCGTCAGCACACCGACGTCCCGCGAGGAACACCGGCGATGGATCGTCAAGCAGCCGCACACGACGTGGTCGCAGGACGACGTCTCCAACCCGCTGAGTGCCGAGCAGGAGTTCGACGCGCTGCGCCGACTGCACGAACACTTCGTCGGCCTCGGCCTGCCCTACCGGGTGCCGGAGCCAGTGGCGTTCCTCCCCGAGGTGGAAGCCGTCGTG
>NZ_DASUTK010000157.1:0-5582 GCF_036374615.1 Nocardioides sp.
CCCAGCCGATGCCGGCGGAGTTGACAAGCACACGAAGCGGGCCGAGCTCGACGGCGCGGTCGACCGCGGCTGCGATCTGGGCGGTGTCGGTGACGTCGACCCGGACGAACGACCCGCCGATCTCCTGCGCGAGCGCCTCGCCCTTCTCGTCCTGGAGGTCGGCGACCACGACGCTCGCCCCGGCTGCGGCCAACTGCCGGGCAACCGCCGCTCCGATGCCTGACGCGCCGCCGGTGACGATGGCTGCGGATCCGGTGATGTCCATGCGTGGAACGTTAGCGACGACTACAGGTCGGTCGTGCCCCGGGCCACGATCACCGCGGGACCGGTCATCAGCACCCGGTCGTCCTCGGTCCACTCGATGGTCAGGGTGCCGCCGGGAACGTCGACGCGGTACGCCGCCGGCCGGGTCGCGCCGTCGGCGAGCGCGGAAGCGACCATGACGGCGCAGGCACCGGTGCCGCACGACCGGGTCTCTCCCGAGCCGCGCTCGTGCACCCGCATCGCGACGTGCCGCTCGCCCCGTCGTACGACGAACTCGACGTTGACCCCCTCGGGATAGAGGGCCTCGTCGTGCTGGGGCGGGTCGAGCAGCCGTCCGGCGTCGGCGAGGTCGTCGACGAACGCGACCGCGTGCGGGTTGCCGACGTCGATGTGGGTGGCGGGCCAGGTCCGGTCGCCGACCGCGACCTTCGTCTCGCCGAGGACCCGCGGCGCGCCCATGTCGACGGTGAAGCCGTTCCCGCTCTCGGTGAGCGTCTTGATGCCGCTGCGGGTCGCGATCTCCAACGGGAAGGTCGCACCCTCCTCCTCGCGGAGGTACCGGGCGAAGACCCGGATCCCGTTGCCGCACATCTCGCTCAGCGAGCCGTCGGAGTTGCGGTAGTCCATGAACCACCGGCCGTCCTCGTCGCGGGCGGCCCGGATGACGCCGTCCCCGCCGATGCCGGCTCGTCGGTCGCAGAGGGCGCGCGCCCGCTCCGGCGTCAGGTCGACGTCGGCCGGCACGATCACGAAGTCGTTCTCCGTGCCGTGGCCCTTCACGAAGGGGTAGGTCACGCCTTCGATTCTGCCAGCGGCCCCACCACGTCGTACGTCGCGGCCATGAACGCACCGTTGCGCGCGACGTCCACGAGCCGCAGGTCGAAGGGCCGGGTGAAGAGCGGCCGGCCCGATCCGAGGGTCACCGGCGCGATCATCAGCAGCAACCGGTCGAGCAGCCCTGCCTGCGCGAAGTCGGCGGCAAGCCCGCCGCCGCCAGCGACCCAGATGTCCTTGCCCTCGGCGGCCGCAGCCATCTCGGCGTGCACCGGCGCGACGTCGCCCTGGGCGAACCGGATGTCTCCGTCGTCGACCGGCTTCAGGTCCCGGTGCGTGAAGATCCAGCACGGCTGGGTGTACGGCCACGGCCCGTCGTTGTGCTCGAGCACCCACTCGTAGGTCGTGGCGCCCATGCAGATCGCGCCGATGTTCGCGATGAACGGCTCGTAGCTCAGTGCCCCGTCCTCGTCCTGGTCCTGCTTGAAGAGCCAGGCGAGCGAGTCGTGGTCGTCGGCGAGGTAGCCGTCGAGCGTGGTCGCGGTGTAGAAGACGGTGCTCGTCACGAGCCCACCTCGCTCTCCTCGTGGCCGTTGCGTTGCCGCAGCCAGGTGATCGGGTCGCCGTCGTCGACCGTCATCCCATGATCGCGCAGCATGGTGCGAGCGAGCTGGCGACGGGCCGCACCGAAGCTGAGCACGTGCGCAAGGATGCTGCCGAGGACGAAGCTCTCGGGCGGGTCGCACAGCGCGTCGATGATCCGGTCGTCCCAGGCGTCGCGTCGCTCGACGTCCCGCACCATGGCCAGCCACCGACCGGCGACCCGGTCGTGGCGCTCGAGCAGCTCCGCCGGGTCGTCCGGGCCCGGCTCCGGGAAGTCCTCGCCCTCGATCGCCGCGAGCCAGATCTCCTTCGTCGCGACCTGGTGGGTGAGCACGGACGCCACGGAGTCGTCCGGGCCGTCGAAGCCGAGCACCTGCTGGCCCGGCCGGACGGTGGCGCGGTAGGCGTCGTCGCGCAGCTGCTTGGCGAGGTCCAGCAGCGCACGCGTGTCGTCGAGGTCGTGGTGGATCAGCTGGTCGATCGGCTGGCTCATCGTTCGCTCCCCGGTGTGGACCCACAGCGAGGTGGGTGGGTGGAAGTGGATGCCGTTCGGCGCGGGCAGCCAGGTGCTGCGGTCGCCACCGGACTGTTCGCTCGGCAGATGTCCGTAGGCGCGGGCGAACGCACGGCTGAACCCCTCGACCGACTCGTAACCGGCCTCGAAGGCAGCGTCGGTGACGGAGGCTCCGTGCCGCAGCTGCCATGCAGCGCGCTCCAGCATCACCCGTCGCCGCATCGCGACCGGCGGTTCGCCCGCCTCCCGACTCAACTGGCGCGTGAAGTGGTACGGCGAGCTGTACGCCCCACCGGCCATGTCGGTCAGCGAGTGGTGCTCGTCGTCGAGCACTGCGTCGAGCAGCTCCCGCAGCCGGTCGCGTCCGGACGTCTTCGGCATGACCCCATCCTGCTCCGATCGGGACGTCACTGCCCGACCGATCTTGCTCACAGCGATCGCACCGCGGCGAGCGCCTTCTCCAGCCGGTCTGGGTCGTCGTGGTCGACCCATACGATCCGTGGGTCCTTGCGGTACCACGACTCCTGACGGCGGGCGAACCGCCGGGTCGCGACGACCGTCCGCTCGATCGCCTCCGCCAGCGTCAGCTCTCCGGCGAGGTGGGCCGCGGCCTGCCGGTACCCGATCGCGGTGCTCGCGGTCGGCCCGAGCGGGCCGAGCCGCTCCACCTCGTCGACCAGGCCGTCGTCGTACATCTGACGGACCCGGGTGGCGATCCGCTCGTCGAGGGTGGGCCGGTCGATGGCGACGCCGACCTGGACCGTGTGCGGCTCGACGTACTCCATGCGCGGCAGGGTTGCCGTGAACGATCGCCCGGTGAGCTCGCCCACCTCGAGCGCGCGCACGATCCTGCGAGCGTTGTCGGGCAGGATCTGGGCGGCAGCGGCCGGGTCGACCTCGCCGAGCCGGGCGTGCAGCGCGGGGGCGCCGACCTCCGCGAGCTCCGCCTCGAGCCGGCGGCGGACCGCCGGGTCCGTGCCCGGGAACTCGAACCGGTCGAGCACCGCGCGGGTGTAGAGGGCAGACCCGCCGACGAGCACCGGCACGACGCCCCTCCCCCGCAGCTCGGCGATCACCGCCCGCGCCTCGGCCTGGAAGACGGCGACGCTGACCGGCTCCGACGGGTCGTGGGTGTCGAGAAGGTGGTGCGTGATGCCCCGCCGCTCGTCGGGCGCGAGCTTCGCGGTGCCGACGTCCATGCCGCGGTAGACCTGCATGGCGTCGGTGTTGACCACGTCGCCGCCGAGCGCCTCGGCGAGGTCCAGCGAGAGCCCGGTCTTCCCGGCCGCGGTCGCGCCCACGACGGCGACGACCGGAACCTCCCGCACACGGCTAGTGTCGGGGCCATGAGTTTCCTCGACAAGTTCAGGTCGAAGGCCAAGGACGCCGTCGACCAGCACGGCGACAAGATCGCCTCGGGAATCGACAAGGCGGCCAAGGTCGTCGACGACAAGACGAAGGGCAAGTACTCGGACAAGATCGGCACGGGCACGGCCAAGGCCAAGGAGGCGCTCGACAAGCTCGACGGCAAGAACGACGACATCCCCGACGACAAGCCGGGCACGTCCTCCCCGTGAGCCCTGCGGGGTTCGTCGTCGTACCCGCGTCGTACGTCTACCTGCTCCGCGACGGGGTCGGCGGCCCCGAGGTGCTCCTGCAGCTGCGGCAGAACACCGGCTACATGGACGGTCGCTGGGCCGCGGCCGCGGCCGGTCATGTGGAGCGTGGGGAGACGGCGTTCGACGCCGCCCGACGCGAGGCCCTGGAGGAGCTCGGTGTGGACGAGCTCGACCTGCGGTTCGAGTTCACGATGCAGCGCACGCGGGGCGACCTGCCGATCGACGAGCGGGTCGACTTCTTCTTCACCTGCCGCACCTGGCGCGGTGACCCGCGGATCCTCGAACCAGAGAAGTGCGCCGAGCTGCGCTGGAGCCCGCTCGACGCGCTGCCCGACCCCGTCGTCCCACACGAGGCATCGGCACTGGCCTCATTGGGTAAGGGAGAGGCCTACCTCACGTTCGGATTCGACTGAGAGGAGCCGATCATGGCCGAGGAGAAGCTGGGTCCGATGCCGGAGCCCGAGGCCGAGGCGCCGGAGCTCCACCCCGGTGGGACCGATGCGATCGTCGACGACACCGAGTACCCCGAGGGGGACGTCGTCGTCGCTCGGGACGTCCGGCTCAAGCCCGAGGTCGACGAGCAGGTGCCCGAAGAGATCTCCGAGCCGGACGACAAGCAGCAGGAGCCCAACGGCGACTCGGGCACCGGCGAGACGGCAGAGGAGCCCCCGGCATGACCGAGCCACGCGACGTACGCGACTCCCAGCACGACCCGTCCGGCGACATGGGTGTGTCCTCCGAGCGCGAGGGCCACACCGGCCCTGGGCAGACCGGCACCGACGGCCTCCGCGACGTGACTCCGGACCGGCTCGCCGACGAGGACGCACCGCCGGAGCAGCGCCCCGGGGCCGAGGAGGAGAACCCCGAGGGGATCCCGCCCAAGGCCGGCTACTCGAAGTACGACCCGCGCTCCGACTGAGCCGGCTGAGCGTTTCATCGCGCGTAACGGTGCTTGGTGCGCGCTCCCACCCCGGTGCAGCGGGGTGGGAGCGCCGTCATGGCACCGTGAGCGCACCCGCGACGCCGTTACCCGCAGACGGGGGCGTCGGGCAGCGGCGCGGGTACGCCGAGGGTCGGCATTCCGAGGCCGACGGCGGCCGGGGCCGGGTCGGCCGTGCGCGCCTGCCATGCGTCACCGGAGCGAGTACGTCGGACGTCGAGGACCGGGCCGTCGGCGACCAGGTGGTGCGGCGCGGCGTACGTGATCTCGACCGTCACCAGGTCGCCCGGACGCACCTCGGTGTCCGCGGGTGGCGCGAAGTGCACCAGGCGGTTGTCTGGGCCGCGACCCGAGAGCCGGTGGGTGGCCGCGTCCTTGCGTCCCTCGCCCTCGGCGACGAGCAGCTCGACGCGGCGGCCGACGAGCCGCTGGTTCTCCTCCCACGCGATCTCGTTCACCAGCGCGACCAGTCGCTCGTAGCGCTCCTGCACCACCTCGCGGGGCACCTGCTCGTCCATCGTCGCGGCGGGCGTGCCGGGGCGCGGTGAGTAGATGAACGTGAACGCGCCGGAGAAGCGCGCCAGTCGCACGACGTCGAGCGTCGCCGCGAAGTCGTCCTCGGTCTCGCCGGGGAAGCCGACGATGATGTCGGTGGTGATCGCCGCGTCGGGCATCGCGGCGCGGACCCGGTCGATGATGCCGAGGTACTTCGCCTGCCGGTAGGAGCGCCGCATCGCGCGCAGGATCCGGTCGGAGCCTGACTGCAGCGGCATGTGCAGCTGCGGCATCACGTTCGGCGTCGAGGCCATCGCCTCGACCACGTCGTCGGTGAACTCGGCCGGGTGGGGCGAGGTGAAGCGCACCCGCT
>NZ_DASUTK010000158.1:0-10740 GCF_036374615.1 Nocardioides sp.
CCCTCGCCGCCCAGTTCGCCAACGAGCTGCGACAGCTGTTCCCCGACAACGCCGTCGAGTACTTCGTCAGCTACTACGACTACTACCAGCCCGAGGCCTACGTCCCGCAGACGGACACCTACATCGAGAAGGACTCCTCGATCAACGAGGAGGTCGAGCGGCTCCGCCACTCGGCCACCAACAGCCTGCTGACCCGTCGCGACGTGATCGTGGTCTCGACCGTCTCGTGCATCTACGGCCTCGGCACCCCGCAGGAGTACGTCGACCGGATGCTGCGGCTGCGCGTCGGCGACGAGCACGACCGCGACTCGGTCCTTCGCCGCCTCGTGGAGATCCAGTACACACGCAACGACATGTCGTTCACGCGCGGCACGTTCCGGGTCCGCGGCGACACCCTCGAGATCTTCCCGGTCTACGAGGAGCTCGCGGTCCGCATCGAGTTCTTCGGCGACGAGATCGAGCGGCTGATGACGCTGCACCCGGTGACCGGAGAGGTGATCACCGACGACAAGGAGCTCTACGTCTTCCCGGCCACCCACTACGTCGCCGGGCCGCAGCGGATGGAGCGGGCCATCCGCGGCATCGAGGCCGAGCTCGAGGAGCAGCTCGCCTCCTTCGAGCGGCAGGGCAAGCTGCTCGAGGCACAACGGCTGCGGATGCGCACGACGTACGACATCGAGATGATGCGTCAGGTCGGGTCGTGCTCCGGCATCGAGAACTACTCGATGCACATCGACGGCCGGTCGCCCGGCTCCGCGCCGAACTGTCTGCTCGACTACTTCCCCGAGGACTTCGTGCTCGTGATCGACGAGTCGCACGTGGCGGTGCCGCAGATCGGTGGCATGTACGAAGGGGACATGTCGCGCAAGCGCAACCTGGTCGACCACGGCTTCCGGCTGCCGAGCGCGATGGACAACCGGCCGTTGCGGTGGGAGGAGTTCCTCGAGCGGATCGGGCAGACGATCTACCTGTCGGCCACCCCGGGTGACTACGAGCTCGACAAGGTCGGCGGTGACACCGTCGAGCAGATCATCCGGCCGACCGGCCTCGTCGACCCCGAGGTGGTCGTGAAGTCCACGAAGGGCCAGATCGACGACCTGATCAGCGAGATCAACGCGCGCGTCGAGAAGAACGAGCGGGTGCTGGTCACCACGCTGACGAAGAAGATGTCGGAGGACCTCACCGACTACCTGCTCGACGCCGGGGTGCGCACCCGTTACCTCCACTCCGAGGTCGACACCCTGAAGCGGATCGAGCTGCTGCGCGACCTCCGCCTCGGCGAGTACGACGTGCTGGTCGGCATCAACCTGCTGCGGGAGGGCCTGGACCTGCCCGAGGTGTCACTGGTCTCGATCCTCGACGCCGACAAGGAGGGGTTCCTGCGGTCTGACAAGTCACTCATCCAGACGATCGGCCGCGCCGCCCGGAACGTCTCGGGCCAGGTTCACATGTACGCCGACTCGATCACTCCGTCGATGGCGGCCGCGATCGACGAGACCAACCGGCGCCGGGCCAAGCAGGTCGCGTACAACAAGGAGCACGGCGTCGACCCGCAGCCGCTGCGCAAGAAGATCGCCGACATCACCGAGATGCTGGCGCGCGAGGACGAGAACACCCAGGCGCTGCTCGAGACCTGGCAGCACCTCGACGCGCGGCGTCGATCGGAGGGGGCGAAGAAGGCGCCGGTCCCGGGCCTCTCCAAGCTGCGCGGCGACGGCCATCACCCCGACCTCGCCGGCCTGCCCAGCACCGAGCTGGCCGAGCTGATCCAGGAGCTCACCGAGCAGATGCGAGCCGCGGCCGCCGAGCTCCAGTTCGAGGTCGCGGCCCGGCTGCGCGACGAGATCGGCGATCTCAAGAAAGAGCTCCGCCAGATGATGGAAGCGACCCGGTGAACGCCCGGGCCGCACGCTGGCGGCGTTCTCGTCGGTCGACGGCCAACCCCGGGCCGCCTTCCCTCCTCGGCCTTGCCATCGCACGACCCGGACGCCCACCGGGCCACATCGACTGAACGTCGAGCTGGGCCCTGGCCAGGGAAGCTAGGCCTGTTCAGGCGGCGGCCGGTCGATCTGGCGATGCTTCTGCTGCTCGAGTGCGCGTCGCTTCGCTTCCTTCGCCAACGCCTTCTCGTGCTTGGCAATGATCTTGCGGCGGTTCGACTCGATCATGTCCTTGCGCTGCACCATGGTGCCGATGAGGGGGACGGCGGTGCCGGCCATCGGGAACAGCGGCCAGGGGAACCCGCCCAGGTTCGTGGCCAGCCACACGACCCAGCAGATCATCGAGACCGTCACCCACATCGTGAAGGCCTCGCGCCGGCTCTTCTCCCAGCGCCGCACCGCCTCCGCCTGCACCCGCTCCGACGTCAGCGGGGGGATCGAGGTGAGAGCTGCCATCGACGTCGGCCCCACGTTCGACGGCGGCACCAGGTCGGCCAGGAACGCCGGCAGCTCCCCGAGGTTGCGGGCAGCCTGCACGGCCGACGTGCGCTCGTCGAACTCGGTGGCGTCGATCCGCCCCTCGGCGTACGCGTCACCCAGCGCGCGCAGGACCACGTCGCGGTCGGCGTCGGCGGCGCGCATCGACGCGTACGCCGGGGAGCGCGGATCGTGCGCGAACTGCCGCCAGATCTCGGGTGAGGTCACCGGAGCATCGTAGGCTGCGTGGGTGAACGTCGAGCGAGCCCGGGCGGCGTTGGTCGCAGCGATGCTGGGGGTCCTGGTCGCGCTGGTCGGCTGCAGTGGCTCCGACGACGACCGACCCGCGACCGACCCCGGTTCGACGCCCTCCCCTGCCGGGCCGGTCGAGTTCGACCAGGCACTCGCCGACGAGCTGGTCGCGATGCAGGCGGCCGACCAGGAGGGCTCAGGACTCCACGAGGACCGGCAGGCGAGGCTGGCCGAGATCTTCGACGAGCACGGCTGGCCCGGCCACGACCTGGTCGGAGAGGAGGGCTCGACGGCCGCCTGGGTGATCGCCCAGCACTCCGACCTCGACCTCGCGTTCCAGGAGCGGGCGCTCGAGCTGCTCAGCGAGGCGGTGGACGCCGACAACGCCTCCGCCGGTGATCTCGCCTACCTGACCGACCGCGTCGCAGTCGCGAAGGGAGAGCCGCAGACGTACGGCACGCAGATCCGGTGCGACCGCAAGAAGCCGGTGCCACCGACGCCGATCGCCGACCCGGATGCCGTCGACGAGCTCCGGGCCGAGGCAGGACTGGAGCCGATGCGGGCCTACCTCAGGGAGATGAAGAAGATCTGCAAGCAGGTCTGAGACGCGTCCCGTCTGCCGTCACTGCTCGTCCTCGAGCTCGGGCTTGATCACCGTCAGCCCGACCATCCGTGCCACCACGAGGGCGACGTACATGACGCCGGCCACCTGCTCGACGATCACGATCGAGCGGGCGTGTGGCGTCACCGGCACGATGTCGGAGAGGCCGACGCTCGTGAGGGTCGTGAAGGAGAGGTAGAGGAGCTCGAAGAACGAGCGGTCCACGGGGCCGTACGAGTCGGGCCAGAGCACCTGCACCGCCAGGTGGAGGTAGGCGAAGCCCCAGGCCACGACGGTGAACGCCGCACCCGTCGCGAAGAGCTCGTCGCGCGTGACCTTCTTGTCGTGGAAGAGGTAGCGGATCATCCCGTAGGAGACGTAGAAGTAGAACGGCGCGTGCAGCAGCGCGGAGCCCAGCAGGACCACGTCGCTCTCGGGCCACACGACCTCGAGCACGTTGAACAGCACCGCCGGCGCGCCGAGGACGAGTGCGACCCAGGCGAGGGCCGGAGTGCGACGTACGGCGTACAGCGCGACCAGCACCAGCACCGTGCTCATCGCTCCGAGCGCCGCCCGGCCCGGGATCGAGCTGCCGGTGAAGGGGTAGAGGAGCACCGCGAGCAGCTGGCCCGTCAGCAGCACGCCCGAGGGGTGACCCCGCAGGGTCCGCACCAGCCTGGTCTGGGGCGCAGTCCGCGGGCTCCTGTCCACGGTCCGCATCGTAGGCGCCGGGCAACGCGCCCGGCTGAACGGTTGAGTCGGCCGCGTCGGACAGACAGGATCACTTCGTGGCCCACGAGACCGACGTACTGATCATCGGAGCGGGCCCGACCGGCCTCTTCGCCGCCTACTACGCGGGATTCCGAGGTCTGCGGGTCGCCGTCGTCGACTCGCTGCCCGAGCTGGGCGGGCAGATCACGGCCATGTATCCCGAGAAGGCGATCCTGGACGTGGCGGGGTTCCCGAGCATCAAGGGCCGCGAGCTCGTGGAGGGGCTGGTCGAGCAGGCGTCGACGGCGCGTCCCGAGTACTTCCTGGACCGCACCGCCCAGACCCTCCGCCACAACGACGACTCCGTGACGATCGGCCTCGACGACGGCACGGAGATCACGGCCGGCGCGGTCATCATCACCGCGGGCATCGGCAAGTTCAGTCCTCGTCCCCTGCCGGCGGGCGACGGATGGCTGGGCCGCGGCATGGAGTTCTTCGTCCCGTCCTTCCAGCCGTACGCCGGCAAGGACGTCGTGATCGTCGGCGGCGGCGACAGCGCGTTCGACTGGGCGCAGCACCTCGAGCCGGTCGCCCGGACGGTGACGCTGGTGCACCGCCGTGACGCGTTCCGGGCGCACGAGCGCACCGTCCAAGCGGTCAGGGCCTCCTCGGTGGAGATCATCACGCGGGCCCAGGTCACCGCGCTGCGCGGTGACGACACGCTCGCGGAGGTCGAGATCACCGTCGACGGGCAGGAGCCGGTGGTGAAGCCGGCGCAGGCGCTGGTCGCCGCCCTGGGGTTCATCGCCGACCTCGGCCCCCTCCAGGCATGGGGGATCGAGGTCGAGAAGCGCCACGTGGTCGTGTCAGCCTCGATGCAGACCTCGCTGCCGCGGGTCTTCGCGGCCGGCGACATCACCGAGTACCACGGAAAGGTGCGGCTGATCGCCGTCGGCTTCGGCGAGGCTGCGACAGCCGTGAACAACGCGGCCGTGGCGATCGACCCCTCGGCGCACGTGTTCCCCGGTCACTCCAGCGAGACAAGCTGAAGGCTGGGACGATCGCATGACGACGGTAGGAAGGGGATGAGCATGCGGGTGAAGGTGGACTTCGACAAGTGTGACTCCAACGGGCTCTGCGAGGCCTTGGCTCCCGAGGTCTTCTGGCTCGATGACGACGACTACCTCCAGCTCCACAAGGAGGAGGTCGCTCCCGACGAGGAGGCGCACGTGCGGCGCGCGGCTGCTGCGTGCCCGACGCAGGCCATCACGCTGCTCGAGGACGACTGACCCGGCCGCGGCAGTGTGCCCTTGGACACCCTGGGCACCATCCCCGGCGCGGCTGCCTCACAATGGGTCACCGTCGCCGGGAGATTCACTGGGAGAAGGGGGAGCCGCGTGCGCGTCGCACTGCTGTCCTACCGCAGCAAGCCGCACTGCGGCGGCCAGGGCGTCTACGTCCGACACCTGAGCAGGGAGCTGGTCCGACTCGGCCACACCGTGGAAGTGTTCTCGGGTCCGCCGTACCCGGAGCTCGACGAGGGTGTGTCGCTCACTCGCGTCCCCAGTCTCGACCTCTACCGCGAGCCTGACCCCTTCCGCATCCCGAGGCTCCGCGAGTTCCGCGACCTGGTCGACGTCGAGGAGTTCCTGACCATGTGCGCGGCCGGGTTCCCCGAGCCCAAGACGTTCAGCACGCGCGTCGCGCGAGTGCTCGCCGAACGCGTCGACGACTTCGACGTCGTCCACGACAACCAGGTCCTCGGCTACGGGATCCTCGACGTCGAGCGGAAGCTCGGCCTGCCGGTGGTGACCACGATCCACCACCCGATCACGTTCGACCGGCGGATCGACCTCGCCGCCGCGACCAGCCGGCGCCAGCGGTTGACGCTCCGCCGCTGGTACGGCTTCCTCAGGATGCAGGGCAAGGTGGCTCGCCAGGCGCGGCTGATCCTCACCCCCTCGGACGCCTCGCGGCGCGACATCGCCACCGACTTCGCAGTCGACGCAGGTCGGATGCGCACCATCCGGCTCGGTGTGGACGACGGCTTCGTCCCCCCGACCGAGCCGCGGGTCCCTGGTCGGATCCTGGCGATGGCCAGCGCCGACGCACCCATGAAGGGGATCGCGACGCTGCTGGAGGCGTTCGCCAAGCTCCGGGTCGAGCGTCCTCATCTCGAGCTGGTGCTGGTCACGCGACCCGTCGGCGGCGGCCGGACCGAGCGGCTGATCGACCAGCTCGGGCTCGAGGGAGCGGTTCGGTTCGTCGACGGACTGACCGACGCCGAGCTGGTCGGACTGATGGGCTCGGCCGAGCTGGCCTGTGTGCCGTCGCTCTACGAGGGCTTCAGCCTCCCGACCGCGGAGCTGATGGCGTGCGCCACACCCCTCGTCGTGTCGCGCGCAGGCGCGATCCCCGAGGTGGTGGGAGCCGACGGCGACTGCGCGGACCTGGTCGAGCCCGGCGACGTCGGCGAGCTGGTCCAGGCGATCGAGGCGCTGCTGGACGACCCCGACCGCCGGGAGCGCATGGGTGCGGCAGGCCGCCGACGGGTGCTCGAGCACTTCAGCTGGCGTGCGGTCGCGCAGGCGACGGCCGCGGCGTACGAGGAGGCCTCGAAGGAGTTCCATGCTGACCGTTGACTTCGACCGGCTCGGGCTTCGTCCCGGGGAGCGCGTGCTCGACCTGGGCTGCGGCGCCGGCCGCCACGCGTTCGAGATGTACCGCCGGGGCGCGGACGTGATCGCCTTCGACCAGGACCCCGACGAGCTGGCCGGGGTGCGCGAGCTCTTCGCCGCGATGCGTGATGCCGGCGAGGTCCCCGAAGGTGCCGAGGCCGACGTCAAGGAGGGCGACGCCCTCGCGCTGCCGTTCGCCGACGGCGAGTTCGACAGGGTGGTCGCCGCCGAGATCCTCGAGCACATCCCCGACGACCTCGGTGCGCTCGCCGAGCTGGTGCGGGTGACCCGGCCGGGCGGCACCGTCGCCCTGACCGTGCCGCGGTGGTTCCCGGAGCTCGTCAACTGGAAGCTGTCGCGCGAGTACCACGAGGTGCCCGGTGGTCACATCCGGATCTACACCGACGCCGAGCTGATCGCGAAGGCCGAGCGCGCCGGGCTGGTGCTGACCGGTCGCGACTACGCGCACGGGCTGCACTCGCCGTACTGGTGGATCAAGTGTGCCGTGGGCGTCACCAACGACGACCACCCGCTCGCCACGGCGTACCACCGGCTGCTGGTGTGGGAGATCATGAAGCAGCCTCGCGTGCTGCGCTGGGCCGGCCGGGTGCTCGACCCGCTGATCGGCAAGTCGCTCGTCCTGTACTTCCGGCGGCCCGAATCGCAGCGACCCGATGCCGGCTGACGTCCCGAGCCTCGACGGGCTGCTGACAGCCGCCGACGTCCGGATGACGGCGCGCGCCATCGCCTCCGAGCAGGAGCCGTCAGGCGCGATCCCATGGCGGACCGGGGAGCACACCGACGTGTGGAACCACGTCGAGGCGGCGATGGCGCTGCTGGCGGCGGGTGAGGTCAAGGCCGCCGAACGCGCCTATGCCTGGGTGTCGACCGTGCAGCGCAAGGACGGCTCCGTACCGCTCAAGATCGTGCACGGCGAGGTCGAGGACGCGAGTGGCGAGACCAACATGTCGTCGTACCTCGCGGTCGGCGTGTGGCACCACTGGCTGGTGCGGCGCGACCGCGAGCTGGTACGCCGGTTGTGGCCGGTGGTCCGGCGTGGGCTGGACTTCGCCGTCTCGATGCAGCTGCCCTGGGGCGGGGTCGCGTGGTCCCAGGAGTGGCACGACGGCCGACCGGCGACGGTCAACGGCGAGGCGCTGCTGGCGGGGTCGTCGAGCATCCACCACTCGCTCCGAGCCGGCGTGGCGCTCGCGGAGCTGATGGGCGACCCGCAGCCCGAGTGGGAGCTCGCCGGTGGTCGGCTCGCGCACGCCATCCGCGAGCACCCGGACCGGTTCCTCGACAAGTCGGAGTTCTCGATGGACTGGTACTACCCGGTCCTGGGCGGCGTCGTGCGAGGCGACGCCGGCCGCGCCCTGATCGAGAGCCGGTGGGAGACGTTCGTCGAGCCGGGCCTCGGGATCCGTTGCGTCAGTCGGAACCCCTGGGTCACCGGTGCCGAGACGTGCGAGCTGGTGCTGGCGCTGGACGCCCTCGGCGACCGCGATCGCGCGGCGCTGCTGCTCGCGGACGTCCAGCACCTGCGCCACGAGGACGGGTCGTACTGGACCGGGCTCGTCTTCCCCGAGAACGTCCACTGGCCCGACGAGCGGACGACATACACCGCGGCGGCGGTGATCCTCGCGGTCGACGCGCTCTCTGAGACAACTCCCGGCGCGACCATCATGCGCGGGACCACGCTGCCGGCACCGTTCGCCGAGATCGGGCTCCAGTGCGGGTGCGAGTCAGCCGACCGGCTCTCCGGCCGTCCCTGAGATCCGCTCCAGGACCCGCATCGAACCGAGTGCCTCCACCTCCGCGAAGGCCCCGCTGGCGAGTGCGCGCAGGAAGATCTCGTACGGCGGCTGGCCGCCGTCGGCCGGGTCAGGGAACACGTCGTGGATCACCAGCAGTCCGCCGGGCATCACCCACGGTGCCCACCCGCTGTAGTCCGCGTGCGCCGGCTCCTCGCCGTGACCGCCGTCGATGAACAGCAGTGATAGCGGCGTCCGCCAGTGCCGGCTCACGGACACGGAGTCGCCGACGACCGCCACGACGACGTCCTCGAGGCCGGCGTCGTGGATCGTCCGCCGGAAGACCGGCAGCGTGTCCATCAGTCCGACCCGGGGGTCGACGAGGGTCGGGTCGTGGTGCTCCCAGCCTGTCTGGTTCTCCTCGCTCCCGCGGTGGTGGTCGACGGTGAAGACCGCGCCACCCACCTCCCGGGCGGCCGCGGCGAGGTAGATCGCGGACTTGCCGCAGTACGTGCCGACCTCCAGGACCGGGCCGTGAGCGAGCCGCTCGAGCGCACGGCGGTGGAGCAGCAGCCCCTCGTCGTCCGGCATGAACCCCCGGGCGCGACGAGCGTGCTGCAGGAGGTCCTCGGGCATCACGCCGAGGAGGCTACGCGCGCTCAGCTCTTGACCGCTGCGTCCAGCGTGATGTCGACCGCGGCCAGTGCCTTGCTGATGGGGCAGGTCGTCTTGGCGTTCTCGGCAGCCTCGAGGAACCCGGCCTCGTCGAGGCCCTCCACCTCGCCGCGCACGGTGAGCGCGATCCCGGTCACCATCAACCCACCCGCCGGATCCTTGTCGAGGCTCACGTCGGCGGTGACATCGAGCGAACGCGGCGTACCGCCACCACGTCCGATGACGCCCGACAGCTGCATCGCGTAACAGGAGGCGTGAGCGGCGGCGACCAGCTCCTCCGGGCTCGTGGTGCCGTCGGCCGAGTCGGCCGTGCGCTTCGGGAACGAGACGTCGAATGCACCAGCGCCCGAGCTCGTGAGCTCGACGCGGCCGGTGCCGTCCATCAGGCCGCCGGTCCAGGCGGTGTGTGCGCTGCGAGTCGCCATGAGTGGTCCTTTCGTGAGGGTGAATCCCCAACCTACTGGGCACCTCACGAAGGACGTCTCGCCCCACGGCCCGCACGGAATCCGGTTGCCGGTGTCGGTGGCGGCTGGAACGGTGGCGCTATGGCCTCCCGAACCTCGAACTTCTGCATCGACGCCCACGACCCCGCCGCGCAGGCGCGTTGGTGGGGGCAGGTGCTGACGGACTTCACGCTGCCGTCCGCGGAGGACCAGGCGGAGTGGGACGACGAGTGCTGGCTCGAGGGTCCGGATGACCGGGAGATGATCTTCCTCAAGGTCCCGGAGCCGAAGACCGTGAAGAACCGCATGCACGTCTGCATCCGGCCCACGGATCGGTCCCGGGAGGAGGAGGTCGACCGGCTGCTCGGGCTCGGCGCGACGATGGTCGACGACCGGCGTGCGGCCCCGGACCGCGGGTGGGCGGTGCTGGGCGACCCCGAGGGCAACGAGTTCTGCGTGCTGGCGCCGGCCCGGGCAGGGGAGTGACCGTGGCCGAGACCCAGAAGGAGATCCTGGTCCGCTACCTCCAGTCCGCCCGCGAGGCGCTGCTCTGGAAGCTCGACGGCCTCGGTGAGTACGACGTCCGCCGGCCGATCACGCCCACCGGCACCAACCTGCTCGGCCTGGTCAAGCACGTCGCCAGCGTCGAGCTCGGCTACTTCGTGTCCTGCTTCGGCCGCGAGCTCCCCGTCCCGCTGCCCTGGCTCGAGGATGACGCCGAGATCAACGCCGACATGTGGGCGACCCCCGACGAGTCGCGCGAGGACATCGTCGGGCTCTACCACCTGTCGTGGGAGGCGTCCGGGCGGACGTTCGACGAGCTCGAGCTGGAGAGCGAGGGGGAGGTGCCCTGGTGGCGCCCGGGGCAACGCACCGTGACGCTCCAGCAGCTGCTGGTCCACATGATCGCCGAGACCAACCGGCACGCGGGCCACGCCGACATCGTCCGCGAGACCATCGACGGTGCGGCCGGGCTGCGGGCAGGGGTCAGCAACCTCCCCGACGAGGGCTTCGACTGGCCGTCGTACGTGGATCGGGTCGAGTCGGCTGCCCGGACCTTCCGGGCCTCCGACGGCTAGGTGTTCTGACCGAAACGATCACCGGTGGATGAGGCGCTGTACGGGCTCGTGGGACCGGTCGTCCGTTCGCGACCCCTCGCCCTCCCCGCGCTCGGCGAAGCGGGCCCTCGACCCTGCGACTGCGCACACG
>NZ_DASUTK010000159.1:0-4850 GCF_036374615.1 Nocardioides sp.
GGACCTTGGGGGGGTCGACGCCGTCGGGGACCTTGACCGTGGTCAGCTCGGGCAGCCGGTGGCCCTCGGCGGCGAACAGCTCGAGGCCGAGGTCCTGCAGGCCGGCTGCGAGCTGGTCGCCGGCCGCCTCGTGGCGGGCCCACACGTTCTCGAGACCCTCGTCCAGGATCCGGGTGAGACCGGCGTGCAGGCTCACCACCATCGCGGTGGGTGCCGTGTGGTGGTAGGTGCGCTGGCCCTTGCCGGCGGCCTCCCCGACGTAGCCGCCGAGCATGCCGAGGTCGAGGTACCACGACCGCGGCTTCTCGACCCGCCGCTCGAAGGCGCGGTCGTTGATCGTGAACGGCGCGAGACCCGGAGCGACGCCGAGGCACTTCTGGGTCCCGGCGTACCCGACGTCGATGCCCCAGTCGTCGGCCCGCAGCTCGATGCCGCCGATGCTGGTGACGGCATCGGTGATGAGGAGCGCGTCGCCCTTGGCGGCGCCGAGCGCAGCGATGTCGGAGCGGACACCGGTCGACGTCTCGGCGTGCACGGCCGCGATGATCTTCGGCGCCGGGTGGGCGTCGATCATCCGCTGCACGTCCACGGGCTGCCCCCACTCGTGCTCGACCGCGACCACCTCGGCCCCGCAGCGGGCCGCCACGTCGCACATCCGCTGCCCGAACAACCCGTTGACCGCGACCACCGCGACGTCACCCGGGTGCACCAGGTTGACGAAGGCGGCCTCCATCCCGGCGCTGCCGGTCGCGCTCAGCGGCAGCGTCCGCGTGTTCTTCGTGCCCCAGGCGGTCCGGAGCATCTCGCAGGTCTCGTCCATCAACGTCAGGAACGCCGGGTCGAGGTGACCCAGGAGCGGCCGGGCCAAGGCGTCGGTCGCTTCCGGGTACGGGTTGGTCGGGCCGGGTCCGAACAGGTGTCGCTCGCGAATCATCACGGCAGGCTATTGGATGCGGCCGCGTGACACCTCAGAGGATGGCGCCGGGGTTGAGGATGCCGTCGGGATCGAGCGCCGCCTTGACCCGGCGGGTCAGGTCGATCACCTCCGGGCCGAGCTGGTCGGGCAGGGCGGCCTTCTTGGTGCGCCCGACGCCGTGCTCGCCGGTGATCGTGCCGCCGAGGCGGATCGCGGCGTACATGATCTCGTCGAACGCCTGCACCGCCCGCAGCCGGGCGGCCTCGTCGTCGCGCGGTACGACGATCAACGGGTGGGTGTTGCCGTCGCCGGCGTGGGCGATCACCGGGATCGCGAGGTCGAGCCGCTCCGCGATCTCGGCCACGGTGGCCAGCAGCTCGGGGAGCCGGGGCACGGGTACGCCGACGTCCTCGAGCATCAGCGCGCCGATCTGCTCCACCGCCGGGATCACCATCCGGCGCGCCTGGACGAACTGCTCACCCTCGTCGGCGTCGTCGGTGACGAACACCTCCAGCGCCCCGGCGTCGACGCACGCCTTCTCCATCAGTGCGATCTCCTCGGTCCGGGCCGCCCCTGGGGCGTCGGACTGCGCCACCATGAGGGCACCCGCCTCGAGATCGAGGCCCATCGGCCGGTGCGCCTCCACCGCGCGGATCGACGCCTGGTCCATCAGCTCGAGCATCGAGGGCCGCAACCGGGACCGGATCGCCACGACCGCCTCGGCCGCGACCGTCGGCGTCGCGAACGACGCCACCAGCGTGGACCTGGCCGCCTGGGCCGGCACGAGCCGCAGCAGCACCCGGGTCACGACGCCCAGCGTGCCCTCGCTGCCCACGAACAGCTTCATCAGGCTCAGCCCGGCGACATCCTTGATCCGCTTGCCGCCCAGCTGTACCAGCGTGCCGTCGGCGAGCACGACGTCGAGCCCGAGCACGTAGTCGGTCGTGACGCCGTACTTCACGCAACACAGGCCACCGGCGTTGGTCGCCACGTTCCCCCCGATCGAGCAGAACTCGTACGACGACGGGTCGGGTGGGTACCACAGCCCGTGCTCGGCGGCCGCCGCCTTCACCTGCGCGTTCAAGGCGCCGGGCTCGACCACCGCGACCTGGCAGGACGTGTCGATCTCTATCTCGGCCATGCGTTCCAGGCTGAGCACGATCCCCTCGTCCACGGCGCTGGAGCCACCGGAGAGGCCGCTCCCGGCGCCCCGCGGGACGACCGGCACGCGGTGCGCCGCCGCCCAGCGCACCGCGGTCTGCACCTGGCCGGCGTCCTCGGCCCGGACAACCGCGGCCGGCGTTCCGGTGCGGGGGTCCTGGGAGCGGTCCCACCGGTACTTCTCCACCAGGTCGGGATCGGTCACCACGACACCGTCGGGCAGCGCGTCCGCGAGCTCGGCGAGGGCCTCACGCGAGAGGGGCATGCCCCCATGCAACCACTCAGGGGGTCTCGATCGCCTCCTGGTCCGCGTGGACGATCAGCTTCAGCTGCGGCCAGATCAGCGCCAGGAAGAGTCCGGTGCCGACGAAACCGAACCAGTACGGCGCGGTGATGCCCCACTCCCGGGCGATCACGCCGCCGAGGAAGTTGCCAGCCACGATGCCGCCGAAGACACCGACCATGTAGACGCTGCCGACCCGTCCCTGCAGCTCCTGCGGGACCGCCCGCTGCCGCACGGACATCGACAACGTGCCCCAGACGAACGCGTAGCAGCCGAACCCGAACAGAGTGGCCATCGCCTGCCACGGCTCGGTGGCGAGCGCCAGCGCGAGGTGGAAGAACACCTCGAGCAGCAGGCAGGTCTTCATCAGCGTGCCGAGCGGGACGTGTCGTTCCAGCCAGCCGTAGGCCGTGGTGCCGATCAGGCCGCCGACGGCCGACGCGGTCGTGAGCAGCCCGAAGCCCACCTCACCCATGTCGAGGTGTCGTGTTGCGTACAGCACCAGCACACCGAGCGCGGCGCCGTAGGTGATGTTGAACGTGACGATCACGATGGCGAGGGTCCGGACCGGCGGGCTGTGCCACAGCCACCGCAACCCCTCGGCGATGTCGGCCCGGATGTGAGTGCGCTCGTGCCGCTGCTTGCCGTGCGGCGGCAGCTTCAGGCGCGACACCAGCAGCGCGCCCAGCAGCACGCAGACCAGCTGGCCGGCGAACGGCCACGCCATGCCGAGCGCGAAGAGTGCCGCGCCCACCGGAGGCCCCGCCAGTTGGTTGACGGTGAGGAAACCGGCGAAGATCCGGCTGTTGGCGATCCCGAGGTCGGGCTTGGCGACCAGCATCGGCGTGAGCGTGTGCGTGGTGGTGTCGACGAACACCTCCGCGGTCCCGAACGCGAAGGCCGCGGCCAGCACGACCGGCACGTTGACGTGCCCGGTCACCAGGAACACGAGCAGGACGGACAGGAAGAGCGCCCGCGCGAGGTTGGCGCCGACCATGAGGAGCCTGCGGTCGACCCGGTCGGCCACGGCGCCGGCGTGCAGGCCGAAGAGCAGCCAGGGCAGCTGCTGCAGCATCGGGGCGAGCGCGACGAGGAACGGGTCGTGCGTCTGCGACGCGACGAGCAGCGGCGAGGCGGCCAGCGCCAGGCCGTCCCCGGTGTTGGTGATCCAGGATGCCGCGAGCAGCCGGCGGAACTCGGACCCGAGCCTGCTCGGGACCAGCCGCTCGAGGATGCTCACGAGGCCCAGAGGCTAGCGGCCGCGGGACCCTGGGTCACGCGGATTTCGGACCGGTCAGATCACGCGGGCTGGAGGTCGCTCTCGACGTCCAGCACCTCACCGGCAGTGGCCGCGGCGAGGGCGTCGTTCTCTTGTGCGAGCTTGAGGGTGAGCGCCTCGAGCTCGGCGACACGGGCGCGAAGTCGGGCGTTCTCAGCCGCGAGTCGAGCCGGCGTCCGGGGGTCGCTGTGCATGTAGCCGATCAGCGCCTTGGCCATAGATGAGCCTTCCGAACTTCAGGAGGTAGCCCGGGATGTGGGCTGCCTTCAAGAGTCCCACCAACCGCGCCGGGGGTCAAACCAGCAGGAGTGGCCCCTCAGGCTGCGGTTCGGCGGCCTCGCGGCTTGCGCGGGGCCGGCTGACAACGGGGGCAGAAGAACGACGATCGGTTGGTGAACGCGATCCGGCGGATCGGCGTCGCGCACCTGTCGCAGGGCTCGCCCTCACGGCCGTAGACGTGCAGTGCGCGGTCGAAGTAGCCGGACTCGCCGTTGACGTTGACGTAGAGCGCGTCGAACGAGGTTCCACCCTGCCCGAGGGCGGCCTCCATGACCGACCTGGCCTCTGCGAGGAGCAACCGCGCCTGGGCGGCGGTGAGCCGCTCCCCCGGTCGGTCACCGTGGATCTTCGCGCGCCACAGCGCCTCGTCGGCGTAGATGTTGCCGACACCCGACACGAGTCCCTGGTCGAGGAGGAGCTTCTTGACCCCGGCACTGCGCTTGCGGAGCCGTCGTAGGAACGCGGCGTCGTCGAACTCGGGGTCGAGCGGATCACGCGCGATGTGGGCGATCTCCGGGGGCAGGGTGGCACCGCCGGCGGAGACCAGGAGCCCCCCGAACATCCGCTGGTCGACGAACCGCAGCTCACGGTCGGCCGCTGCACGACCGAACCGCAACCCGAACCGCACCCGCAGGTGTCGCTCCTCGGGCGCGGACGAGGGCTGCACTAGCATCTGGCCGCTCATGCCGAGGTGTCCGAGCAGGGCGTCGCCGTTGTCGAGGGCGAGCCAGAAGTACTTGCCGCGCCGGTGGGCCGCGGTGACGGTGCGTCCGGTCAGCGCGTCCGCGAAACCGGTCGGACCCTTGGGATCACGCCGTACCGGGCGCGGGTGGCGCACCTCGACCGAGGTGATGGTCGCGCCGACCACGTGGCGTTCCAGGCCGCTCCGGACGACCTCGACCTCGGGGAGCTCGGGCACCGGGTCTCAGTCG
>NZ_DASUTK010000160.1:0-23950 GCF_036374615.1 Nocardioides sp.
CCGCGAAGTCCTGAGACATATGTGTCCGCGATGTCCTGAGACACAACAGTGCGCCATGGCGCACTCTCAGGCACACGCCGCGTCTCAGGAACGGTGTCGCAGCCAGATGGTCGCGAGCGGAGGCAGCACGAGGTCGGCGTAGGCGCCGTCGGCCTCCCCGGTGGCGGTCACCGAGCCCAGGTTGCCGACCCCGGAGCCGGTGTAGGACTGCGCGTCGGTGTTGACGACCTCCTCCCACGTGCCGGCAGCGGGCAGCGACAGCCGGTAGCCCTCGTGCGGCTGGGCGGCGAAGTTGGCGACGCAGACCAGATCCTCACCAGGACCGGCATCGTCCCCGGCGCCGCGGCGGAGGAAGGAGAAGACGTTGCGGGGGGCGTCGTTCGCGTCGATCCACGAGAACCCCTCGGGGTCGTCGTCGCGTGACCAGAGCGCGGGCGTCTCGCGGTAGACGCGGTTGAGGTCCCGCACCAGGGACTGCACGCCACGGTGCTCCGGGTGGTCGAGCAGCCACCAGTCGAGCTCGCGGGCCTCGGCCCATTCCGACTCCTGACCCAGCTCGACCCCCATGAAGATCAGCTGCTTGCCGGGGTGCGCCCACATGAAGGCGAGGTAGGCGCGCAGGTTCGCGAGCTGCTGCCAGCGGTCACCCGGCATCTTGCGGAGGAGCGATCCCTTGCCGTGGACGACCTCGTCGTGACTGAGCGGCAGCACGTAGTTCTCGGACCAGGCGTAGACGATCGAGAACGTGAGCTCGCCGTGGTGCCAGCCGCGGTGCACGGGTTCGTGCTGCAGATAGCTCAGCGAGTCGTGCATCCAGCCCATGTTCCACTTGAAGTAGAAGCCGAGCCCGTCGTCGGACGTCGGCCGCGTCACGCCGGGCCAGGACGTCGACTCCTCGGCGATCGTGACCGCCCCCGGCACCCGGGCGCCGACCGTCGCGTTCATCTCCTGGAGGAACTGCACGGCTTCGAGGTTCTCGCGGCCACCGTGCACGTTGGGCGTCCACTCGCCCGGCTCGCGCGAGTAGTCGAGGTAGAGCATCGAGGCCACCGCGTCGACCCGGAGTCCGTCGATGTGGAACTCCTCGAGCCAGTAGAGCGCGTTGGCGACCAGGAAGTTGCGGACCTCGCGACGACCGAAGTTGAAGATGTAGGTGCCCCAGTCGGGGTGCTCGCCGCGTGCGGGGTTGGGGTCCTCGTACAGCGGAGTCCCGTCGAAGCGGGCGAGCGCGAACTCGTCCTTGGGGAAGTGGGCTGGCACCCAGTCCACGATCACGCCGATCCCGGCCCGGTGGAGCCGGTCGACGAGGTGTCGGAAGCCGTCCGGGTCGCCGAAGCGCGCGGTCGGGGCGTAGTACGACGTGACCTGGTAGCCCCACGACCCGCCGAACGGGTGCTCCATCACCGGCAGGAACTCGACGTGCGTGAAGCCGAGCTCGGTGAGGTAGGGCACCAGCTCGTCCGCGAGCTCGTGGTACGTCATCGGACGCCCGCTCTGCCCATCGCCGTGGTACTTGCGCCAGGAGCCGAGGTGGAGCTCGTAGGTCGACATCGGCTCCGCGGTCGGCCGGCTGGTCGGTCGGCGGGCCATCCACTCGTCGTCGTCCCAGGTGTAGGTGGACTCGAAGACGACCGAGGACGTCGCCGGAGGGACCTCGGTGTGGAAGGCCATCGGGTCGGCCTTCTCCCGCCACTCGCCGTCGGCGCCGAGCACCACGAACTTGTAGCCGGCGCCCGAACCCACGTCGGGGACGAACAGCTCCCAGACGCCCGAGGTGCCGAGCTGCCGCATCGGGTGCTCGCGACCGTCCCAGTTGTTGAACGAGCCCTTCACCCGCACTCCTCGGGCCGAGGGCGCCCACACGGCGAACGACGTGCCGGTCACGCTGTCGCCGAGCGGCCCCTCGTAGTGGTGCACCCGGGCTCCCAGGACCTGCCACAGGTTCTCGTGACGTCCCTCGTTGATCAGGTGCAGGTCGACCTCGCCGAGGGTGGGGAGGAACCGGTAGGGGTCGTCGACCACGGTCGTCGGTCCGTCGTAGGCGACGGCCAGCTTGTAGCCCGGGACCTCGGTGCCGGGCAGCACCCCGACCCACACGCCCTCGTGCTCGTGGGTCAGTGCGACGCGCTCCTCGCCGTACACGACCTCGACGGAGGACGCCAGCGGCTTGAACGCGCGGACCGTGACACCGTCCTCGGACGGATGCGGCCCCAGGACGGCGTGCGGTTGCCCGTGCCCGCCGGCGATCAGCAGGTCGAGCTCGCCGGTCGGCACCGGGCGTGGTGTCGGCGGTGGTGTCGGTGGTGGTGTCGGTGGTGGTGTCGTGGTCATGCGTCTCCCAGCTCGGCGAGTGCGGCCAACGGGATGGAGACCCAGGCCGGGCGGTTGCGTGCTTCGTAGACCGCCTCGTAGACAGCCTTGTCCGCGACGTACGCCGCGAGCAGCGCGTCCTCGTCGGGGGTGAGCGGCCGCTCTGCGTACGCCGCCAGGAATGCGTTCCGGTTGCGGCTCGACCACTCGTGCGCGCGGAAGGCGCGCTGGTCGATCCCGATCGGCTCGGCGTCGGCGAACGTGCGCTCCACGACCCGCGGCGCATAGTCGAAGGACCGCAGCATCCCTGCCACGTCGCGCCATGGCGAGTCGGGCAGCACCCGGTCCGCCAGGGGTTTGGCCGGCTCGCCCTCGAAGTCCACGATCTTCCACCCCTTGACCGTGCGCAGCGTCTGACCGAGGTGCAGGTCGGCGTGGATCTGCTGGACGCGCACCTCGGCCAGGCCGGCCACCCGGTCGAAGATCGCACGGAGTCGCGCCGCGTGCTCGGCGAGCTCCGGCACGATCTCGATCGCCGCGTCGAGCCGGCTGTGCATGCCCGCGGAGAGGTCCGCGAGCTCCTCTGCGGTGCGGACGTACGTCGGGAAGTGCTCTGCCAGTGCGTCGTGGACCTCGCGGAGCGCCTCCCCGAGCCGGGCTGCTTCGGCAGCGAAGTCGCCGCCGACCTCCGCGGCGTGGAGGTCGCCCTCGGCGAAGAGGTTCCGGATGCTGGCGAGTGCCAGCTCCCAGCCGTCGCTCGCCGTCCGCAGGAACTGCTGCAGCATGGCGAGGTGCAGCACCTCGCCCTCGACGAGCGAGACGGACTCCATCCAGCCGTACAACGCCGCCACGTGCTCGGACTCCGCTCGCGTGAGGACCTCGTGCACGGTGATGTCCGGGTTTCGGCCGGGCGTGACCTTGCGGAACACCTTCAGCAGTGAGTCCTCGCCGAACGCCACCGAGGAGTTCGACTGCTCACCGGTGAGCAGCGTCGAGTGGGTGTCGAGGTCGAGGTCGTGGCCGGGCAGCCGGTGGAAGGTGAGCGTTCCTCCCTCGGGAGGATGCGCGAACGCCTCGAGGAGCAGCCCCATGGCGTCCCGGTCGTGGAGGGCGTCGTACACGTGCACGGCGCCGTGCTCGGCGTCGTCCCACTGCCCGAGGTGGGCGTGCTCGAGGTGCGACTGCGACTCGGAGTACAGCGCCAGTGGCAGCTGGTAGTACTCCTCGCCGCCCTCGTCGTCGGAGTAGACGAGCGTGGCCAGGTCGATCACGATCACCGGCTCGCGCCGGTCCGGGTCGCGTGTCGCGAGGCTCCCGAGACGCCGAGTGCGGGTCACGGCGAACGGGCGTCCCTTCCCGCCGAACCAGCGTGCAGCGCGCACGAAACCGGTCAGGGCGGCCATGACGTCGTCATGGGAGTCGTCGGGCGGCACGTCCTGGGGGACAGGGGCGTCGGTCACGAAGCTGGTCCCTCCTCCGTCGGTCGGGTGAGCCGGAACCAGTAGAACCCGTACCCACCGAGCGTCAGGAGATACGGCAGCTCGCCGATCGGCGGGAAGGGGACGGAGCCGAGCAGCTCCACGGGGACCAGCCCCTCCCAGCGGCGCAGGTCGAGCTCGACGGGCTGCGGGAAGCGGGACAGGTTGTTCACACAGACGATGACGTCGGCGTTGCCCTGGGGGTCGACGTGCTCCCGCGCGTACGACAGCACGCTGGGGTTGGACCCCCCGAGGTCGTTGAAGGTGCCGAGCCCGAACGCCGGGTGGTTGCGACGGGCATGGATGATCCGGCGAGTCCAGTGGAGCAGGGACGAGGAGTTCTCGAGCTGGGCCTCGACGTTCACGCTCTGGTAGCCGGTGACCGGGTCCTGCACCAGCGGCAGGTGCAGCCGGCCGGGGTTCGCCGCGGAGAAGCCGGCGTTGCGGTCCGGCGTCCACTGCATCGGCGTCCGGACGCCGTCGCGGTCGCCGAGCCAGATGTTGTCGCCCATCCCGATCTCGTCGCCGTAGTACAGGACCGGCGAGCCTGGGAGCGACAGCAGCAGGGCCGTGAACAGCTCCATCTGGTTCGTGTCGTTGTCGAGCAGGGGGGCCAGCCGACGGCGGATCCCGATGTTCGCCTTCATCCGCGGGTCGGTGGCGTACTCCGCCCACATGTAGTCGCGGTCCTCGTCGGTCACCATCTCGAGCGTGAGCTCGTCGTGGTTGCGCAGGAAGATGCCCCACTGGCAGCCGTCAGGGATGTCCGGGGTCTGCTCCATGATCTCCGAGATCGGGTACCGCGACTCGCGGCGGACCGCCATGAAGATGCGCGGCATCACCGGGAAGTGGAACGCCATGTGGCACTCGTCACCGCCCACCGACGGGTCGCCGAAGTACTCCACGACGTCGTCCGGCCACTGGTTCGCCTCGCACAGCAGCACCGTGCCGGGGTACTTCTCGTCGACGAAGCGGCGCACCGTCTTGAGGAACTCATGCGTCTCGGGGAGGTTCTCGCCGTTCGTGCCCGGCCGCTCGAAAAGGTAGGGGACCGCATCGAGCCGGAACCCGTCCAGCCCCATTGCGAGCCAGAAGTCCATCGCCTCCAGCATCGCCTCCTGCACCTTCGGGTTGTCGAAGTTGAGGTCGGGCTGGTGGTAGAAGAACCGGTGCCAGTAGTACTGACCGCGCACCGGGTCCCAGGTCCAGTTCGACGGCTCGGTGTCGACGAAGATGATCCGGGCCTCGGAGTAGAGGTCGTCGGTGTCGGACCAGACGTAGAAGTCACCGAACGGACCGTCGGGGTCGTGTCGCGACTCCTGGAACCACGGGTGGGCGTCACTCGTGTGGTTCATGACGAAGTCGATGATCACCCGGATCCCGCGGCGGTGCGCCTCGTCCAGGAAGAAGTGGAAGTCCTCCACCGTCCCGCACTCCGGGAGGATGCCGGTGTAGTCGGCGACGTCGTACCCGCCGTCACGCAGGGGAGAGGTGAAGAACGGCGGAACCCACAGACAGTCGACGCCGAGCCACTCCAGGTAGTCGAGCTTCTCGACCAGGCCGCGGAAGTCACCGGTGCCGTCCGCGTTGGAGTCGCGGAACGAGCGCACCAGCACCTCGTAGAAGACGGCGGTCTTGAACCACTCCGGCCTGACGGACAGGTCGTCATGGCCGGGGGTGGTCTGCTCCTCGGCCGCTCCGCTCATCGCGGCTTCCTGACGGAGAGGACGTGCGCCGGCTCCGCGTAGGGGTCCAGCCGGACGTAGTTGTGCTCTCCCCAGGTCCAGGTCTCGCCACTGAGCTGGTCGTCGACCACGAAGGAGTCGTTCCACGACAGGCCGATCGCCGGCAGGTCCAGGTGAACCATCGTCTCCCGGGTCGCGTGCGGGTCGAGGTTGATCACGACGATCACGGTGTCGTCGTTCACGGTGTCGTCGTTCACGGTGTCGTCGTTCCCGGCAGGCGAGGAACCCTTCGAGAAGCAGAGCACGTGGTCGTCGTCGGTCGGGTGGACGGTCAGGTTGCGCAGCAGCTGCAGCGAGGGGTGTCGACGACGGATCTCGTTCAACCGGGTGATGTACGGCGCCAGCGATCGTCCCTCCGCCTCGGCGGCCTCCCAGTCCCGGATCCGGATCTGGTACTTCTCGGAGTCGAGGTACTCCTCGCTGCCCGGCTTCACGGCGACGTGCTCGAAGAGCTCGTAACCGGCGTACACGCCCCAGCTGGGGGACCCCATCGCGGCCAGCACGGCCCGGATCTTGAACGCGGGCGGTCCCCCGTACTGCAGGAACGCGTGGAGGATGTCGGGGGTGTTCACGAAGAAGTTCGGTCGCATCAGGTGGTCGGTCTCGCGCGACAGCTCGCGCAGGTAGTCCTCGATCTCGCCCTTGGCGGTCCGCCAGGTGAAGTACGTGTAGGACTGGTGGTACCCGATCGAGCCGAGCCCACGCATCATCGCCGGTCGGGTGAACGCCTCGGAGAGGAACAGCACGTCGGGGTCGGTCGTGCGGACCTCGCGGAGCAGCCACTCCCAGAACGCCACGGGCTTGGTGTGAGGGTTGTCGACCCGGAAGATCCGCACGCCGTGGTCCATCCAGTGCCTGACGACCCGCAGTACCTCCGACGAGATGCCCGCCGGGTCGTTGTCGAAGTTGAGGGGGTAGATGTCCTGGTACTTCTTCGGCGGGTTCTCGGCGTACGCGATGGTGCCGTCGGCGCGCGTGGTGAACCACTCCGGGTGGGACGTCACCCACGGGTGGTCGGGCGCGGCCTGGAGCGCAAGGTCGAGCGCGACCTCGAGCCCCAGCGAGGCGGCGTGGGCGACGAAGGCGTCGAAGTCGGCAAGCGTCCCGAGGTCAGGGTGAACGGCGTCGTGGCCGCCGTCGCGGCTGCCGATCGCCCAGGGAGAGCCGGTGTCGTCCGGGCCCGGGTTGAGGGTGTTGTTCGGCCCCTTGCGGTTGACCTCGCCGATCGGGTGGATCGGCGGCAGGTAGATCACGTCGAAGCCCATGGCCGCGACGGCGTCGAGCCGTTTCGCGGCGGTCCGGAAGGTGCCGCTGGTGACCGCGCCCGTCGTCGGGTCCTTCGTCGCTCCCTCGGAGCGCGGGAAGAACTCGTACCAGCTGCCGAAGAGGGCTCGCCGCCGGTCGGCGTACGCCGGGAACGGGCCCTCCACGGTGACCAGCTCGCGCACCGGGTGCGAGGCGAGGACGGCCATCAGGTCGGGCGACTGCATCGCCGCGAGCCGCGCCGCCGCAGGACGTCCGGTGTCGGTGGCGGCATCGATCCCGCCGCGCACCAGCGCTGTGGCGCGGGGGTCGGAGCGGCCGAGGCCCTTCAGCACCCGCTCCAGGAGCAGCCGGCCCTCGGTGAACATCAGCTCGACATCGACGCCGGCCGGGATCTTCAGGCCCGCTGCGTGCTGCCAGGTCGCGATCGGGTCTGACCAGGAGTGCACCTCGAACGTCCAGGCGCCCTCGACGTCCGGCGTCACCCAGGCGATGTAGGCGTCCGGTTCGTCCCCGTTCTTCGCCATCCTGACGGGGGGCCGGCGGGTGCCCGTCGGATCGGTCAGGACGACCTCGGCGCCCAGCTTGTCGTGGCCCTCGCGGTAGACGGTTGCCGTGACCGGGAACGGCTCGCCGACGGTCGCCTTCGCAGGTTGTCGCCCCAGGTCGACGAGGGGCATGACATCCGTGACAGGAATCCGACCGACCATGCGAGCCACACTTGCGAATCGGGAGAGGGGACGCAAGCCGAGGTCTCCGCGGCCCGCCGCGACAGGGCTCGCCCGGCACCGCAGTACGCCGGGCGAGCCCTCCCGAGATGGACCCGGGCTCCCGCAGCGGGTTCGGGGGTGCCCGGGCGGGTGTCCCTCCTCCCAACGCCGCCGACCCGTTCCGGTTACGCGGCGCACGCCGCAGCTGCCGGTCGGGCGGTCGGCGTCGGGTTGGATCGTTCACATTTAGGCGCTACCGTCCTGCCGTGCGCGCGATCCGTCGATTCACCGTCCGTCCCGTCCTGCCCGAGGCGTTGGCTTCCCTCGGCGTCCTGGCAGGCAATCTGCGCTGGTCCTGGCACCCGCCGACCCAGGACGTCTTCGCCGCGGTCGATCCCGAGATCTGGCAGCGGACCGGCCACGACCCGGTCCGGCTGCTCGGTGCGGTCGACGCGACCCGGCTGGAGGAGCTGGCGGGCGACGCCGCCTTCCTCGAGCAGCTGGCTGCGGCCCGCGCGGACCTGGACGCGTACCTCACCGACGACCAGTGGTACCAGCGCTCCGGCGGCGACGGCCCCCGCGCGGTCGCGTACTTCTCGCCCGAGTACGGCATCGCTGCGGCGCTGCCGCAGTACTCCGGCGGCCTCGGGATCCTCGCGGGCGACCACCTCAAGGCGGCCTCCGACCTCGGTGTCCCGCTGGTGGGCGTCGGTCTGCTCTACCGGCAGGGCTACTTCCAGCAGTCGCTCTCCCGGGAGGGGTGGCAGGAGGAGACCTACCCGGTGCTCGACCCCGACGAGCTGCCGATCTCGATGCTGCACGAGGCCGACGGGTCGCGCGCCACGATCCGCATCACCATGCCGGGCGGCGTCGACCTCGCGGCCCGGATCTGGGTCGCGCAGGTCGGTCGCGTGCCCCTCCTCCTGCTCGACACGGACGTCGAGGAGAACCCCGACCACTTCCGCGAGGTCACCGACCGGCTGTACGGCGGCACCAGCGAGCACCGCCTCCGCCAGGAGCTGCTGCTCGGGATCGGTGGCGTCCGGGCGCTGCGGGTGTTCTCGCGGATCACCGGGGCGCCCGCGCCCGAGGTGTTCCACACCAACGAGGGCCACGCCGGCTTCCTCGGCCTGGAGCGGATCCGCGAGCTGTCGGCGGTCGAGGGCGGGCCTGAGCTCGACTTCGACACGGCGCTCGAGGTGAGCCGCGGCTCGACCGTCTTCACCACGCACACCCCGGTCCCCGCCGGCATCGACCGGTTCGCGCGTGACCTCGTCGAGCAGTACTTCGGAGGCGCCTCGGCCGTCCCGGGCATCCCGGTGGAGCGGATCCTGGCGCTGGGCTGCGAGGACTACGAGGGGGGCGACCCCAGCATCTTCAACATGGCGGTGATGGGCTTCCGCCTGGCGCAGCGTGCCAACGGCGTCTCCCAGCTGCACGGACACGTGTCCCGGGAGATGTTCAACGGGCTGTGGCCGGCGTTCGACGAGGCCGAGGTGCCGATCACGTCGATCACCAACGGGGTGCACGCGCCCACGTGGGTCGGCCGCGAGGTCTTCGAGCTCGCCGCGGAGCACGGTGCCGACGCCGACTCGGCCGACTCGGTCTGGCAGGCCGTCGACAAGGTGGCCGGACCGGACCTGTGGTCGACCAAGCGACTGCTGCGCGAGCGGCTGATCCTCGACGCGCGGCGGCGGCTGGCGGAGTCGTGGACCAAGCGCGGTTCCGCTCCGGCCGAGCTCGCCTGGATCGACTCGGCCCTCGACCCCGACGTGCTCACGATCGGCTTCGCGCGCCGGGTGCCGTCGTACAAGCGGCTCACGCTGATGCTCTCGGACCCCGAGCGTCTCAAGCGGCTGCTGCTCCACCCGGAACGACCGGTGCAGCTGGTCATCGCCGGCAAGTCGCACCCGGCCGACGACGGCGGCAAGAAGCTGATCCAGGAGCTGGTCCGGTTCACCGACGACCCCGAGGTCCGGCACCGGATCGTCTTCCTGCCCAACTACGACATCGCCATGGCGCAACCTCTCTACCCGGGTTGCGACGTCTGGCTGAACAACCCGCTGCGGCCGTACGAGGCCTGCGGCACGTCCGGCATGAAAGCGGCGCTCAACGGCGGCCTGAACCTGTCCATCCTCGATGGCTGGTGGGACGAGTGGTACGACGGCAGCAACGGCTGGGCGATCCCGTCCGCCGACGGTGTCGAGGATCCCGACCGGCGTGACGACCTCGAGGCGACCGCGCTCTACGACCTGATCGAGAACGAGGTGGCTCCGCGCTTCTACGACGTCGGCCCCGACGGTGTCCCGTCCCGCTGGCTCGAGATGGTGCGCCACACGCTGAAGTCGCTCGGTCCCAAGGTGCTCGCGACCCGGATGGTGCGCGACTACGTACGCCAGCTCTACACTCCGGCCGCGATCACCGGGCGCCAGCTCGACTCCGACTTCCGGGGCGCTGCGGAGCTGTCGTCGTGGAAGCAGCGGGTGCGCGCGGCGTGGTCCGGCGTCCGGGTCGAGCACGTCGAGAGCAGCGGCGTGGGCGACGCTCCCGAGATCGGCTCGCAGCTCTCAGTCCGCGCCTTCGTGTCGCTCGGCGAGCTGTCGCCCGACGACGTCGACGTCCAGCTGGTGCACGGCGTCAGCAACGCTGACGACGAGCTGGTCGACACCTCGATCGAGAGCCTGTCTCCGGCGGAGACCTACCAGGGCGGCCGGTACCGGTTCGACGGCGAGGTCGCGCTGAACCGCAGCGGCGCCTTCGGCTACACCGTGCGCGTGCTCCCGAAGCACGACCTGCTCGCCTCGCCCGCCGAGCTCGGCGTCGTCGCCCTCCCCGCCTGACCCGTCAGTTGTGCAGGTGAGAAACCCGCCGAGCCGTCAGTTGTGCAGGTGAGAAACCCGCCGAGCCGGCACCTTCGCGGGTTGAGATGCTGCAGACCTGACGCCTCGGTCCCTTGCGCGCCTGCACAAGTGACGGCTCAGGCCCTTTCATGTCTGCACAAGTGACGGCTCGCGCTTTCAGGTCTGGCGGAGGACCAGGACCGAGCGGGAGGCCAGGGTGAGCTCGTCGCCGGCGACGGCGGGGGTGCCGACCTCCAGACCCGGGTCGGTGGTGAGGACGACCTCGCCGGTGCGAACCCACTGGTTGTCCGGCAGCGACACCTGCACCGGGTCGGGACCGGCGTTGCACCAGAGCACGAACGAGGCGTCGCGCTGCTGCTCGCCGCGCGGCCCGGGGGAGCGCAGCGGGTCGCCGGACACGAACATGCCGATCGTCGTCAGCGCGTCGTCGTGCCAGTCGGTGTCGGTCATCTCGTGGCCCTCGGGATGCAGCCAGGCGAGGTCCTTGGGGCCGCCCTCGATGGTGGGCGCGCCGGCGAAGTGGTGCCGCTGCCGCAGCGCGGGGTGCTCGCGCCGCAGCCGGAGCGCCGCCTTCACGATCTCGTAGACGTCCAGCCACGCGTCGTCGGGGCGCCAGTCGACCCAGGAGATCTCGTTGTCCTGGCAGTAGGCGTTGTTGTTGCCGCGCTGGGTCCGGCCGCGCTCGTCACCCGCGGTGAGCATCGGGGAGCCGCTCGAGAGGCACAGCGTGACCATGATGTTGGCCGCCTGCCGGCGCCGCAGCGCCTGGATCTCCGGGTCGTCGGTCTCGCCCTCGACCCCGTGGTTCCACGACCGGTTGTTGTCGGTGCCGTCGCGGTTGCCCTCGCCGTTGTCCTCGTTGTGCTTCGACTCGTACGAGACCAGGTCGCGGACGGTGAACCCGTCGTGGGCCGTCACGAAGTTCACCGACGCGTACGGCGAGCGGCCGTCGTCGGCGTACAGGTCCGAGGAGCCCGCCATCCGGCTGGCCAGCTCGCGCACCCCCGGCTCACCGCGCCAGAAGTCGCGCACCGTGTCGCGGTACCGGTCGTTCCACTCCACCCACGGCGGGGGGAAGGAGCCGACCAGGTAGCCGTCCATCGAGGCGTCCCACGGCTCGGCGATCAGCTTCACGTGCCGGAGCACCGGGTCCTGGCTGATCGTGGTGAGGAAGGCCCCGCGCATGTCGATGTCGTGGCCGGTCCGCGCCAGCGCCGACGCGAGGTCGAACCGGAACCCGTCGACGCGCATCTCCGTGACCCAGTAGCGCAGCGAGTCGAGGATCAGCCGCAGCGCGCCGACGTTGGCGGCGTCGACGGTGTTGCCGCAGCCGGTCACGTCCCAGTAGGTGTCGGTGTCGGGGCCGACCCGCTTGTAGTAGCCGAGGTCGTCGAGGCCGCGGAAGGAGTACGTCGGTCCCTCCCGGCCGCCCTCCGCCGTGTGGTTGTAGACGACGTCGAGGATCACCTCGATGCCGGCCTCGTGGAAGTTCTTCACCATCTGCTTGAACTCGGTGACCTGCTCGCCCCGGTCCCCTGCGGAGGAGTACGCCGCATGCGGAGCGAAGTAGCCCACCGAGTTGTATCCCCAGTAGTTGACCAGCCCCCGGTCGGCAACGCCGGGCTCGGTGAAGAAGTGGTGCACCGGCAACAGCTCGACCGCCGTGACCCCCAGGTCGTTCAGGTAGCGCGTCACGGTGTGGCTGCCGAGCCCGGCGTACGTGCCGCGCAGGTGCTCGGGTATCTCGTTGTGCAGCTTCGTGAACCCCTTGACGTGCAGCTCGTAGATCACGGTGTCGCGCCACCGGGTGCGCAGCCGCCGGTCGTCGCCCCAGGCGAACTCGTCGTACACGACCACCGATCGCGGCATCGCCGTAGCGGAGTCGACCTCGCTGCGCTCGTCGGGGTCGTCGACGTCGTACGGCAGCGGGTCGGGCCCGTCGACCAGGTCCCCGCTGATCGCCAGCGCGTAGGGGTCGAGCAGCAGCTTCTCCGGGTTGAAGCGGCGACCGCGGTCGGGCTCCCAGGGCCCGTCGGCCCGGAAGCCGTACCGCTGACCGACCGGCACGCCTGGGACAGCGCCGTGCCAGACGCCGAGCGTGTGCTCGGTGAGCTGGTGCCGGGTCTCGGTGCCGTCGTCGTCGAACAGGCATACCCACATCGACGTGGCCTCGGGCGACCAGATCGCGAAGTTGGTCGACTCGGACGTCCAGGTGGCGCCGAGCCGCTGGTGGAACCCCGGCCACACGGGTGCGGTCTCGTCGGGGTGCTGCCAGCGCCAAGGGGAGAGACTCACAGCGACCCATTCAAGCCCATGGCGGGCGACCGGCCGCGCGTGGATACGCTCGTCGCCACCACCGTGATGAACCAGAGGAGGACCGATGTCGGAGTTCGTGCGTCTCGAGGTCGCCGAGGGAGTCGGCACGATCCGGCTCGACCGACCGAAGATGAACGCCCTCAACGCCCAGGTGCAGGAGGAGATCCGAGCAGTGGCGCACGAAGCGGCCGAGCGCGACGACATCAAGGCCGTGGTCGTCTACGGCGGCGAGCGGGTGTTCGCTGCGGGTGCCGACATCAAGGAGATGGCGGACATGTCCTACACGGACATGGTCAGGCGCTCGGGCAAGCTCCAGTCGTCGTTCAGCGCCGTGGCCAAGATCCCGAAGCCGGTCGTGGCCGCGATCACCGGCTATGCGCTCGGCGGCGGCTGCGAACTCGCGCTGTGTGCGGACGTCCGGTTCGCCGCCGACACCGCGGTCCTCGGCCAGCCGGAGATCCAGCTCGGGATCATCCCGGGCGCCGGCGGCACGCAGCGACTCACCAGGCTGGTCGGGCCTAGCAAGGCCAAGGACCTCGTCTTCACGGGCCGGTTCGTTCCGGCCGAGGAGGCGCTGGCCATCGGGTTGGTCGACCGGGTGGTACCGGCGGAGCAGGTGTACGACGAGGCGGTCGCCTGGGCACGGCAGTTCGCCGGAGCCGCGACGTACGCCGTGAGGGCCGCCAAGGAGTGCATCGACCGCGGCAGCGAGGTCGACCTCGAGACCGGGCTGGAGATCGAGCGGCAGCAGTTCGCCGCCCTCTTCGCCACCGAGGACCGGACGATCGGGATGGAGTCCTTCGTCGAGAACGGGCCGGGCAAGGCCCGGTTCGTCGGCCGGTGACCACGCCTGGGCCCGACAAGAAGGCCGGCCCGGACAGCCCGTCGGCCCTCACGAAGGTTCGGATCCGGATCGCGCAGCTGGTCTGGCTGCTGTTCGTCGTGTGTGCCCTGTTTCTCGCGGTCGGGGCACTGCTGGTCGCGCTGGAGGCCAACGTCGACAACCCGCTGGTCGCGTTCGTGCTCGACGGCGCCGACGCCGTCGACCTCGGCGTGTTCTCCCGCGACAACGGCATCAAGCAGTTCAGCGGCGCCAACGCCGAGACCAAGAACGCCTTGTTCAACTGGGGGATCGGCGCGATCGCCTACCTCGTGGTCGGGCGGATCGTCGACCGTGTGATCCGGCCCTGAGCCGGCTGGGTGATCCGCGCCACGTCCCGTGGCGTTGTGACTGATGCCACCGCCGCCCACGTACCGGGGCCAGGTTCCTCGCGAGTAGCCTCGCAGGCACGACATGACCTCGGACGGAGGTGGCGCACTCGGCGACCGCCTCGAGATCAAACAGGAGGGGCCCCTCCGGGCCACAACCATGACCGGAACCATGAACATCGTCGTCTGTGTGAAGTACGTACCCGACGCGACCGCTGACCGGCACTTCGAGTCCGACAAGACGGTGGACCGTGAGGGCGTCGACGGTCTGCTGTCGGAGCTCGACGAGTACGCCGTGGAGCAGGCGCTCCAGATCAAGGAGAGGTCCGAGACTCCCGACGACACCCACGTGATCGCCCTCTGCGTCGGTCCGGAGAAGGGTGTCGACGCGGTCCGCAAGGCGCTGCAGATGGGCGTCGACTCCGGCGTTCACGTGACCGACGAGGCGATCGCCGGCTCGGACGCGGTCGCGACCAGCCTGGTGCTGGCCAAGGCGGTCGAGAAGATCGGCGCCGGCCTCGACAGCGGGAAGGTCGACCTCGTCATGTGCGGCATGGCGTCGACCGACGGTGTGATGAGCGTGGTGCCCGCGATGCTGGCCGAGCGGCTCGACCTGCCGCAGGTGACGTTCGCGTCGGTCGTGGAGACGCAGGGCGACCAGGTCCGGATCAAGCGCGACGGCGACGTGGCGACCGACGTCGTGGGCGCCACCATGCCGCTGGTGATCTCCGTGACCGACCAGTCCGGCGAGGCGCGCTACCCCTCGTTCAAGGGGATCATGGCGGCGAAGAAGAAGCCGCTGGAGACCTACAGCCTCGGCGACCTGGGCGTCGACCCTGGTGACGTCGGGCTGTCGGCTGCGTGGACCGAGGTCACGGAGACGACCGAGCGCCCGCCTCGCACCGCCGGCGAGATCGTCACCGACGAGGACGGGTCCGGCGCCGCTGCGCTGACCGACTTCCTCGCTGCCAAGAAATTCATCTGAGGAGAGGTCAGCTGATGTCTGAGGTCCTGGTACTGATCGACCACGCCGACGGCGAGGTCAAGAAGCCGACGTACGAGCTGCTCACCATCGCCCGTCGCCTCGGTGAGCCCGCCGCCGTGTTCATCGGCAGTGGCGACCAGGGCGCCGCGGTGGCCGAGAAGGTCAAGAAGTATGGCGCGGAGAAGGTCTACGTCGTCGACGACGCCCAGATCAAGGGCTACCTCGTCGCGCCCAAGGCCGAGGCGCTCCAGCAGCTGGCCGAGAAGGTCGGTGACAGCCTCGCCGCGATCCTGCTCCCCTCGACCATGGAGGGCCGCGAGATCGCGGGCCGGCTGGCGATCAAGATCGGCTCCGGCCTGATCACCGACGCCGTCGACGTCGCCGAGGACGGTACGACGACCCAGTCGGTGTTCGCCGGCAACTACACCGTCAAGGCCTCGGTGACCCACGGCACGCCGATCATCACCGTGAAGGCCAACTCCGCCACCCCGGAGGAGGCCGACGGTGCCGCGGCCGTCGAGCAGTTCGCCGTCACCGTGTCGGACGCCGCCAAGCGGGCGCAGATCGTCGCCTCCCAGCCGCGCAAGGCCTCGGGCCGGCCCGACCTGACGGAGGCTGCGATCGTGGTCTCCGGTGGTCGTGGGACCGGCGGCAACTTCGAGCCCGTGGAGAAGCTGGCGGACGCGCTCGGCGCCGCGGTCGGCGCGTCGCGTGCCGCTGTCGACTCCGGCTGGATCCCGCACTCCTTCCAGATCGGTCAGACCGGCAAGACGGTCTCGCCCCAGCTCTACATCGCGGGCGGCATCTCCGGGGCCATCCAGCACCGGGCCGGCATGCAGACCTCGAAGACGATCGTGGCGGTCAACAAGGACGAGGAGGCGCCGATCTTCGAGCTGGTCGACTTCGGCGTCGTCGGCGACCTCCACACGGTCTTCCCGACCGCGGCCGAGAAGATCGTCGAGCGCAAGGGCTGACCTGACATTCGCCAGGCCAGCCCCTGGGGGCCGAGGTGGCTCAGTAGAACCGCGGCATCCTCTCGATGACCTGGCCCACCTGCTCGGCCCTCACCCACCGCTTGCCCTTCTTGTTCGTGCCGATCGTGATCTTCCGCAGCGAGTCGTTGTTGGTGTAGTCACCCTCGATCAGGTTGCGGCCGTCCCGCCGGTCGTCGGGGTTCGCCTCGACCGAGATGTAGTAGTCGCCGTCGGGAAGGTTCCCGATCCGGAACGCCTGGCCGGTGCGGTACTGGTGGTAGGTGTCACCGGAGCCGTTCGACAGCACCTGCCGCAACGACAGCGTGTCGGCGCCGCCGCAGTCGCTGGACAGGTCGGTGTTCTCCGGCTGCCAGTCGGCGTTCGGGATGGTGTAGTCGACCGCATCGGTGTTGGCCAGGCAGAACGACGCCTTGGTCGACCGGACGGCCAGCGACTGGTCCGCGTTGAGCAGCCGGTACCGCGCGAAGTCACCGAAGTGCCAGTGCTGGTGGTTGCCCTCGTGGAAGTGGAACTCACCGACCTTGTCGTAGCCGGTCTGGTTGCCGTCGCCGTCGAAGAAGTACTGGTACGCGTCCATGTGGTCGCCCCCGACGGCGCGGAACCCGTCCACGACCATCGGGCCCTCGCCTCCGTTCCACACGTTCGCGGCGAACCGGATCGCGGTGCCCTTCTCGTTGATCGAGATGTCGAACGCCGGCAGCGACCGCAGGTCCGGGGCACCGTCCGCTGCCAGGGCACCCTGGAAGTCCGCCGTCGGCTTCGGGGCGGGGCGCAGCGCGGGGCCGGAGGAGGCGCCCGAAGGGCGAGCTGATCGACGTCCTCGGCCCTCGAAGTTCTCCTCCTCACGCACGACCAACCGGGTCTTGGTGGCCGACTCCTCCGGGCTGATGTCGAACAGGTCGGCGTACGCCGGGGAGATGCTGGCCTCGACGTCGTAGCGGCCCTTGGGCAGCCTGAAGCGACGCCACTCGTCGAGCATGGAAGTGGACCAGCCGGACTCGATGCCCATGACCGAGCCGACCGTGTAGCTGTTCCAGGGGCAGCCCCACGGGTAGGGCGAGCGGGCCGGTGCGCCGGGGTGGATGCGCTGTGAGCTGCCGTTGAGGCAGACCTGCACCGCCTTGTTCAGCATGACCGCGCCGTCCGCCACCCGGGTGATCTTCAGCCGGGCGAACTTCTTCAAGCCGCGAAAGCCCCGGTTCGCGCCTGCCGGCAGCGGCACATCTCCACCCTCCGTGCGCCACACGCTGGTGATCGGGTCGTCGTAGGACTCTCGTTTGCTCCAGATCTCGACCGGGGCGTCCCCGGCGACCAGACGGAGCCCGAGGCCGGAGTAGATCCTCCCGCGATACCCGTACGCGATGACCTTCTTCGGCGCGGTCAGTGCGATCGCCGAGTCGGGGAGCGGGGCCGGCTCGTCGGCGCCCGCCGTGTGCTGGGTGGCCGCGAGTCCGACGGCCGTGATGGACACGGCCAGGCCGGTGGCCAGGAGTGATCGAAGCTGCATGGGAGTCCTTCGCCGCATGAGGGCCCGATGCCCCCGTTCACCTACCTGGACGCGGCGGACCGCGAATCGGTTGCCGCCGTACCCTGAATTCATGGCGAATGCGTCCGGCGAGACCGAGGTGCGGGTGGTGGCGCAGCGCGCCAGGACCGCGTCACGGGCCCTCGCACTGGCGACGCGGGCCGAGAAGGACACCGCGCTGCTCGCCATGGCCGAGGACCTCGAGGCTGCCACCGACGCGGTGCTCGCGGCCAACGCCGAGGACGTCTCGCGCGCGGAGGCGGCCGGGACGCCGACCAACATCCTCGACCGGCTCCGGCTCTCACCCGACCGCGTCTCCGGGATGGCGCAGGGCCTGCGGGAGGTGGCCGGTCTGCCGGACCCGGTGGGCGAGGTGGTGCGCGGGAGCACGCTCGCCAACGGGTTGGAGCTGCGTCAGGTCAGGGTGCCGTTCGGCGTGGTGGGGATGATCTACGAGGCGCGTCCGAACGTCACGGCCGACGCGGCCGGGATCTGCCTGAAGTCCGGCAACGCCGTGCTGCTGCGCGGCTCGTCGAGTGCCCGGTCGTCCAACGCCGCGATCGTCGACGTGCTGCGTCGTGCGGCCGAGCGGACCGGTCTGGATCCCGACGTGGTGCAGCTGGTCCCGGGTGACGGGCACGACAGCGTCAAGGAGCTGATGCGGGCCCGCGGGCTGGTCGACGTCCTCGTCCCGCGGGGCGGCGCCGGGCTGATCCGGTCGGTCGTCGAGGAGTCGACGGTTCCGGTGATCGAGACCGGTGTGGGCAACTGCCACGTCTACGTCGACGGTGCTGCCGACCTCGACCGTGCGCTGGCGATCGTCCTCAACGCCAAGACCCAGCGGACCAGCGTGTGCAATGCAGCCGAGTCACTCCTGGTCCACGCGGCGGTCGCGGACGCGTTCCTGCCGACGGTGGTCCCGGCGCTCCAGGAGGCGGGCGTGACGATCCACGGTGACGAGTCGTTCGCGGCGTACGACGGCGTGGTGCCCGCCACCGACGAGGACTGGGACCGCGAGTACCTCTCCTTCGACATCTCCGCCGCCGTCGTGCCCGACCTCGAGGCGGCGATCGAGCACGTCCACCGCCACTCCAGCGGTCACAGCGACGCGATCGTGACCGCCGACCAGGGGGCCGCCCGGCGGTTCGTGGCCGCGGTCGACTCCGCCGTCGTCCTGGTCAACGCGTCGACCCGGTTCACCGACGGGAGCGAGTTCGGGTTCGGCGCGGAGATCGGGATCAGCACCCAGAAGCTCCACGCTCGGGGGCCGATGGGCCTGCCGGAGATGACGTCGACCAAGTACGTCGTCACCGGCGACGGTCACACCCGCTAGGACCGGTAGGCTGCCCCCATGGCGATGATCGTGCAGGCGGTGCTGGTCCAGGCGGCCGAAGAGTCCCACAACGAGGTCAGCTCGGCGCTGAGCTACGGCGTCGGGATCGGGATCCTGGCACTGCTCCTGGCGCTGATGGGCGCGCTGGTCGCCTTCGGCGGGGGACGCGAGCACAGCTGAGCGCGCCCGCTGACACCGCCACCTCACCTGCCGTCCGGCGGGTCGGGGTGATGGGAGGCACCTTCGACCCCATCCACCACGGCCACCTGGTCGCGGCATCGGAGGTGCAGGCCTGGTTCAACCTCGACGAGGTCGTCTTCGTGCCGACCGGCGACCCGTGGCAGAAGTCGGACCGGACCGTGTCGCCGGCCGAGCACCGCTACCTCATGACGGTGATCGCGACCGCCGCCAACCCACGGTTCACGGTGTCGCGGGTCGACATCGACCGGGGCGGACCGACCTACACCAAGGACACACTGCGCGACCTGCACGAGCAGCTCCCGGACACCGAGCTCTACTTCATCACCGGCGCCGATGCGCTGGCCGACATCTTCACCTGGCGTGACGCAGCGCAGCTCTTCGAGCTCGCACAGTTCGTGGGGTGCACGCGACCGGGGTACGAGATGGACGCCGCAACGCTCGAGGGAATCCCGACCGAGCGAGTGACGTTGGTGGAGATCCCGGCCCTCGCTATCTCCTCGACCGACTGCCGCGAGCGCGCGACGGCGGGTGAGCCCGTCTGGTACCTCGTGCCGGACGGCGTGGTTCAGTACATCGCCAAGCACGGCCTCTACAGACCCCACATCTCACCACACGACACCGGAGCAGCATGACCGCCACCGAACGAGCCGTCGAGCTCGTCACCACCGCCGCGCGCGCGGCGTCCGAGAAGCTCGCCACCGACATCATCGCCTTCGACGTCAGCGACCAGCTGGCGATCACCGACGCCTTCGTGATCGCCTCAGGCAGCAACGACCGGCAGGTCAAGGCGATCGTCGACGAGGTCGAGGACAAGCTGCGCGAGACCGGGGCGAAGCCGATCCGCCGCGAGGGCGAGCGTGACGGCCGCTGGGTGCTGATCGACTACGGCGACATCGTCGTGCATGTCCAGCACGAGGAGGAGCGCGAGTTCTACGCGCTGGAGCGGCTGTGGCGCGACTGCCCCACCATTCCGCTTCCAGCGGACGTGACCTCGCCCGGTGCCTGAGGTGCCAGGTTTCGAGCAGCCCGCGAAACCCCGGGGCGCACCGCGCCGGCTGGTCCTGGTCCGGCACGGACAGACCGCGTGGAACGCCGAGCGCCGCTTCCAAGGGCACGCAGACGTCGAGCTCGACGAGGTCGGCCACGGGCAGGCCGCGGCAGTGGCACCGACGCTGGCTCGCTTCGGGCCGAGCCTGCTGTGGTCGTCGGACCTCGCGCGTGCCAGGCAGACGGCGGCGTACGTCGAGAAGGAGACCGGACTGGTCGCGCGCCTGGACGCCCGGCTCCGCGAGTTCGACGTGGGGGAGCGGACCGGGCTGACCTTCGATGAGGCCGGCGTCCGGTTCCAGGCGCAGCACGAAGGGCTGGCCGGGGCGGAGACGCCGCAGGACGTACTGGCCCGGATGATGCCGGCGTACGACGAGCTGCTAGCCGTTCTCGCACCCGGCGAGACCGCCGTCGTGGTCTCGCATGGCGCGTGCCTGCGGCTCGCGGTCGCGAGACTGCTCGGATGGGGCGACGAGGCGGCCGACTCGCTCCGGACCCTGGTCAACTGTGCGCTCGCCGTGCTGGACGAGGTGCCGGGACCCGGTGCGATGCGGCTCCACTCGTGGAACGTCCACCCGGATTTCGCCGCGCCCGGCCGCGCCCGTTAGTATTCCGCGAGTTGCCTTCGGGCAGCACCCACTCGGGGCTGTGGCGCAGCTGGTAGCGCATCTGCATGGCATGCAGAGGGTCAGGGGTTCGAGTCCCCTCAGCTCCACCGAGTTCAGCACCGCATCAGGTAGCGCCGGGCGCAGCTGGTAGCGGCTCGGTCATTCTGGGCAATGGCATGCAGAGGTCGGGGGTCTGGATGACCGGTGCGCGCCCTCCGGACCTCCCGCCACGATGCGACCACGGTCCTTCGCGGCGGGCTGGAGACCGTGCAGTGGTCGGGCGCCATCGGGACCCTGGGCGGCCAGCACCAAATGGACAGGGATCCAGGGCGGAAGCGGTAGCTGGCCGGCCCGTGTGCCGCGTCTTCTACCGTCCTTCGACGACCTCGATCAGCTGGTCGGCGACCAGCCCGTGCGACTCGCGGTGCACGATGGCAGCGGCTTCGGCGCTGGGTGCCTCGACCAGGCAGAAGATCTTGCCCTCCGGCTCCGAGACCCAATAGCTGCGGTAGTCGACGCCGTGCTGTTCCTGGATCTTCAGGTCCATCTCGTGTGCGCCGGCAACGTCGGCGGCCGTCGTCCCGGCCGGGACGTTCTCGTGGATGTCCATGTACAAAGGCATGTGCGGGTTCCTCTCTCTTGCGACGGTCTGTGTCACGATCAGTGTCATGTCGTGGCGACCGGCCGGCCATGACTCGGGCACCGGCGTACCTGACCCGGACCCCGCGCCGGCCCTGTCGGCCGCACTCGACCGGCTCCGGTTGAGCGGCGCCATTTTCCTGCGCGGCGAGTACACCGAGGGATGGGCATATTCGTCGATCCCCGCGAAGGACGCCGCCGCGCTGCTGGCCCCCGGCTCGGAGCGAGTCGTCCTCTTCCACGTCGTGGCCGAGGGCCGGTGCTGGATCAAGGTCGAGGGGTCGGAGCCTCTGTGGGCGGACTCGGGCGACGTGATCGTCCTGCCGTACGGCGACACCCATCAGATGGGTGGCACGAGCCAGGCCGCCATGGTGCCGGTCGGGACGCTCATCCAGAGCCCGCCGTGGGCCGAGATGCCGGTGATCCGGCACGGTGAGGGCGGAGCCCCCACCCAGCTCGTCTGCGGGTACCTCGACTCAGACGATCCGCTCTTCGACCCCCGGCTCAAGGCGCTGCCTCCGGTGTTCGTGGTGAGCCCGCCGTCGGGCGCGGCACGGTTGTTCGTCCGCGCCAGCATCGACTACGCGGTGCAGCAGACCTCGCAGGTGGACGTGGACCGGTTCACGGTGCCCACCCACGTCCCGGAGCTGCTGCTCCGCGAGGTGCTCAAGCTTCACCTGGCCAGCGCGCCGGCAGCCGAGCGCGGTTGGCTCGGTGCCCTGCACGACCCCGTGACCGCCCCCGCCGTGGCGTGCATGCACGCCCAACCGGACCGCAAGTGGACGGTGGCGGAGCTGGCCACGGCCGCCAACGTGTCGGTGTCGGTCCTCGACGAGCGGTTCCGCACCGTCCTCGGACTTCCTCCGATCCGCTACCTCGCCGGCTGGCGGATGCACGTCGCCCGTGACCTCCTCGAGAGCACGGCCCTGGGGATCGCCGTGGTCGCTCGACGCGTCGGCTACGACTCCGAGGAAGCATTCAGCCGCGCGTTCAAGCGAGCCCATGGTCAGGCTCCGAGCCGCTGGCGTCGGGGAGTGGCGGCCCAGTCGGCGACCAGGTAATGATCAGCCATCGCCGGCCCTATGTACGTCGGTTGAAGCTGAGGTCGCCGTTGGGTTGACGGTGGGTGTCGTAGCGGTGGTCGTGGGCGCGGTGGTGGTGCCAGTTGCAGAGCAGGACGCCGTCGGACAGGTCGGTTCGACCGCCTTGGCTCCAGGGGCGGTTCGCGTGATGCGCCTCGCACCAGGCGGCGGGGACATCGCACGCTTCGGCGCGGCAGTGCCGGTCTCGGACCGCCATCGCTTTGCGCTGGGCGGGGGTGAAGAGGCGGCGGGCGCGGCCCTGGTCGAGGATCTCCGACTCTCCGCCGAGAACCATCGGGATGATCGAGGCAGTGCACGCCATCCGGCGAGCCTCGGCGGCCGTGATCGGCTGGTCACCGACCAGCGCCACCCCCAACCCCGAAAGCAGGGAGGCCAGGTCGAGGGTGATGATCACGGTGGTGGCATCCCCGCCGTGCAGCGGCATCCGGTCCGGGTCGACGGACTCCAAGAACGCGACGAACGCATGCCCCAGCCGCTGGTCGTACGGCCGGCGGTCATCCGACTGCTGATCCGAAGCTACCCCGTCGCTGCGCGACGCACGGCGTGGTGAGGTGAACGCTTCCAAGTAGGTCATCAGCCGATCGGCGGCGGCATCGCTGAGCCGGATCTTGAGGTCGGTGGTCCCGTCACCGCGGCGGCGGCTGGTGAAGAAGGTCGCCTTCTCCGCCTCAGCCTCCTCCTTCTCCAGCCGCTTGCGCTCGTGCTCCTCGGCGACCTCGGGTGCCACCACCTCCAGCACCCGGCGGCCCAGGATCCGCAGCGCGCGGGGGCCGAACTGGCCGGCCCGCTCGACCAGCCGCTGCTCGGCTTGGGTCCGGACCTCGGCAGCCAGGTCGTCGGGCAGGGCGTCGAGGGCCCGGACGATCTCGTGCGCCTGGTCGAGGTTGACGGTGCCCTCCCGCAGGCCGGCCGCCACCCTGGTCCAGCGGCGGTCGAGGGCGGTGGCGAGCCGGGCGTCCCGTCTAGTCCCGGACCGGTCGAGTCGAGCGTGGTGGGCCAACCACGCGGCGGCATCGCGGGCTGCGGTTTCCTCGGCCACGTCCTCGGCGGTTGCGAGCACCCGCAGGCGCAGCTCGGCGAGCTGACCGGTGACCCGGCTCAGCTCCAGCAGCGCCGCCTGCTTCTCGGCCGTCGTCATGAACACCGGCTCGACACCAGCGACGTCCTTCAGCGCTGCAGCCATCGTCGCGGCACACGCCAGTAGCGGATGGGTGCCGGTGTGGTGGTCCATGACAACTCCGCAACTCAGACGAACGATTCCTTCGTCCGGGGCTGCGCCGGCTCTGACCCATCTCATCGCACCCAACGCGCCCCGCGGGGCGAACTGCCGCAGCCCACCGGAAGGACCACCGTCGCGTTGCGCGCCTTCGAACCCGACGCCACGGTTGCCGCTTTCGGAGCGGCTACCAGCACCGGCCTCTCCGCCGTCCCTATGGACGGAGCGGTCGCCATCGACTTGACGACCCAAGATGTCCCCCAGGGGGAACACGTCGCAGGCACCTACGTCGTAGGGCTTCCGGGTGGATCGACGGCCGACGACGTGCCTACCCTTCTCCGATCCCTTGCCGCGGAGTACGACGAGGAGCCGGTGATCGGCTGGGGTGGCTCCGCCGCTGACGGCT
>NZ_DASUTK010000161.1:0-25596 GCF_036374615.1 Nocardioides sp.
CTTCGGGCAGCTGGACACCGACCTTGCAGGGGCGCGTCATGAGCCCCAATCTAGGCACCGCTCCGATCACGAAAGTGGACGCACGCCAAGGGGAAGCGGGAGTCCTCTCATGATGACCTGTTGGGGGCTTCCGAGCAGTAAGGGGTTCTTGGAGAGCTCACCGTCCACCACCAGCAGGTCGGCGGCGCATCCCGCGGCGAGCCGGCCGGTTTCGTTCTCCAGCCCGCATACTCGGGCGGCCACCGACGTCGCTGCCGCGAGGGCGTCGGCAACGGGGTAGCCGGCCTCGACCATGTCGCTGACCGCGCGCCAGACGTTGCCGTGCTGTTTGGGCGGCGCCATCCCAGAGTCAACGCCGGTGACCACGACGACTCCGTGCTCGCGGAGCCGGCCCAACACGCTCAGCTGGAAGTCATAGAGAGCGTCGAGGCTGGTGAAGCCCAGGGAAGCGAGGAGCGCGGCGAGAGGCGGGGGTGGTGCGGGCATCGCGGCGTGCAGGGTGCGGTCGTTGCCCATGGTGAGGTCGACGTACAGGCCACGGCGGGCCACCGCCTCGAGCAGCCCGTCGCCGATCCGTGCGCCCTCGGGAGCGAGGCCCGTGAAGTGCTCGATCCCGTCGACGCCGGCGGCCAGGGCGTGCTGGATGCCGAGCAGCGAGTGCGCGTGTGCCACGACGGGCAGGCCGGTCTCGTGTGCGGTATCGACGAGGTTGGTCAGCTCAGCGACGCCATACTGGGCGCCAAACTGGTCGGACCCCGGTGTCGCAAACCCGCCCGAGGCCATCACTTTGATGACGTCGACGCCGCGCTCGGCGTGCTCGGCGACCGAGGTACCCAGGTCGCTGCCCCCGACCGCTCCGCCCAGGAAGTGGCAGTGCTCGCCGGGCGTCGTGATGGGGGGACCAGAGGCCACGACACGCGGCAGACCAGCACGCTCACCGAAAGCGAGAGTGCGGTACGCGCGGTCGCCCAGGTCCCGCACGGTGGTCACGCCGGCCACTGCGTGCGTCGCCAGCGACTCGGCGATGACCTGGTCGATCGCCTGCTCCGGCATCGCCGCGGCGCGCTCCAGTCCTCCGACCGTAGCGTCGGCGACCAGGTGACTGTGGCAGTCGATCAGCCCCGGCAGCACGGTGCCGCCGTAGTCGGACACCTCGACGCTCTCCGGCAGTGTGGCGCACCCCGACTCGACACCGACGATCCGGTCCTCGTCCCACACCACGGTGGCACCGTCTGGCAGGAATCGGCTGCCGTCGAAGGCGTGCGCCGCGCGGATGGCGCGCATGAGACCACGATCCCGCGCCACCTGACTCACGGCAAGGGATCGAGATCTCAGGAGTCCTGGTCGAGGGTGCGGCATGGTCCAGAGCGGAGTACGTTCCTTGATCGCGCCAGTTGCCGCTGATTGCCTATGGCCGACTCGTGGCGTGTTGTCTCACAGCCGCGTGGTCCTCCTCGCGGGTACGCATCGTGCCCTGGCCGGTGGCGATTCGCTGGCGCAAGCTCTCGGTGATGTAGTGCCGCCACGCGTCGTGGCAGACGTCGAAGCACTCATCGGACCGCCCGAGGCCCTCGTGAGTGAAAGTCACCCGCGTCTGGCCGTCGTGGGAGGCGATGTCGAAGCGGCCCTGCGTTCCGATCCACTCGCCCTTGTCTGCGATGAAGTCGAGGTAGCCGTCCGTGAACTCCCACACCACCCGCTCGCCGGCGACGAGCTCGGCCGTGCGCTGCTTGGAGTAGTGGAGGTCTGGTACCAGGTAGAACCAGTCGGCGCCTACTTGGTCGGTGGGGCCGACGATGTTGGTCGCACCCCACCAGGAGCGGACGTCGATGATGGCCTCGTACACCTCCTGCGCCGTCGCGTCCACGGTGAAGGTGTGGGTCAGGTCGCTCATGCGTTCGGTCCTTTCGTCGGCCATTTCATTGCTCCCTTGTTTCGCGGTGATGAAGCGCCTCGGCCAGGCGCTTGATGCGCCGGAGCCGGCCGTCCCAGGCGTTGCTCACGGCGTTGAGCTGCGCGAGGGCTCGGGCGAACTGCTCCTCGTCGATCCGGTAGTGCCGCTCGCGGCCAACCGTCTGCCCGTGAACCAGCCCGGCCCTGTCGAGCACAGCGAGGTGCTTCGCGACCGCCTGCCGGCTCACCGGAAGCCGCTCGCTGAGCGAGGTCGACGTACCCGACCCAGCCGCGAGCAGCAGATCGAGCATCCGCCGGCGAGTCGGGTCGCCGATCGCCGACCACAGCTCGTCGTCGACTTGGTCGCTCATGAGTGGGTGGCTACCTTCGCGGCGTACGTGACGAGGCGCGGCAGGAAGTAGTCCCACCCCTGGACGTGATCCTGGTACGTCGCCTCGAGCACAGCCGCTTCCCAGCCGCGTTCGCGGAAGCCGGTCTCTCGGAAGCGCACCAGTGTGCCCTCGCCCTGCGGGACGAGCTCGAAGGTGACGAGCAGCGAGTTGCCCTCCACCGCCTCCTCTCCGGCCGGGTGCGTCCAGCGGAACGAGAAGCGGGTAGGCGGCTCGAGGTCGACGACGGTGAGCGCCTCGACCTTGCCGCCGGCGTCGTCGGCGAACAGGATCTCGCCCGCCGACCCGACCACGGTCTCGTAGCGTGCCTCGTCGGGCCACCACTGCTTCACGTGGGCTGGGTCGCTCACCACCTCGAACACGATCTCGGGCGGCGCATCGATGTAGAGCTGGCGTTCGATGGTTCCTAGCTCCATGCTTGCCTCCCGCAACGTTTGGTTGCGTGTAACCCTAGTACGGGAGCGCCAAATGCGCAACCATCTATTGCGTGTGGCCCAGGATGCCGGTCGCGGGTCCCAGGGGTCAGCCCTGGAACAGCTTGAGCCAGGCTGCGATCGCGCCGCCGAGGCCAACGACCGTCGCGGCCAGCCATTGCCAGTGAGTCCGAACGAACCTCCGCCCGCTGTACGACGGATCCACCCGCACACGGACGGTTCGCTCCAGGACCGGCAACGAGACGCGCTCATTTGGGTGGTCGGGCAATGGAATCCGCATCGCCACACGAAGTTGGAGTGAGTGAGCGCCACTGCGTTCAGGGATCACGTCGAACTGCCACAGCGCGGTGGGGCGAAGCAGTTGCTCGGCGGCGTTCCCCAACTGCAGAGACGTGATGGTGAACGCGGCCCCGGTCAGCTCGACCGCCATGAAGGGTGTCGTCTCCACGTCTTCAATGGGGGCGTCGCCCGAGCCCGACGCGAGGGTGCGGAGGTAGTTGTCCAGACCCATGTGCTGCGCGATGGCAACGGTCACTCGCTCTGTCCGGCCCTGGCGCATGTGCTCGGGTGGGTTGAACAGCAGGCGCCCTTGTTGGACGTACATCGACAGTGCGTTGTCGATAACCGCCTGGGCGGGGCTGGATGGCGAATGTGCGCGCCCGGCCACCTCGAGTGTTGCCTCGCCGAACTCGAGTCTCAACCGGCGTTTGGATCGGCGGGACCATGGGAATGAACGATGCGGGGCGGGGGCAGGTGCAGGAGCGCTCGCGGCCGCTGGCTCCCGGACAGGCTCGGGCCTAGTCGTGCGGGTTGCCCAGTCCAGAAAGGCGCCGCAATGAACGCAGAACTGCTCGGCTGGGCGATTCTTCCCGCCGCACTGATGGCATGGTCGCGATTGAGGTTGCGGAACTGGGTCCGGCGGCATGCGCCGCGCGAGCTCATCACAGAGGTGCGTGACCTCCCGCGCGAACTCAGGGTCCACGCGTCCGGCGTCCTCGATCGCCCTCACGACACGTCTGAGAGCGTCTGGATCCGCAGCGTCATCAACGACTGTCAGGGCCGCAGGGCCTACGACTCGGAGAAGCAGCTCCCGCAGTCTTGCGACCAAGTCGTCGATGCCCGCATCGACATCGGCAGCGTGCTCATGCGAGCCAAGTCCCGCATACCTCACCACCAACAGACCGTCGATCATGGCGCCTCCGAACTCGCCGCAGGTCTGGTTCAACTGTCTCACCTGCCGCGGGTCAGGAGCGTGCAGCGGCAATGAACTCGTACTAGCTCGTCCGTGCATTACGAATACTGGTCGGTCAGCCAGTCGTCCGGAGCAACGAGGCCCCAGTGGACCTCACTCAACTCCGGCGCCTCGCGTCGTCGGTGCGGCATGATCAGCCTGCCTACATCCGAGGCACCTACCCACGGGGGAATCGTGACCAGCCCGCTGACACCCGACCCGTCCGTGCTGCCGACACCGGCATCGACGAGGACCGCCGCCCTGATTGTCGCCGTCGCGGCCCTGCTGGTCGGCGCGGCCGCCGGCTACCTGCTTGGACAGCGCAGCCCTGCGATGCACACCACGCAGGCTCGATGCGTGTCGGCCCAGGGCGCCATCTCGTGTCGGAAGGTCGATGGCGAAGGCAACGTCGATCGCAACGACGACTGGACCTGTGGCGTCCCCTGGAAGTCTCGTGGACCAGCAACGGCATCTTCCACGAAGGGGACCGGCCCGAGTGTCTGCCGCCAACTGGCAACGGCCTGTCCGACATCGTCGAGCTGACCTGGGTCGACGTCGAAGTCTCAGGTTCGAGTTGGCGAGAGGTCGTCTTCGTCGGCTGCAACTGATCACCGAGGCCCGCTCGACCTCCGGGCGCGCCGGTCGTTGCAGGGTTCGCGGGCCGCTAGTCGTCCACATGTGGGCCTCGGGACAGGTGTTCCACAGGCGGCGTGCAGTTCGGTCGTTCTTGTCGGCTAAGTGCGGGTGAATGGTGGCCATGGCGATCACTCCGTTCCCGTACCCGACCCCCGCTGACGCGGCCGGTGTCGTGGCGTCGGCGTGCGCGGGGATCGACGGAGTCGCCGACGTGCTCTGGTCCGCTCGGCCCGATGACGAGCGGTCGCGGGGGTGGAGGAGCTCCAGCAGCTCAAGGCCAAGACCGCGGCGCTGGAGGCGTCGCTGTTGGCGGAGATCGACGCCCGCGAGATCCCCCGCAAGCAGCTGGCGTGGGGGTCGACCGCGGACTGGTACACCCACCTGGCCGGCACCACCCGTGGCGAGGGCAAGCGCACCGTGAAGCACGCCCGGGAACTCGTCGGCGAACGACGCGCGACGTATGCAGCGCTGGCGGCCGGAGACGTTTCACCGCAGCAGGCCGGGGTGATCCTCGACGCCATCCGCCGCCTTCCCAAGGCCACGCAGGTCCGCCGTCGTGGTGAGCAGACCCTGATCGACGGAGCGGGCCGGTTGAACGCCTCGGAGCTCCACCGCGCCGGCCGGCACCTGCTCGCGGTGGTCGACCCCGAGGGTGAGGAGAAGCGGGCCGAGAAGGACCTCGACCGCGAAGAGAGGGCTGCCCACCTCGACCGTGGGTTGTCGATCACCGACGACGGTCTGGGTGGGGTCCGGATCCGCGGACGTGGCACCGTCGAGGACGGTGCCACCCTGCGCGCCGCGCTGCTGCCGTTCACGAAGCCCAAGCCAGCCGAAGACAAGCAGGGGACGGCGACCGAGTCGGAGGGGTGTGAGCCGGGGGAGGACACCCGCGACCACGGCGCCCGGATGTGGGACGCCCTCGTCCAGCTTGCCGAGCACGCGTTGAACACCGACATCGCACCCGCCAGCCACGGCGCCCGCCCCCGAGTCACGGTCACCATCGACGCCGACACCCTCCACGACCACAACGACGAGCGCCACAGCGGCTCCGGCTCAGGGTCCGGGTCCGGGGTGGGAGTCACGGACGACGGCCTCGACCTCTCCGCCGCCGCGGTGCGGCGGATGGCGTGTGACTGCGACCTGATCCGGGTCCTCCTCGACACCGACGGCTGCCCACTCGATGTGGGCCGCACCCACCGGCTCGTCACGCCGGCGATCTGGACCGCCCTGGTCGCCCGCGACCAGCACTGCGCGTTCCCCGGCTGCACCCGGCCACCGGTGATGGGACATGCGCATCACATCCGCCACTGGATCAACGGGGGACCGACCTCGCTCGAGAATCTGGTGCTGTTGTGCGGGCACCACCACCGCACCATCCACCACACCCCCTGGCAGGTCAGACTCGCCGCCGACGGCAAACCGGAGTTCCTGCCCCCACCCAAAGCCGGACGACCACCCCCGGAGTGGATCCGCCACCGCTGTCGACGCGAATGACGCCGGTCGCTCAGGCGAGCTCAGAGGTCGAAGAGCGAACCCTTCTCGTCGATTTCCACATCGGTCTTGGGCTGGTGGGCCTTACCCGTGGACTCCGGCTTGTCCACCTCGGTCTCTGCCTCGGTCTCTGCCTCGGTCTCTGCCACTGCCTCGGCCTCGGCGGCGGGCTCGGGCGCTGGCTCGGGCTCCACGTCGAAGAGGGAACTACCAGTCGCAGGCTTGGGCGCAGTCTCCTCCGGCTCCACGTCGAACAACGAGCCGCCCGTCGACGCCGGCTCGCTCTTGGTGGTCTCCTCGGGTTCCACGTCGAACAACGAGCCGCCCGTGGAGGCAGGGTTCTCGGGCTCGACGTCGAAAAGCGAGCCCCCGGTGGCGGGAGGGGTCGGCGGGGTGTCGTCGGCCGGAGCGTCACCGGAGACGTCGAACAGCGAGCCACCGCCGGACAGGGAGTCGTCGTTCGCCTGGCTGACGGCCTCGGTCCGCGCCTCCTTCTGCTCCTCCTGCGAGGGCGAGTCCGAACCGACATCGAAGAGGGAGCCGCCAGTGGGAGAAGCCTTCGCCTCCTCAGGGACGGACGCCTCCGGGGCGGTGGTCGCCGCCGGTTCGTCGCCGCCGACGTCGAACAGCGAGGAGCCGCCGCTGGCCTTGGCAGCGGGTCCGGCGTCCGCGGTCTCGGTGATCGTGCCCTCGGTCTGGGTGGCGTCGCCGGGTGCGGGCTCGGCGGCGGTCGCCTCGTCGCGGGTGAGCGTCGCGGTGGCCACACCGCCGCTGGCTGAGGCAGACGCCTCCACCTTCGCCGCCCGGGTGGCCGACTCGCCCTTCACCGAGGCCAGCAGCATCTGGGCCACGTCGAGGACCTCGACCTCAGCGCGGGCGTCTCCGGAGTCCTGCAGCGCTGCGAGCCCGTCGGACAGCATCACGCGGCAGAACGGGCAGCCGACCGCGATCTGGTCCGCGCCGGTGCCGACCGCCTCGGTCGTGCGGTTCAGGTTGATCCGCTCGCCGATCGTCTCCTCCATCCACATCCGCGCCCCGCCGGCACCGCAGCAGAAGGACCGCTCGGAGTTGCGCTCCATCTCGACGAAGTCCGCGCCCGGGAGCACCTGGAGCAGCTCGCGCGGAGGTGTGTAGACCTGGTTGTGGCGTCCGATGTAGCACGGGTCGTGGTAGGTGATGGAGCGCTTGGCCGCCCCCGCGCCGTCCTGGACCGGGGTCAGCCGGCCCTCCCGGACCAGCCGGTTCAGCAGCTGGGTGTGGTGGACGACCTCGAGCTCGATGCCGAACTCCCGGTACTCGTTCTTGAGGGTGTTGAAGCAGTGCGCACAGGTCGACACGACCTGCTTGACCTTGAACTCCTTGAAGGTCTCGACGTTCTGCTGCGCCAGCCCCTGGAAGACGAACTCGTTGCCGGCCCGGCGGGCTGAGTCGCCGGTGCACGTCTCGCCCTTGCCCAGTACGCCGAACGAGACGCCGGCGATGGTCAGCAGCTCGGCCACCGCGCGGGTGGTCTTCTTGGCGCGGTCCTCGTACGCGCCGGCACAGCCGACCCAGAACAGCCAGTCGACGGACTCCAGGGACTCGAGGTCCTCACCCACCACCGGCACGTCGAAGTCCAGACCCTGCGCCCAGTCCAGCCGCATGCTCGGCGACAGGTTCCACGGGTTGCCCTTGGACTCCATGCCCTTGAACAGCTGGTTGAGCTCGGCGGGGAAGTTGTTCTCGACGAGCACCTGGTAGCGACGCATGTCGACGATGTGGTCGACGTGCTCGATGTCCACGGGGCACTGCTGCACGCAGGCGCCGCACGTCACGCACGACCAGAGCACGTCCGGATCGATGACGCCGCCACCCGTGGGGTGCCAGGCCTCGCCCTCGGTGACACCGACCAGGGCCCGCTCCACCTCGGCGGCGAGCTCGGGGTCGTCCTCGAGCAGCTTCTCCCGTTTGGCCTGGTCGGCCTGCAGGTACGAACCGATGTGGAACGCGTGGTCCCGCAGGTTCATGATCAGCATCTTGGGCGAGAGCGGCTTCTCGGTGTTCCAGGCCGGGCACTGGCTCTGGCACCGGCCGCACTCGGTGCAGGTGGCGAAGTCGAGCATCCCCTTCCAGGAGAAGTCATCGATCTTCCCGATGCCGAGCGTGGTGTCCTCGTCCATGTCCTCGAGGTCCTCGAGGGTGACCGGCTGGCCGGCCGAGGTGAGCGGCTTGGCCGCACCGAGCGCCACCGGCTGCCGCTTGAAGAGCACGTTGAGCGGAGCCACGAAGATGTGGAGGTGCTTGCTGTTGAGCACGATCAGCAGGAACACCAGCATCACACCGATGTGGAGCAGCAGCCCGATCCCCTCGAGCACGTGCAGGGTGTCCTCCGAGAGCCCGTCCAGCGCGTTGCCGAGGGCGACCGAGAGGAACGCCCCGCTGTCGTAGGGGAGGTTGCCGGCGGCGGAGGCCGCGCCGCGGAACAGGAACATCGTCCAGATGACGTTGAAGATCATGACCAGCACGAGCCATGCGCCACCGAGGTGCGACCCCTTGAAGCGCGACCTGCGCCCCAGCTTCTCGGGCGCGTTCCGCAGTCGGATCTGGGCGAACACGACGAGGCTGATGACGGCCAGGATCGCGATCAGGTCCTGGGCGAACCCGAGCACCTCCCAGTGGCCGACGATCGGGATCGCGAAATCGTCGGAGATCAGCAGCACGCCGTACGCCTCGACGTAGACGCTGCCGAGGATCACGAAGGCCCAGAAGACGAAGAAGTGTGCAGCGCCGGGCACGGTCCACTTCAGCAGCCGCTGCTGTCCGAAGACCTCCACCACCTGGTTCTTCACGGCGCGACCGAGCCGGCTCGTGACGCCCTCGAGGCGGCCGGGGTCGGGTTGGCCGCTCCGGATCAGACCGGTCAGCCACATCACCCGGCGTGCCGCGATCGGCAGCGCGATCGCGTTGATGATCAGGCCGACGATGAGGACCCAGTTCACGACGTCTCCTTGAAGCAGGGGTGGTGCGTCGCGCCGAGACTACGGCGACCGGCGGGTCGCGGTCAGGGGGCGAGCTGTGTGAGTCACGTTACCCGTGGGTACGCCGGGTGTCGTCAGTGGACGATCGCGACGTTCTCGACCTCGATCTCACGGGCGTCCTCGCGGTACGTCGCGACCGCCCCCTTCACCTGGTCGAGCGCCTCGGTGAGCCGCGTGAGCCCGTCTCGCAGTCGCCGCTCGTAGTCGCGCTGCGCCACGCGCGACGGCGTCTCCTCGGTCCAGGCAGGCGTCTTGGTGTCGACCTCGTCCAGGAGAGCAGTGACCTGCTCGTGAATCGCCTCGGAGGCCGTGGCCATCGCTTCCTCGATGTCGGAGAGGGCGGCTTGGTGGACCACCAACGACCGCTCAGTCATGGCTGCCTCCGAGTCGGTCGACGAGACCGCTGTAGGTCCGGGTCTGCTCGCCCTCGTTGAGCACGTGCTCGTTCGCGACGGTCATGATCGCCTGCGCGTAGCCCTCCAGGATCGGGCCGAGGGTAGTGGCGACGTCGAACCAGGCGGCGAGCGCCTCACCGAGGCCGGTGGCCGCCTGGCCCTTGAAGCCGACGGCTGCGGTCTCGATCGCGCCACCGAGGTCGGTCAGGACCGTGTTGAGCGGCTCCAGACCGGCGGCCACCGCCCGCGCAGCGTCCTGCAGCTCCTGGAACTCCAGGCTGATGTTGCTCATGGCGCCATCGTGCCCCGCGCAGCCGCCCGGCAAACCGGCGACTGGATGGTGGTTTCGAGCCGTATTCGGCGGGGAACGGTGCCTGGCATGCCGTCGTACGACTTCGAGGTGGACCTCCAGAGCCTCGGGAAGGCCGCTCAGGGCCTCGCAGAGACCGTCCAGCTCTTCAAGGACAAGGACGTCGAGGACCTGGTCCCGTCGGAGGACGACCTCGGCAGCGAGGTCGTGTGGGACGCCGTCGACGAGTTCAAGAGCCGGTGGGAGGAGGGCGTCAACAACCTCTGCAAGGACGTCGAGGAGATGGCCGGCCGGATCGGCAAGATCGCCATGAACTACTACGAGACGGACCAGGGCGGGTACGACGCGTTGCACACGGTCGCGGGCACGCTCGCCGAGCTGAAGATCCTGGAGTCCTGACGTGCCCGACTTCACCGTCCGCGGGAATCCCGGGGCGATCCGGGCGCGGGCCACCCTGACCTCGGAGAAGGGCAGCCTGTTCGACGACACCGGCGAGGCGCTCTCGAAGATCGACACCAGCGGCTGGACCGGCCGGGCCGCCGACCACTTCCGCGACGCCCACGACCTGGAGCCGGACCGGTGGTTCAAGTCCGGGAACGGCTTCCGCAGGGCAGGCGCCGCTCTCCTCGCCTACGCGGACGCGCTCGAGGACGCCCAGGCCGTCGCCACCTGGGCCGAGGGGGAGTACACGCGCGGAGAGGACTCGACCGGCGCGTACCGGAGCTGGTTCGACTCCGAGACCGATCGGTTGCAGACCGGGCTCGCGAACGGCACCTACTCCTCGATCACGCTGCCGGTCTGGGACGACCCGGGCGACGAGATCCGCACCAACGCGATCAGCGAGTTCAACGCCGCCGTGGCCACCCTGGAGAACGCCGCGCAGGTGTGCGCCGGCGAGGTGAAGGCCGGGTGCGCGGACGCCCCCGAGGAGCCGTCGTGGTGGGAGTCCGGACTGCGGTTCGTCGGCGGCATCTTCCAGGGCGCCGGCGAGGCGCTGTGGGACATCGCCACGATGCTCCCCTTCAGCCCGGCGAACCTGATCCAGGACGCCTGGGCGCTCGCCACCGGCGAGCTGACCCCCGAGGAGCTGGCGAAGACCTACGAGCTCGACTGGGAGACCGCGGTCGGCATGTGGGACGCGCTGCGCGAGGACCCGGTCGAGTTCGGGAAGAACCTCGGCAAGGGGCTGCTCGACTGGGACACCTGGGCCGACGACCCCGCCCGCGCCATCGGGCACCTCGTCCCCGACGCGATCGCGGCGCTCGCCACCGGTGGCACCGGCGCGGTCGCGACCCGCGGCGCCAAGGGTGGGCTCGACGTCCTCGACGTGCTGTCCGACCTGGGCAAGCTCGATAACCTCGGCGACCTCGCCAAGCTCGACGAGCTCGGGTCGCTGAGCCGGCTCGACGACCTGGCAGACCTCAGCAGCCTCGAGCGGGCCCGCGTCTACTCGATGATGGACGACGTCCCGCACACCACGGCGTACGCCCCCGAGCAGCTGGGGTCCGGTCGGGTCGACGACATCCTCGGCGACCACGGGCTCGACCGCGACGGCTTCATCGACCTGGTCAACACGCCGGCCGACGAGCTCACGGCGGCGGAGCGGGCCACGCTGAGCTCGGTCCGTGACGACCTCCCGATGCCCGACGCCGACACCGTCATGCAGAAGGTGGTCCCGCCGGAGGTGGCCGACCGCTACATCATGGGCCGCGACCCGGACTTCCAGGTCGACAGCGTCCGCGGCGCGGTCACCGACGCCTCCGACACCTCACACCTCGGGACGCCGCAGCAGATCCACGACGGGCTGCGGCTCGACTACGACGGGTCGCCGTACTCCCCCGACGACGCCTCGACCCATGTCATCCGGTTCCAGACGGACACGCCGGACTTCGAGGTGCCGCGGCACAGCGACATGGGCGGGTCCGGCCAGTTCGACGACTGGGGCGACCCCTTCACCGGCAACGGGTTCACGAAGTCCGGGGATGACATCATCCCCGAGTACGCGACCGGTCCGGACGGGGTCACCATGAGGGATGGCGCCGAGATGTGGGAGACGTTGGATGACGGCACGCAGCGGCTCATCGCCGTCCTGCGTGACGGCGAGTGGATCCCCCAGGGGAACTGATGACCGACGCTGACACCGCACTCGGCGGCTACTACCTCGTGTACCGCGGCACGACCCACCCCGTGCTCTTCAGCGGCGAGGGCTGGCTGGCGGTCGCCGCGACCGAGGACCAGCGGGAGCAGTTCCCGGACGCGGTCGAGCACGGCGTGAACAGCCGCGGCAGCTGGGTCAAGCTCCCGGTCGACGCCGTCGAGCGTCGGTTCCGCCGGACCGTCGAGGCGACCTGGCGCGACGAGCCGGTGACGGTCGTGGGACCGGTCCTCGACGGAACCGTGCTGCTTCACTACCGCCGCTCGCCGGAAAGGGCAGCCGAGCTGGGCATGGCCGGAGACCGGCAGAGCGGGTGGCAGCTGCGGGTGCCGCTCGACGAGGTGGACGTGGTCAACGTCTCGGACAGGGACTTCTCGTGAGCACTCAGCGGCGGACCGTGCTCCAGAAGCTGCTCACGTCCGACCTGGGATCCGCCATCGTGGAGGAGGGCTACGACCAGGTCGGTGGGTACGTCGTCGACGCGGGTGCGGCCGCTGGGCTGCGCACGCCCGACGCACTACTGGCCGCGCACGGCTTCGAGGCGGGCGGGGAGTACGTCGACGTGGTGCGGTTCGAGCTTCCGCCCCTGGCCAGCCTGCGGCGGCCGACGACGGAGGGTGAGCGGCCGTGGCCGACCTACCCCAGCGGGTTCCTGCGCGGCGACTCGCTGGTCCCGGTGTGGGAGCTGAGCCGCACCCGCTACCCCTACGGCGCCGAGTACTGGCGGATCCGCGCCGACGGCGAGCAGCGCTGCCTGTCGGCGTACCAGGGTGCGGCGCGTGGCTGGCGCGGTGCCAGCGGCTGGCGCGCCCCCACCCCGCTCGTGGGCCCTCGCGCCCGGTGGCGCGGTCGCGAGGTGCCGGCCGACGTGGTCGGCGACGGGGCGCTGCTGACCTTCGGCCCCGCGGACGCACCGGCCGAGGCCGAGGAGATCAGGCCCGGTGTCTGGGCCGCGGGCGTCCCGCTGGCCGACTGCGAGCTGTTCGAGACGGTGCTCACGGCCTCGGTCGACGGAGTCTCCGTCCGGGTGCTGGAGTCCGACGGCACGACCGCGCGCGTGCTGCTGCTGTCGGACCGCGAGGAGGACGCCGCCCGTGTGGGCGCCGGCCTCGCGGAGCCTGGCGTCTTCGAGGCGGACGTCGCCGTGACCCGGCTCGCGGACACCAGCGGCGTCACGAACGAGCTCGCCCGGCCGTCCTGACGGTCGCGGCCAGCGCCTCGCCGCAGCGTCAGCCGGCTCGATGGACCGCTCTCACCCGGCCGTCTCGGCGCAGCACCACCTGTACCCGCACCTCGGGGTCGCGGCGCGTCCGTGCGCAGTAGTGGAAGGTGTGGTCCCGGCGCAGGTAGGGCTGCCCGACCCGCTCCATCACTGTTCGCACCGGCAGGCCGGTGGCTGCCTTGGCCCGGAACGCCTTGACGCGCATCCTCAGTCCAGGGTTGCGACACGAGTCCGGGGCCACGCCCATCGCCCGCTCCCAGGTCTGCAGGTAGGCCTCGGCACCGCGTGCCATGTCGGTCACGATCGCGTCCCCGTCCCCGCGCTGGGCGTCGGCGACCTTGCGGAGGTCCTCGATCCAGTCCGGGTAGAGCCCGTACTGTGCGACGCCGTCGACGTTCACGTCGTACACCCGCTGGCCTGCGCGCTGCCGGCCGATCGTAACGCCGCCGAGCCCGCGGAACGGGTAGGAGACCGGGTTTGGGACGTCGGCGCCGCGCGGGTCGCCCTGTGCGCCGAGGCCGTTCATGTCGGCGCCGTAACCGATCCCGAAGTAGTAGCGGTCGTCGGCCCATCCGAGGTGTCGCCGCCACTTGGCGACGAAGCCGGTCGAGTCGCCGGCGTACGGCGCGATGAAGCCGCCCAGCCGGTAGATCCGCGGGTAGGCATCCGGGGTCGACCAGGAGTGGCTGGAGATCACACCTCCGTAGCCGCGCTGCTCAACCTGGTCGAGCAGGCTGGCGCGGGCGGTGACGCTCATGTGGTCGGGGTCGATCAGCATCCCGTGGTCGGCCAGCCGCTTGACGAGATGGGCGCCGAGGTCGGTCAGGCCACGACGGTTGCAGTGGTCGGGCGGCGGGTAGATCGGCAGCGCGCCGAGCTGGCCGTAGACCTTGCCGATCGCTCCGAAGAGCGCGTCCTGCTGCTCCGCCGAGATCTCCGGGACCGCGTACTGGTTCTTGTCGTGAGCCCCCGCCGGCTTCGGGTTGCAGTGCCGCATGTCCCAGAAGCTGCCGGTCTCCAGCTTGTTGGCGGTGTTGACGACGACGCCGGTCGTGCCGGTGTCGCCCGCCACGCCGGACAGGGCGTTGTCGAACTTGTTGACCAGCTCCATCTGTCGGACGCCGAGCGCGCGGACCTCCGCGAGCTGCCGGTCGATCGACCGCTTGGTGCACCGCGCGTCCGGAACGTCGTTTCCCAGCCGGACGGTGAAGGTGCAGCCGAACGGGACGCTGGTCTCGATACCCATCACCACCGCGAGCCTGCCGGAGTTGATCACCCGGCGCGCCTGCCACGGGTCGGTGACGATCCGGTACCACCCCTTGCCCGGGCCACCCCACTGAGCGTCGACGTAGTCCTGGAGCTCGTACATCCGCTGCGCCTGCAACCGGATCGAGTCCATGTCGTCGCAGGAGTTCTTGCCCGCCACGGGGAACGGGTAGAGCCGGCACAGCTGGTTGTTCTCGACCAACAGGTTCACGAAAAGCCGCTGGCCTCCCCGCCAGGCGCGCTCCATCCACCGGTAGTAGGTCCCCTCGTGCGTCAGGGAGTCGGGCGCCGGCCAGTCCTTGAACGTCGGCCACCCGATCGGGTCGTGGTAGGGCTGCGAGGAGAGGAGGGCCTCGAGCGGGTTCACACCGGCGACGTGGTCCGGGCAGTCCCGCAGCGCGTACGGCGCGCCGAACCGGTCCCACGGCTTGCCGCAGTGGGCGCCACCGCCCAGGAACTCGAACGCCATGCCGTGCGTGTGCGCGTCGACGTACCCCCGCACCTCCTGGAACGGGGAGACGCCCGCGAAGGGTGCGCCCCGGACATTGATCTGCGCCTCCGGGTAGCGGGCGCAGCCGGTGGTGCGCGTCAGCAGGAACGAGGTGCGGTTCCCGGCCCGCAGGACCTCATCACCGTTCCTGAACGAGGTCAGCCGGCCATCGCGCACGGCGCGCCAGACGGTGCGATCGCTCGGGACCGTCGCCTTCGCGCCGCCAGCCGAGACGAACCGCCGATCGGCGTCGTAGAGCAGGTAGTGAACGAGGTCGGTCGCCTGGAAGTACAGCGGTTCTCCACCCGGTACGAGCCGGTAGCACCCGCCCGCCATGGCATACAGGTCCTGCGGGTGCCGGGATCGTGGTCGCGAGATCCGAGCGGTGGTCAGCTCGGGAGCGGCGGCGCTTCGAGCCACGACGACCCCGACGGCGTTCGCGACCTTCTCCGGCAACGACGTCGGGTCCTCGGTCTGCGCGCCGCTCTCGTCCGTCCGGGAGAGCGCGTTCTTGGTGGCGGGGTCGTGATGCGTGTGGGGCTTGGTCTCGTCGACCGCCTCGGCAGAGCTCGGCACCCTCGGCTGGACCGACGCGTCGTAGCCGATGAGCAGGTCGACGGTGCGGTCTCCGGCGGTCGCCGTGGTGACGGCCCCGGTGACCAGCAGGGCCGCGACGGTGCCCACGACCAGCAGGCGACGAGCGGTCGGTGGCTGGTGGGGCACGGCGGTCACCTCCGGGTCGGGCTTGCCCGGGTCAACGAGTGGCCGCGCCTCAGGTCACTCGACCGCCGATCCGCGCGGCCAGGGTGGCGGCTGCCTGCCGGGTGGCGTCCGCGAGCCGGGTCCGGTCGGCCGCACCGTCGGTGCCGAACGTGATCGCGATCGCGGCTACCGGGTGGCCGCTGTGGTCGAGCACCGCGGACGCGACGCTGGCGAAGCCCGGTGTGACCTCGCCGTCCTCGGTCGCATAACCGCGCGCCCGGGTGTCGGTGAGCAGGGCCCGCAGCTCAGAGGGCGAGGTCGGGCCGGTGCCATGGCGCTGCGTGAAGGCGCCGCGGTCGGGGTAGAGAGCGCGGACCTGTGCGGCCGACAGGGCGGCGAGGATCGCGCGGCCGCTCGCCGTGAGCGGGGCGGGGAGCCGGACGCCCACGTCGGTGACCAGGCTCGGCCTGCCCGGCGCTCGCTCCTCCAGCACGTACACGACGTCGCGGCCGTGGAGCACGGTGAGGTGGGCGCTCTGGTGCGTGGCGTCCACCACCGAGGCCAGCAGCCGCCGCGCGACCCGCTGCAGCGGCTCGTGCCGGGAGTAGCCGCTGCCGACCTCGAAGGCGGCGACGCCCAGGGCGAACCGGTGCTCGTCCTCGAGGTGGTCGACGAAGCCCTCCTCCGCCATCGCCTGCAGCAGGTGGTACGCCGTGCTGCGGGGCAGGTCGCACGCCTGCCGGATCCGGTCCAAGGGCACCGGCTCCGGCTGGCTGGCGAGGAACCTGAGCACGCGCAGGCATCGGGTCGCCGCCGGCACCTGGCTCATGTCCTGACTCTAGGTGCAGTCCGCGCCGATGACCCGCGCCGACGATCCGGTGCGGGTCAGGCGCGGTGGCTGCCCTCGTCGGTCGAGTCGGTCCGGCTGGTCTCAGGATGCGCGGTGTCGGCCTGGGTGGCGGTGTCGGCCTGGGTGGCGGTGTCAGCCCGGGAGGCCGTGTCGGCGTCACGGTCGCTGGCCGCACCGCTCGTGGTCGGGGCCTCCGGGTGGTACTCGTCGGCCTGGTGGTCGACGTCGGGGTCGACCCGGTCGGCCTCACGCACCCGGTCCTCGACGGTCGCCTCGTCCATCGCGACCGCACGCTCTGCCTCGGCAGCACGCGCTTGGGCGGCGTCGGCCTCGGCCCGCGTCTGCTGCGCCTCGGCGCGGTTGGCCTGCAGGCCCGCGGCGCCGGCCGCGGCGTCCTCGCGGAGCTGCGCCGCCTCGTGGCGGCGGTGCTCCTCGCCTGCGGTGCGTCGACGTCGGCTGATCGCTGCGATCACCGCCACGATCGCGATCAGCAGCGCGATCGCCACCACCAGCCAGATGATCTGTGCGGTCGTCATGTCGCCTCCTTCAGCGAGCCCGGTCAGGCGCCTCCTCTCCAACCTAGGCGCGGCGCGCCGCGCCGGCTCTCACCCCGCGGGATGGAACTCTCGGGCGCCGAGTCTGATATTCGAGACAACGGCCGAGCCGCGAGACTGGCGGGCGGGAGGCGTGCGGTCGTTGGATGGGGACATGTCCAGTCACCACGATTCCGACCTGCTGCCGGTCGCGGTCGGAACCGGGCCGGTCTCGTTCAGCGACGTGGTCGCGGTCGCCCGGTACGACGCCACGGTCTCGCTCACGCCCGAGGCCGAGGCCGCGATCGACCGCGCGCGCGCCGTCGTCGACGCACTCGCGGAGGAGCCCACGCCGGCGTACGGGATCTCCACCGGGTTCGGAGCCTTGGCGACGCGCCACATCGCGCCGGAGATGCGCGCCCAGCTGCAGCGGTCGCTGGTCCGCTCGCACGCTGCTGGCTCGGGTCCCGAGGTCGATCGGGAGGTCGTCCGCGCGCTGATGCTGCTGCGGCTCTCGACGCTGGCGACCGGCCATACCGGGATCCGGCTCGAGACCGCTCGGTTGATCGCCGGCCTCCTCACCCACGGCATCACCCCGGTCGTGCACGAGTACGGCTCGCTCGGCTGCAGCGGTGACCTCGCACCACTGTCGCACTGTGCGCTGGCGCTCATGGGCGAGGGCGACGTCCGGGACGCGAGCGGGACTCTCCGTCCGGCCGGCGATGCGCTGGCGGAGGTCGGCCTCACGCCGGTCGAGCTCGCCGAGAAGGAGGGGCTGGCGCTCATCAACGGCACCGACGGGATGCTCGGCATGTTGGCGCTCGCCCTCGCCGACCTGCGGCGGCTGCTGGCCGTCGCGGACGTGGCCGCGGCGATGTCGGTCGAGGCGCAGCTCGGCACCGACCGGGTGTTCGCCCCCGAGCTCCAGGCACTCCGGCCGCACCCCGGCCAGGCGGCCGCCGCCGCGAACCTGACGGTGCTGCTGGCCGACTCCGGCGTGGTCGCTTCGCACCGCGGCCCCGACTGCAACCGGGTGCAGGACGCCTACTCGCTGCGGTGCTCACCGCAGGTCCACGGCGCCGCCCGCGACACGGTCGCCCACGCCGCGGACGTAGCGCGCCGGGAGCTGGCCAGCGCCGTCGACAACCCGGTCGTGCTCCCCGACGAGAGGCGGGTCGAGTCGAACGGCAACTTCCACGGCGCCCCGGTGGGTTATGTGCTCGACTTCCTCGCGATCGCGGTCGCGGACGTGGCCTCGATCAGCGAGCGCCGTACGGACCGGTTCCTCGACAAGGCTCGCAGCCACGGGCTGCCGCCCTTCCTCGCCGACGACCCGGGCGTCGACAGCGGGCACATGATCGCCCAGTACACCCAGGCCGCCATCGTGTCGGAGCTGAAGCGACTGGCGGTGCCTGCGAGCGTGGACTCGATCCCGTCCAGCGCGATGCAGGAGGACCACGTCTCGATGGGGTGGTCGGCCGCGCGCAAGCTCCGCCGGTCCGTCGACGGGCTCACCCGGGTGCTGGCGATCGAGGTGCTGACCGCGGCCCGGGCGCTCGACCTGCGGGCGCCGCTCACCCCGTCGCCTGCGACCGGCGCGGTCGTGGCCCTGCTGCGCGAGTCCGGGATCGAAGGGCCTGGCCCGGACCGTCACCTGTCACCGGAGATCGAGACCTGCGTCGGGCTGGTCCGCTCCGGCGCCGTCCTCGATGCCGTCCAGTCAGTGATCGGAGAACTCGCATGACCAACCCACGCCTGCCCATCCACGCCCCGCGCGGAACCGAGCTGTCCGCCCGCTCGTGGCAGACCGAGGCGCCGCTGCGGATGCTGATGAACAACCTCGACCCCGCCAACGCCGAACGTCCCGAGGACCTCGTCGTCTACGGCGGCACCGGCAAGGCGGCCCGGAGCTGGGAGGCGTACGACGCGCTCGTGCGCACGCTCCGCACGCTGGGAGACGACGAGACCATGCTCGTGCAGTCGGGCAAGCCGGTCGGCGTCATGAAGACCCACGAGTGGGCACCGCGGGTGCTCATCGCAAACTCCAACCTGGTCGGCGACTGGGCCAACTGGGAGGAGTTCCGGCGGCTGGAGGACCTCGGGCTCACGATGTACGGCCAGATGACGGCCGGGTCGTGGATCTACATCGGAACGCAGGGCATCCTCCAGGGCACGTTCGAGACCTTCGCGGCCGTGGCCGAGAAGCGGTTCGGGGGGACGCTGGCCGGCACGATCACGCTGACCGCCGGCCTCGGCGGCATGGGCGGCGCGCAGCCGCTGGCGGTCACGATGAACGACGGAGTCGTGATCTGCATCGAGTGCGACCAGTCCCGGATCGACCGACGGCTCGAGACCCGCTACCTCGACGTCCAGGCCCGCGACCTCGACCACGCCCTCGAGCTGGCGGTGCAGGCGCGCGACGCGCGCAAGCCACTGTCGATCGGCGTGCTCGGCAACGCCGCTGTGCTCGTGCCCGAGCTCCTCGAGCGCGACGCGCCGATCGACGTCGTCACCGACCAGACCTCGGCCCACGACCCGCTCGCGTACCTCCCGGTCGGCGTTCCGTTCGAGGAGTGGGAGCAGCGGCGCGAGGCCGACCCGGCCGGGTTCACCAAGGAGGCGCAGGCCGCGATGGCGGCGCACGTGCGGGCCATGGTGGAGTTCCAGGACCGCGGGGCAGAGGTGTTCGACTACGGCAACTCGATCCGCGACGAGGCCCGCAAGGGCGGCTACGACCGAGCCTTCGAGTTCCCGGGGTTCGTGCCGGCGTACATCCGGCCGCTCTTCTGCGAAGGCAAAGGCCCGTTCCGTTGGGCCGCCCTCTCCGGCGACCCGGCCGACATCGCCGCCACCGATCGCGCCATCCTCGAGCTGTTCCCCGAGGACGAGAAGCTGCGCCGCTGGATCACCTTGGCCGGCGAACGGGTCGAGTTCCAGGGCCTGCCGGCGCGGATCTGCTGGCTGGGGTACGGCGAGCGTCACCGGGCCGGTCTGCGCTTCAACGAGATGGTCGCCTCCGGCGAGCTGTCGGCGCCGATCGTGATCGGTCGCGACCACCTCGACTGCGGCTCGGTCGCCTCGCCGTACCGCGAGACGGAGTCGATGCTCGACGGCTCCGACGCGATCGCCGACTGGGCCATCCTCAACGCACTCGTCAACACCGCCTCGGGCGCGACCTGGGTGTCCTTCCACCACGGTGGTGGCGTCGGCATCGGGCGCTCGCTCCACGCAGGCCAGGTCTGCGTGGCCGACGGCACCGACCTGGCAGCGCAGAAGATCGAGCGGGTCCTCACCAACGACCCCGGCATGGGCGTGATCCGGCACGTGGACGCGGGCTACGACCGGGCGGCTGAGGTGGCCGCCGAGCGCGACGTCCGCATCCCGATGTCAGAGTGAGGTAGTCCGCCGCCGAAATCATCGCGGACGGCGGTGAGGTGATGATTTCGGCGGCGGACTATCAGCTCGCGGTGGGTGCCGGCCCGCTGGGCGCGGTGACGTCAGGGGCGTCCGGCTCGCGTTCCGCGAGACCCACGCCGTTCACGACTGGCGGGATCAACCGCTCGACCTGCAGCGCCAGCAGGACCATGGCGGCGCAGCCGGCGACGATGGCGGCGATGAAGGCGGTGTCGAGTCCGCGGTCGAGCATCAGGCCGGCCACGACCGGGCCGGCGATGGTGCCGCCCTGGAAGGCGCCGGCGTTGACGGCGTTGTAGCGGCCGCGCAAGTGGTCGGGCGCGAGGTCGTTGGTGATGGCCGGGATGGTCGGTTGGAACATCGTCTCGCCGAGCGCGAACAGGCCGTGGAAGGCGAGAACGCCGGCGACCGCCGCGACCGAGCCGGGCACCAGCCCGGTCAGGCCGAGCACGACCCAGGACACCGACCACAGCAGGGACATCACGATCAGGACGCGGGTACGGCGGTGGCCCGTGATGAGTCGGAGCACGAGGAACTGGAGGCCGACGATCACCGCGGTGTTGACGGCGAACGCGAAGCCGATCACGTCGGTCGAGACCTCGCTGACCTGCCGGGCGAACGCCGGGAAGCCCGCCTCCATCTGGCCGTAGCCGACGAACGTGCCGAGGAAGGTGAGGGCCGTCATCCAGAGCACGACCGGCTTGCGAAGGATCTCGAGGTAGGCGCCGCGACCGCCTGCCTGCTCCTCGTCGGCCGGCGCCTCGGGACGCCCGGCCACGTGCCGCAGCGGGCCGAGCAGCAGCGCGATCGGGACCAGCATGCACGCCGCGTCTGCGAGGAAGATCACCGTGAAGGTGGTGGGCTGCGAGACGTCGACGTACAGCCCGCCGATCACGCCGCCGACGCCGATGCCGAGGTTGACCAGCGCGAAGTTGACGCCGAAGTACTGCTGCCGCGTCGCGCCCGTGGTGACGGCGGCGATCAACGCGTTGAACGCCGGCCACGAGACGCCGAAGTTGAAGCCGAGCAGCAGGAACGACAGGGCCACGACCAGCGGAGTGGTCGCGAACGCGAGGATCACGCACCCGACCAGCTGTGCGGACGTACCCATCAGCAGCATCCGCCGGGCACCGACCCTATCGGTGAGCGCACCTCCCGGACCGGTGACGGCGAGTGCCACCACCGCGATGAACGCCATCAGCGTGCCGGCGAGGTCGAGCGAGATGCCGCGCACCTCGTTGAGGTAGATGACGGTGAACGGCAGGGTCAGGCCGCGGCCGAGGGTCTGGATCGCGGTGGTCGAGAGCAGCCATCGACCGGCGGGCGACAGGTCGTTCCAGAACGTCCGGACACTCGGACGGGTCTCGCTGCTCACGCCTCCATCCTGGCTGGCGCCACTGACAAGGTGCACGCTAGTTTCCGACCTCACCGTGTCGGTGCTCGCGCGTAACGTGGCGTCGTGGCCCATCCGCAGATGTTCGACGACGAGGACCCGTTCCTCGCGCGGCTGCGTGAGATCGCGCTGGCCCTCCCGGACGCCGACATGAAGGTGTCCCACGGCGTCCCGGCCTTCTTCACGAAGAAGGTGTTCGCCTACTACGGCGCGTCGGTGAAGGTGGACGGCGAGTGGGTGCGGCACGAGCGGTGCGTGTCGGTGCTGCTCGACCCGGGCGAGCGGGAGGCGATGCTCGCCGACGAGCGGACGTTCGTGCCGGCGTACCTCGGGCCGTCCGACTGGATCTCGGTCGACCTGGTGCACGACGACAACGGGACGGTCGACGACGTCGACTGGGACGAGATCGCGGAGCTGCTCGACGCGTCGTACCGGATGACCGCCGGGCCGCGGCGGGTGGCGGCGCTGGACGCCGGGCGCTTGCCCGGGCGGGGTTGATCCAACGTCAGCGGCGGGCCTCCGCCACCGCCGCGGGCACCTTGCGCAGCAGGTACGCCACGACCCCGCCGAGCTCGAACGCCGAGGCGGGCTCAGTCGCCAGGGCGATCCGGTGGAACGTGTCGGCCTGGAAGGCCAGGTTGACGACGGGTGCGAGCTCGGCGGCGCGATCGACCTGCGCGTCGGGGAAGGCCTCGCGCCACGGCTGGGCGAACGCTGCGAAGAGGGCGCTCTCCGACGGTCGGCGGTCATCGAAGTGGGCGAGGTGGTAGCCGTCGAGGATGGGATGGCTGACGCAGGCGTCGGTGAGGTCGAAGACACGCAGCACGGAACCGTCGTAGGCGACGTTGCCGAGATGCAGGTCCCCGTGGTCGAGGGTGTTCGGGAGGCCGCAGTCCCACAGCTCGTGCACCATCTGCTCGACCTCGTCCGTCACCGCCGTGAGGGCCGTGCGCTCCTCGGGAGTGAGCTGCGCCAGCTCGCGGCTCTCGGACACGACACGCCGGTAGCCGGCCACGGTGACGTCGGCGCCGCGAAGGGGCGCACCCGCTGCCAGCAGCTCGTCGATGATCTCCAGCGACGCGAGCTGCACGTCTCCCCACCGGGCGGCGAGCGCGACATCGGCGCCGGGTGCCCGGTCGGACTCCCCGGCTCCGCGCATCGGCTCCATGAGCAGCCAGCCCCGGCTGTCGTCCGTCGCGATCAGCTCGGGTACGACGTCAGGGAAGTGCTCGGCCAGCACCCGGTGCAGCCCGGCCTCGCCGCGGAACAGGTCGCAGGACCCCTTGAACCAGACGTCGCCCGTGTCCGTGGGAATCCGGAGCACGGCGGAGATGGACCACACCCGGCTGACGCGCATCACGCCCGTACGACGCCGGCCGGTCACGGCCAGCTCACCGTCCACCCATGCCTCCACCTCGTCGTACCACCCGCGGTGGAACCAGGCGGGTCGCAGCGTCGGTGGCTCGTCGAGCTCAGGGAGAGTGCGGGCCATCAGCTCGACCACGGCGGGGTCGGCGAGCTCGGTCGGCGTTACCCACGTGCCGTCCGGAACCGGCAGCGCGCGGCACCCGACGATGTCGAGGTAGCGGTCCTTCTCCACCCGCAGCATCGGGGCGAGGTAGACGTCGGCAGCGACGAGGTCGAGCGCCCACGTGAACCGCTCGTCCTCGTGTTCGGCGACGTCCTCGTCGACCTCGAGCTCGGGCAGCCGGCCGTCGATGACCAGCACCTTCCCGTCGTGGAGCAGAGCGACGTGGGCGACCGCGGACATGCCGACGATGGTGACAGAGCCGGATCGGCGCCGCCTGCCGTTTTCGGTCAGGCCCGGTCGGCCTCCAGCGCCTGGATCGCGTCGTGGATCTGCAGCGTGCGACTGGCCGACTCGACGTGCAGGTTCTCGACCATCCGGCCGCGGTAGGTGACCACGCCCGAGGTCCGGTCCTCCCATGCGCGGAGGATGCCGCGCGCGTCCTCGACCGCCTGCGCCGACGGTGCGAACGCGGCATTGGCACCCTCGACCTGGCCCGGGTGGATCAGGGTCTTGCCGTCGAAGCCCAGCTCGCGGGCCTGCCGGCACTCGGTGAGGAAGCCGTCCTCGTCCTTCACGTCGTTGTAGACCCCGTCGAGGATCACCTTGCCGGCGGCGCGGGCGGCCAGCAGCGCCAGGCCGAGTCCCGCGAGCAGCGGTTGGCGGCCGGGTACGTGCTCGGCGTACAGCTCCTTGGCGAGGTCGTTGGTCCCCATCACCAGCACCGTGAGGCGGTCGGAGGCCGCGGCGATGTCGTCGGCGTGGAGGATCGCGTACGGCGTCTCGATCATTACCCACAGCTTCGTGTGGTCCGGGGTGTCGTGGCCGGCCATCGCGTCGACCAGGGCCAGCACCGCATCAGCGCTGTCGACCTTCGGCACCAGGATCGCGTCGGGCCCCGCTGCGCACGCGGCCGCCAGGTCGTCGGCGTGCCACTCGGTGTCGGCCCCGTTCACTCGGATCGTGACCTCCCGGCCGCCGTACGCGCCGGACGCTGCGGCGGCACACGCCGCCTCGCGTGCGGCTGGTTTGTCGTCGGGGCCGACCGCATCCTCGAGGTCGAGGATCAGCCCGTCGCAGGGAAGGCTCTTGGCCTTGTCGAGCGCGCGCGCGTTCGAGGACGGCATGTAGAGGACGCTGCGGCGCGGCCGGAAGTCACTCATCGGAGCCGACCTCGATCGCGTCGTACTTCTGCTTGAGCTCGGGGTCGATCGCGGCCAGCTGCTCTGCCAGCTCCACCATCACCAGGCACTGCTTGAGCGAGGCGTCGTCCTCCATCTTGCCATCGAGCATGACCGCGCCGGTGCCGTCGCCCATGGCGGCCACCACCCGACGAGCGTGCCGGATGTCGTCGACGCTCGGGCTGAAGACCCGGTGGGCGATCGCGATCTGCTTGGGATGGAGGCTCCAGGCACCCACGCAGCCGAGCAGGAACGCGTTGCGGAACTGGTCCTCGCACGCCACCTCGTCGGCGATGTCGCCGAACGGGCCGTAGTACGGGTAGATGCCGTGCATCGCGCACGCGTCGACCATCCGCGCGATCGTGTAGTGCCACAGGTCCTGCTGGTAGGTCTCGCGGACCCGGTCGGGCTGCTGCGGGTCGGGGTCCTGGCGCACCACGTAGCCGGGATGACCACCGCCGACGCGCGTGGTCTTCATCCGTCGGTCGGCCGCGAGGTCGGCGGGTCCGAGCGAGAGCCCCTGCATGCGGGGACTCGCGCCGCAGATCTCCTCGACGTTCGCGACGCCGCGGGCCGTCTCGAGGATCGCGTGCACCAGGATCGGTCGGTCGAGGCCGGCCTTGGCCTCGAGCTGGGCGAGCAACCGGTCGACGTAGTGGATGTCCTCCGCTCCCTGCACCTTCGGGACCATCACCACGTCGAGCCGGTCGCCGATCTCGGTGACGAGGGTGGTCAGGTCGTCGAGCACCCAGGGACTGTCGAGTGCGTTGACCCGGGTCCACAGTTGCGTGGGCCCGAAGGGTGTCTTCTGGGCGATCCCGACCAGGCCGGCGCGGGCGGCGTCCTTGCGGTCGGCCTTGACGGCGTCCTCGAGGTTGCCGAGCAGTACGTCGACCTTCCCCACCAGGCCCGGCACCTTGGCCGCCATCTTCTCGTTGCTGGGGTCGAAGAAGTGGATCGCCCGGCTCGGTCGGGCCGGGATCTCGCGCAGCGGCTCGGGGGCGCCGACGGCCAGCGGGCGGAAGAAGTCCTTGGCGGGGCGTGA
>NZ_DASUTK010000162.1:0-36538 GCF_036374615.1 Nocardioides sp.
CTGCTGCTGCCGCTGGCGATCGGAGTGGCGATCCTGCGCCACGGACTCTTCGACATCGACCTGGTCATCAACCGGGCCCTCGTCTACGGTTCGCTGACGGCCGCCCTCGCCGGCCTCTACCTGGCCTCCGTGCTCCTCCTCCAGCTGGTGCTGCGGCCCGTCCAGGTCGACTCCGACCTGGCGGTCGCCCTCTCGACGCTCGCGGTCGCTGCGGTGTTCCGACCTGCCCGGAGCCGGATCCAGGCCAGCGTCGATCGCCGCTTCTACCGCCACAAGTACGACGCCGCGCGGGCGCTCGATGCCTTCTCCGGTCGGCTCCGGCACCAGGTGGACCTGGACGCCGTCGGCGCAGAGCTCCTGGCCGCCTGCCGCGAGACCGTGCAGCCGGCCCAGGCCTCGATCTGGCTGCCCGAGGTGAGGGACGCGTCATGAGCCGGCTCACGGATCGGCAGTTGCACCTGCTCGCCTTGGTCGCGTGGTGGTTCTTCGCCTTGGCCATCGTCGTCCGCGGTGTCCTCATCGTCCTCGATCCACCCCCGTTCACGCCCTCCGCAATGGCCGAAGGGGCCGGCTTCACGCTGGTGCTGATCGCGTTCCCGCTCACGGGGGCACTTATCCTCCGGAGGCAGCCCCGGAACATCGTCGGGTGGCTGCTGGCAGCCATTGGCGTGATCTGGGGGATCGCCGTCGGCGGCGACGCCTACGCCCACTACGGTCTCGTGCTCGCGCCCGGCACTCTCCCGCTCGCGGAGGTGGGTGCCGCAGTCGCCGGCGGCATCTGGGCACCGGCCTTGGGCCTGATGGGCACGTTCCTCGTGCTCCTGTTCCCCGACGGGCGGCTGCCGAGCCGCAGGTGGCGACCGCTCGCCTGGATGTCCGGCACGGTCATCGTCGTCCTCACGGCTGCCATCTACCTGTCGACCGGGGAGATCGAAGCCGGGCCCGGGGCGGGGCTCGACAACCCGCTCGCGGTCGCGCCCCTGGCCACGGCCATCGACCGCGCGTTCGACGTGCTCATCCCGCTCTTCGCGCTGTGCATCGCGGGCTGCGCGGCAGGTCTGGTCGTACGATTCCGACGCTCGCACGGCACGGAGCGGCTCCAGCTGAAGTGGCTCGCCACGGCCGCAGCCTTGGTGGGAATCGCCTTCGTGGCCGGGATCTTCTCCCCCCTCACCATGCCGGACGACCAACCCCAGCCGATGTGGCTGAACGCCCTCGATCAGCTGTCGTTCTTCCTCTTCGCCCTGATCCCCGTCGCGATCGGCGTGGCGGTGCTCCGCCACCGGCTCTACGACATCGACCTCGTCATCAACCGGGCCCTCGTCTACGGCGCACTCACTGCGTGCCTGGGCGCGGCCTACTTGATCTCTGTGCTCGTCCTGCGCCTCGCACTCGACCCACTCACCGGCAGCTCCGACGTCGCCGTGGCCGCCTCGACGCTCGGCGTCGCGGCCCTGTTCCGCCCGCTCCGGACGCGCATCCAGTCGAGCGTCGACCGCCGCTTCTACCGAAGCAAGTACGACGCGGCGCAGGCCTTGGACGCGTTCACCGGCCGACTACGCGACGAGGTCGACGTCGACGCCGTGGGCGCCGACCTGCTGGCCGCGGTTCACGAGACCGTGCAGCCCCGCGACGTCTCCCTCTGGCTTCCCGAGCCGAGGCGGGCGCTGTGAGCCGCCTCAGCGATCGCACCCTGCGACGCGCGGCGTGGTCGGTGTGGTGGGCCTTCATCGCGGTGCTGACGTCGACCGGGCTGATGGACCTGTCCCAAGACGCGCGAATCACCGTCCCCGGCGTCGTGGAGGGCGCCATCTTCGCGGTCGTGATCGGCACGTTCCCGCTCTCGGGTCTGCTGGTGGTGCGACGGCAGCCGCGCAACAGCGTGGGGTGGCTGCTGCTCGCGGTCGGCGCCGTGTGGACCGTGGGGGGCATCGGTGACGTCTACTCGACGTACGGCTTGGTGATCGAGCCCGGTTCGCTCCCGCTGGCCGCGGTCGGAGCGACGGTGAGCAACGCGATCTGGGCGCCCGCGCTCGGTGTGATGTCGACGTTCCTGCTGCAGCGCTTCCCCGACGGTCGGCTCGTGCCGGGGCGGTGGTGGCGCGCGTTGAGCCGCCTCAGCGCGGGCGTGATCGTCACCCTCACAGCGCTGCTCCTGGTCTCTCCGGGGGAGCTCGAGGAGGGATCGCTGGCTGGTCAGCAGAACCCGATCGCCATCGAGGCCCTCGAACCCGTCGGGGTCGCGATCCTCGGGGTGCTGCTGCTGTGCTTCACCCTGTGCATCGTGGCCAGCGCGTGGTCGCTGATCGTGCGGTTCCGACGTTCGCGAGGGGTCGAGCGGCAGCAGCTGAAGTGGATGACCACGGCGGCGGCCGTGATGGCACTGGCGTTCTTCACCAACATCCTGCTGTCGGTGCCGTTCGCCCCGGGGACCGAGCCGGAGTGGCTGCAGTTCTTCAACAACCTGGCCTTCGTCACCTGGGCGCTGCTGCCGCTCAGCATCGCGGCCGCCGTGCTCAAGCACGGCCTCTACGACATCGACGTCGTCATCAATCGGGCGCTGGTCTACGGATCGCTGACTGCGTGTCTGGCTGGGGTGTACCTCACGTCGGTCCTCCTGCTGCAGCTCCTGTTGCAGCCGCTCACAGAGCGGTCCGACCTGGCGGTGGCCGCGTCCACGCTGGCCGTCGCGGCGTTGTTCGGTCCGGTCCGACGGCGGATCCAGGTGGCCGTGGACCGCCGGTTCTACCGGCACAAGTACGACGCGACTCGCACCGTGGCCGATTTCAGCGCTCGGCTGCGGCAGCAGATCGACCTGGACGCGATCGGACGCGACCTGGTGCGGATCGCCGACGAAGCAGTCCAGCCGACCGGGGTGAGCCTGTGGCTTCGACCGGCCGTAACGGTTTCCGGACGGCTCGGGCCTAGAAAGGACACACCATGACAGCACTCACCGGCTCCCTCCGCCGACGCCTCTTCGGCCGATCGGCAGACCAGGACCGTGCCGAGGTCCCGGTCGCCGACCTCGCCACCGTCACCGGTGACGACGTGGCGCCGGTGGACATCGCGCCCAACGACCCGCTGCTGGCCTACCTGCAGAGTGCGTCGGGCGCCGTCGACGTCACCGCTCTGGAGCTCGACTCACCGGCACTGGCGGCGCTCAAGGAGACCGGTGTCAGGCTGGCCGTCCCGCTCGTGAGCCAGGGCGAGCTGATCGGGGTGCTCAACCTCGGGCCGCGCCGCTCGGAGCAGGAGTACTCCAGCGACGACCGCAAGCTGCTCGAGAACCTCGCCGCCCAGGCGGCGCCGGCGCTGCGGGTCGGCCAGCTGGTGCGCGAGCAGCAGGCCGAGGCCGCGACGCGGCAGCGGTTCGAGCAGGAGCTCGAGGTCGCCCGGCTGATCCAGCAGAACTTCCTGCCCAAGCAGCTCCCCGACCTCCCCGGCTGGCAGGTCTCGGCGTACTACCGCCCGGCCCGAGAGGTGGGCGGCGACTTCTACGACGTGATCCCGCTGCCTGGCGGCCGCGTCGGGTTCGTGATCGGGGACGTCACCGACAAGGGCGTGCCGGCAGCGCTCGTGATGGCGGCCACCAGGAGCGTGCTCCGCGCCTCTGCACAGCGGCTCGTCGAGCCGGGCGCGGTGCTCGAGCTGGTCAACGAGCACCTGGTCCCGGACATGCCGGAGAAGATGTTCGTCACCTGCCTGTACGGCGTGCTCGAGCCGGAGACCGGTCGGTTCCGGTTCGCCAACGCCGGCCACGACCTGCCGTACGTCAAGACGGGAGGCGGCTCGGCCGAGCTACGCGCACGGGGGATGCCGCTCGGCCTGATGCCCGGCATGACGTACGAGGAGAGCGAGACGGTCCTCGCGCCGGGTGAGTCGCTGCTGCTGCACTCCGACGGCGTCGTCGAGGCGCACAGCCCCGACGGTGCCATGTTCGGCTTCCCGCGGCTCAAGGAGGCGGTTGCGACGTACCCCGGCGGCGGCGAGCTGATCGACCGGGTGCTGGACGACCTGCACGAGCACACCGGGCCGGACGCGGAGCAGGAGGACGACATCACGATGATGACGCTCGCCCGCACGGCGCGGGGGTCGTCTTCCGACGGGGACCCGACCGCGCAGCTGGTCGAGTTCGAGGTGCCGAGCGCCGAGGGCAACGAGCGGCTGGCGCTGGCGCGGGTCAGCGCGATCGTCGGCGACCTCGGGATGGCCCCCGAGCGGCTGCGCCGGCTCGAGACCGCCGTCGGCGAGGCGACGATGAACGCGATGGAGCACGGGAACCGGTATGACCCGGAGCTCCCGGTGGTGGTGCGGGTCCTGACCGGCCACGACCGGGTGACGGTGCAGATCGTCGACCACGGCGGCGGCCTGACCGATCCGACGCCGGTCGAGCCCGACCTCGACGCCAAGCTCAACGGGCTGCAATCGCCCCGTGGCTGGGGGCTCTTCCTGATCAAGAACATGGTCGACGACGCGCGCGAGACCGTCGACGGGCGCGACCACACGCTCGAGCTCGTGATGCACCTCGGCGGGCCGGCAGAGCAAGCAGAGACAGCCAGCACCGAAGACGGGGAGGTCCCACGATGACGTCAGCTGAGCTCACCAGCGCGGTACGCCGACGCGGCGACGTGGTCGTCGTCGACCTGGTCGGTGACATCAACCGGGGCGCGGAGACCGCGCTGGCCACGGCGTGGGACGAGGCCGTGCGCGAGCGGCCCGCCGCCGTCGTCCTCAACTTCACCGAAGCGGGCTACATCAACTCCACGGGCATCGCTCTGGTCGTGGGCGTCCTGGCCCGCGCGCGGGCCGAGGGGATCCCGTTGCGGGCGTACGGACTCACCCAGCACTACCAGGAGATCTTCGAGATCACACGACTGGCGGACTACCTCGCCATCACCACCGATGAGGACAGCGCAATCGGGGGCGCGGAACGGAGCAGGACATGACCGAGGCAACAGCAACGTTCGAGGTGCAACGGCACGGGATCGCGAGCGTGGTGGACATCAAGGGGGACGTCACGGCCGCGTCCGAGGACGTGCTCATGGCGGCGTACCAGGACGCCGGCGACTCTCGGGCGATCGTCTTGAACTTCGCGGGCCTCGACTACATGAACAGTGGGGGGATCGGGCTCCTCGTGACGCTGCTCGTGCGTGCCAACCGGCGCTCACAACAGCTGTTGGCATGCGGGCTGTCGGACCACTACCGGCAGATCTTCGAGCTGACCCGCCTCGACGAGGCGGTCAGCATCCACGACACCGAGGCTGCCGCCCTGAACGCGGTCGGCGCGGACCACTAGCAGGGGGAACATCATGAGCGAGCTGAACGAGGAACGGGCTGCGCGGGACGCGACCAACTGGGCCAAGACGGTGTCGCGGCTCGACGTCACGGACATGCCCGACGAGGCGGTCGACCTGGTGACAGGCAAGCGTCTGGTCGGGCCGATCCAGGGCTTCGGCCAGATGTGGCAGAAGACCTACCAGGTGGAGCTGCCACGCGACCAGGTCGCGCCGCAGGAGCTGATCCTCACCTGGAAGCAGAACTTTCCGGAGTTCTGGCCCGAGGGCAACCGCTTCTACGCACCGTTGACCGGCATCGCTCCCGGAGAGGTGGCGCTCATCAACGCTCGGATGCCCGGGAAGATGACCCTGTCGACCGGCGTGATGGTGCTGTACGCCGACGACGAGTCGTTCACGCTGATGACCCCGCAGGGACACATGTTCGCCGGCTGGATCACCTTCAGCGCGACCGAGCGGGACGACCTGACCGTGGCGCAGGCGCAGGTCCTGATGCGCGCCTCCGACCCGATCTTCGAGCTGGCACTGGGTCTCGGTGGTCACCGGCAGGAGGATCTGTTCTGGAACACCACGCTGGAGCGGCTCGCCCGCCACTTCGGGGTGGAGACCGAGGCCGACACCACCGTGATCTGCGTGGACAAGAAGCGACAGTGGTCCCGCTGGACCAACGTGTTCCAGTCCACGGCGATCTGGTCGACGATCTACACGCTCGGAACGCCGTTCCGGGCGGTCCGGGGCTGGGCGCGCCGGGGGTCCACCGGGTGACCTCACGCCGTACGGACGGGGGAGCCGATGCAGTCGTCGTCGGCGCCGGGGTGAACGGCCTGGTCGCCGCCAACCTCGTCGCCGACGCCGGCTGGTCGGTCGTCGTGCTGGAGCAGCAGCCGACCGCCGGTGGGGCGGTGCGAACCGACAGCGAGGTCGCCGACGACTTCCGGCACGACACGTTCAGCGCTTTCTACCCCTTCGCCGCGGCGTCGCCGGTGATGGCGTCGCTCGACCTCGAGCGGTGGGGCCTGCGCTGGTGCCACGCGCCGGCGGTCCTGGGCAACCCGCTGCCGGACGGATCGTGGGCGCTGCTGACCCGCGATCGCGAGAGCGTGGCCGCGCGGTTCGACCGGGCTCACCCTGGCGACGGAGCCGCCTGGCTGGAGCTGGTCCAGCAGTGGGACGCGGTCGGCCCGGCGCTCATGGGCTCGCTGCTCTCGCCGTTCCCACCGGTCCGGCACGGGGTGCCGCTGTTGGCCCGGCTGGCCCGTGAACCGGGCCTCGCGACGGCCCGTGCCCTGCTGTCGGGTGTGCGCAGCCTGGGCGAGGAGCGGTTCGGAGGGGAGGGACCACGGCTGCTGCTGGCCGGCAACGCCGGCCACGCGGACTTCTCACCGGAAGGTGCCGGGTCCGGGATCTTCGGCCTCATCATGACGATGCTCGGCCAGACCGTCGGCTTCCCGGCGCCGGAGGGCGGCGCCGGAGCGCTCACCGACGCATTGGTCCGCAGGCTGGAGGACCGCGGCGGAGAGGTCCGGCTCGGGGTCGACGTGGCAGAGGTGCAGGTCGAGGCCGGCCGAGCAGTCGCCGTACGCACCGCCGACGGGGAGCGGCTGGCCGCCGGCCGGGCGGTGCTCGCGGACGTCGCCGCACCGCGGCTGTACGGCGGGCTGGTGGCCGACCGGCATCTGCCCGCCCGTACCCGGCACGGCATCGCGCGTTTCGCCTGGGACCCGGCCACGGTGAAGGTCGACTGGGCGCTGTCCGACCCGGTGCCGTGGGATCCCGCCCCGGAGGTCGCACCTGGGTGTGTGCACATCTGCGACTCGGTGGACGAGCTCACGCTCACCTCGGCCCAGGTCGCGGCAGGCAGCCTGCCCGCCCGGCCGTTCCTGCTGACCGGTCAGATGACCACCACCGATCCGACGCGGTCGCCGCCGGGGACCGAGTCCTTCTGGGCCTACACCCACGTCCCGCAGCAGGTGCGCGCCGACGCCGGTGCCGACGACCTCACCGGGGACTGGGACCGGGGTGACGCCGAACGGTTCGCGGACCGGATGCAGGCGCGGCTCGAGCGGTACGCGCCCGGCTTCGGGTCGCGAGTGATCGCCCGTCGCGTACTCTCGCCGCCCGAGCTCGAGCGGCGCAACGCGAATCTCGTGGGCGGCGCGATCAACGGCGGGACCGCCCAGCTGCAGCAGTCTCTCGTCTTCCGGCCGGTGCCGGGCCTCGGCCGCGCCGGCACGCCCATCCGGGGGTTGTTCCTGGCCGGCGCCTCGGCCCACCCCGGTGGCGGGGTGCACGGCGCGCCGGGTGCCAACGCCGCCCGAGCCGCGCTGGCGGCCGACCGGCGAGCCGCTCTCAGGGCGGGCCGCCGGTGAGCCGGCGCAGCTGAGCCCCGATCTCGGCGGCGACGGCCACCGCCATGTCTTCCGCAGGCTCCCCCGCAACCTCAGGCACCACATGCTGGACCGTGCCATCGGCGAGCAGGTCGGCGGCCCGCACACGTTGCCGGCTCGCCATCTCCGCAGCGTGATGGGTGTCCCCGTGGACGATGACACTCGCGCCCTCCGGCGGTAGCGGTGACAGCCAGGCGTTCTCGGTGGCGATCACGATGTGGGCCGGCAGCAGCGACAGCGCTCCCCCGCCGCAGCCCTGGCCGAGGATCACCGAGACCGTCGGCACCGTCAGGGCGGACAGCCGGGCCAGGCAGCGTGCGATCTCGCCCGCGATCGCCCGCTCCTCGGCTCGCGGCGACAGCTCGGCACCCGGGGTGTCGATCACCGCGACGAGGGGTAGCCCGAGCTCCTGCGCCAGCCGCATGCCCCGCCGCGCCTCGCGCAGCGCGCCCGGTCCCATCGCGTGGCTCGGCGTCTGTCGGCTGCGGTCCTGGCCGACGACCACGCAGGGCTGGCCGTCCAACCGGGTGAGCGCGACCAGGAGCGTGGAGTCGCGCTCGCCCTCGTCGGTGCCGCGCAGCTGGAGGGTGCCCGTCGCGCCGTACCTGAGCAGCTCGCGGACTCCGGCCCGCTCCGGTCGCCGGGTCGCCTCGATCGAGTCCCATGCGGACGTCTCCCCCACCTCACGGGTGTCGGTCCGGCGCGGCAACCGACCCGGCTCCGGTGGGTCGACCAGCACGCCGAGCGCCAGGTCGACCAGGAGCGGGAGCTCCTCCGAGGCGACCACGCCGTCGATCACGCCCGTGGCCGCGAGGTTCTCGGCGGTCTGGACGCCGGGCCGGAACGGCCGACCGTGGAGCGCCTCGTAGACCTTCGGGCCGAGGAAGCCGACCAGCGCGCCGGGCTCGGCGACCGTGACGTGACCGAGCGAGCCCCACGACGCGTAGACGCCGCCGGTCGTCGGGTGGCGCAGGTGGACGAGGTAGGGCAGCCCGGCCAGCCGGTGGGCCATCAGGGCACGCGAGATCTCCACCATCCGGACGAAGGCGGGTGTTCCCTCCTGCATCCGGGTCCCCCCGGAGGCGGTGCTCGCGAGCACCGGCAGCCGCTCCCGGGTCGCGCGGTGCACGGCGGAGGTGATGCGGTCGGCCGCAGCCCGACCGATGGAGCCGGCAAGGAACCCGAACTCGTTGGCGAGCACGCACACCGGCCGGCCGCGGACCAGGCCGCGGCCGGTGAGGACCGACTCGTCGGTGCCCGCCTTGGCCGCCGCCGCCTCGAGCTCAGCGCGGTAGCCGGGGTCGTACGACGCGAGGTCAATCGGCTCGTCCCACGACTCGAACGTGCCCGGGTCGAGCACGAGGTCGAGCAACTCGTGCGCGGTCCAGCGCCGGGTCATTCCCCGTGTCCCTCCAGCCACGCGCGCAGGTCGTCCGCGTGCTGGTCGAGCAGCGGGGGTGCGGCATGGTCGCGCCGGGTCACCTCGTTCCCGTCGACGTCGAAGAACCGCAGTGGCGGGCCTGGGAGCGTCAGTGTGCCGAGCTGCGCGTGCTCGACGTCGATCAGCAGTCCCTGGCTCGCGACCTGGTCCCAGGTGTAGACCTCGTCGAGCGTGCGCACCTTGCCGGCGGGGACACCGATCTCGGCGAGCTTGGCCAGCAGTGGCTCGGCGTCGTGGTCGGCGAAGGCGGCCTCGACAGTCTCGATCAGCCGGTCGCGGTGGGACACCCGCTCCGCGTTGGTCGCGAGCCCGTTCGCCTCGGGGTCGATCCCGAACCCGGCGCACAGCCGACGCCAGAGGCCCTCGCTGCCGACCGCGATCTGCACCGCGCCGTCGCGGCAGTGGAAGAGGCCGTACGGAGCGATCGACGGGTGGTGGTTGCCCTGCGCCCGGCCGACCTCGCCGGCGACCGTCCAGCGGGTGCCCTGGAAGGCGTGCACACCGACGACCGAGGCGAGCAGCGACGTCCGCACCACCTGGCCGCGTCCGGTCCGCTCCCGCTCGAGGAGCGCGGCCAGCACGCCGTACGCGCCGTACATGCCCGACAGCAGGTCCGCGATCGGCACACCCACCCGCTGCGGGTCGTCGGGGCCGGTGCCCGTGAGGGACATCAGCCCCGCCTCGCCCTGTGCGATCTGGTCGTAGCCGGCGCGACCGCCCTCGGGACCGTCGTGGCCGAAGCCCGTGATCGACAGCACCACCAGTCGAGGGTTGCGCTCGAGCAACGACTCGATGCCGAGGCCGAGCCGCTCGAGCACGCCGGTGCGGAAGTTCTCGACCAGCACGTCGGCCCGGTCGACCAGCCGCAGCAGCAGGTCGCGGTCGCCGCCGTCGGAGTCGTCCTTGAGGTCGAGCGCGATCGACTCCTTGTTGCGGTTCGTCGAGAGGAAGTACGTCGACTGACGCGGCTCGCCCACGAAGGGCGGACCCCAGCCGCGGGTGTCGTCGCCGTGGCCGGGTGCCTCGACCTTGATCACGCGGGCGCCGAGGTCGCCCAGCATCTGGGTCGCGTGCGGCCCCGCGAGCGCGCGCGACAGGTCGACGACGACGGTGCCGACGAGGGGTTCCCCGTTGCTCATCCGCGTCACCAGCCCGGGAGGACCAGCGCGGCCCAGACGAGGAGCGGTCCGACGAGAGTCACGATCACGGCGTACCCCAGGATCTGCTTGTAGTAGACGGTCTCATCGATCGTGTCCGGGCGGTTCGCGAGCATCAGGGCGCCGTTCGTGGAGAACGGGCTGACGTCGACGATAGTCGAGCTGACCGCCAGCGCCGCGACGAAGAGCCCCGCGGAGAGCCCGCCCTCGCTGATCAGCGGGATCGCGATCGGGATGATCACCGGCAGCAGCGCGGTCGACGACGCGAAGGCTGAGACGATGCCGCCGACGTAGCAGAGGATCAGTGCGCCGATGACGACCGCACCGAGCCCGGCCGCCCACTCGCCGACGAACTCCGGCGACCCCGCGGTCGTGAGGATCGTGGCGTAGGTGGTGACACCCGCGACCAGGAGCACCGTGGGCCAGGCGATCTGCTTGACCGTGTCCTTGTAGGCCTGAGGCGAGGACATCGAGAGCAGCACCGCAGCGGTGATGGACACGAAGCCGATGTTCTTCTCGAACACGAGCGCGACCACCGCGACCGCTGCGAAGGCCAGCAGCGTGAGCACGTGCTCGCGGGTGGAGCCGGCGTGCTCAGGGTCGGTCGAGGGCGGGGTGCCCGTGGTCGGAGATGCACCGGTCGCGGAGCGGCGGTCGGCCAGCTCGGCACTCGCCCCGTGCGCTGCTCCCGTGGTACCGGCACCGGCACCGGCACCGACGAGCTGACCGTCAGCGTCCATCCGCACGCTGAGCAGCTTGCGGCCGCCGAGGGCCACGAAGAGCACCGCTGCCAGCACGGTGTTCACCGCCAGGCTGGAGAAGAAGATGGTCAGCGGCGAGGTCCCGAGGCCGGCGGTCTCCATCACCGAGTTGGTGATCGTGCCGTAGATCGAGATCGGGGAGAAGCCGCCGGCCTGGGCGCCGTGCACGACGAACATGCCCATCAGCAGCGGGCTGATGCCGTAGCGGCCGGCGAACCCGAGCGCGATCGGGCCGATGATCGCGCAGGCCGCGGGGCTCGCGGCGCCGATCGCCGTGATCACGGCGGTGACGGCGAACATCACCCACGGGATGAGGGCGACCCGTCCCCCGACCGCGCCGACCGCCTTGCGCACGATCAGGTCGACCGTGCCGTTCTGTCTGGCGATGGCGAACAGGTAGGTGACGCCGATCAGGGTGAGGACGAGGTCGGCGCTGATGCCGGCGAGGATCTCCTTCTCGTCCAGGTCGAGGGAGTACATCCCGACGAGCCACGCGGCGACGTAGGCCAGCGCGCCCATGTTGATCGGCATCACGGTGCCCACGACGAACAGGGCGATGAGTGCGAGGATGGCGACCCATTCCGGTCCCATAGTTGTCCTTCCGGTGGGGGGTGACCCCAGCCTGTCGGCTCTCGTGACCCGAGTCACGATGGATCAGTGGCCTAGCCAATAGGACAATCGGTCACCGTGTCAATAGGCTGTCCTCATGGAGGACTTCCCGCAGCGGGTCAGTCGGGCCCGGCTCTACGAGCAGGTCGCTGCCCAGATCACGGAGTGGATCGCCCGGCAGGGCCTGCGCCCCGGCGACCGGCTGCCACCCGAACGAGAGCTGGCCACCCGGCTCGGCGTCAGTCGCGCGACCCTCAGCCAGGCGCTGGTCGCGCTGGAGGTCGTCGGGGTGGTCACGGTCCGGCACGGCGACGGCACGATCGTGACCGAGGAGGCGGCCCGGCGGGCGGGCGCACAGTCGATCTCGGATGCGATCCGCGCGCACCGCGATCGGATCCCCGAGGTGATCGAGGCCAGGGACGCGTTGGAGACCAAGCTGGCGGCACTGGCCGCGGAGCGTCGTACGGACGACGACCTGGCGTCGATCGATGAGGCGCTCGCCTTCATGGCCGCTGATGTGGAGGCCGGCGGTCGGGGGGTCGAGGGTGACGAGCGCTTCCACGCCGCCGTGACCGCTGCCGGCCACTCGCCCCTGCTCGCCGCGATGATGCGGACCATCTCGGAGCTGATCGCGGAGACCCGGCTCGAGTCGCTCTCACAACCCGGCCGACCGGGCCAGTCCCTCGACGGGCACCGGCAGATCGCCGATGCGATCCGCGACGGCGACCCGGCGGCGGCCGCCGCCGCGATGCACGCCCACATGTCGCTGGTCAGCGACGTGGCGCTGCTCCACGAGCGCCCGTGACCGGCTCCGAGCAGCTGTTCATCCTCGCGGCCGGGCTGGTCGCGGGTGTCCTCACGTCGACGGTCGGCGTGGCCTCCTTGGTGAGCTTCCCGGCCCTGCTCGCGGTCGGACTGCCGCCGGTGGTCGCCAATGCCTCCAACACCGTCGGCATGACGCCGGCCGGGCTCAGCGGGTCGTTCGGCTACCGGCGCGAGCTCCGCGCCCACCCGGTGGTGACGGTCGCGGTCATCCTCACGTGCGCCGCAGGCTCCGTGCTCGGCGCGGTGCTGCTGCTGGCACTACCGCCGAGCGTCTTCGAGGGGATCGTGCCCTGGCTGATCCTGTTCACCTGCCTCCTGGTCGGCGCCCAGCCCCGCGTCTCGCGCTGGCTGCGCGCCCGGAAGGCGGGCGAGGAGCCGGAGCCGCGGATCCGGATGTCGCCGGTGACCGCGTTCTTCGCGACCCTCACGGGCGTGTACGGCGGCTACTTCGGTGCCGGGTCGGGCGTGATGATGGTGGCGGTGCTCGGTTTCGGCACCGACCTCCCGCTCCGGATCGTCAACGCGCTGAAGACGCTGGCGGTCATGGCCGCGAACGTCGTCGCCAGCGTCATCTTCCTGGTCGTCGCCGACCTCGACTGGGGCGCGATCGGCCTGCTCGCGTCCGGCTCCATCGTCGGCGGCTACGTCGGCGCCCACATCGGCCGGCGCCTGCCGGAGGGGCTGCTACGGGCTCTGATCGTGGCCGCCGGCATCACCGCTGCGGTGCTCCTGCTCCGCTGATCGCGGCTCGGCCTCCGAGGGGCGGGCGGCCCGTCAGGCGCGGTTCTTCAGGCGACGGTAGAGGTCGATCTCGGTCCGGAGCCTGCGCGGGACCGGCGCCCCGAGCCGGATGACGGCCGCCGCATACCTCTCCAGCGCCATCAGCAGCTCATGGTGCAGCTCGTGCTTGTTCCAGCCGCCAGCAGCTGTGTCGCGAGCGGCGCGCAGGTGCGCCCGGGCGACCTCGACGTCCCGCAGGCACGCAACGGCGCGCTCACGCTCGACGTAGCCAGCAAAACGCCTTATTTCCGGCACGTGGTCTCCGACCCTGCTCGCACCACTGACGCACACTGCGGAAGGTGACGGGCACTGTCGAATCTACCCCTCCCCTGGGGAGGGCCACCGTTGGTCACTGGGTCTCCCAACGGAAAAGCCGAGCCGACAGCAGGGTGAGGACCAGCGCGAAGCCGGCCAGCAACGCCATCGGCACGAACATCGCCGATGGCCCCTCACCCCGGACGAGCAGGTCGAGCATCCCCTCGTTGAGCCAGTGCAGCGGCAACAGGTTCGCGAAGGTCTGCAACCAGTCCGGGGCGGCATCGAGCGGGAAGAACGACCCGCCCAGGAACGCCATGGGCAGCACCAGGAAGTTGGCCATGTTGACCGCGCCCTCGACGGTCTTGGTGACCGAGCCCGCGAACAGGCCGACAGCCATGAAGCACAGCGTCCCCATCACCAGCAGCGGGATCGCCGCCCACCACGAGCCGGTCAACCGCAGTCCGAACGCGGCCGCGCCGAGTCCCAGGAAGATCGCCATCTGCACCAGTGCGACCCCGACCGTGACCGCGATCCGAGCACCGACCACCGTCCGGGTCGAGACCGGCGCGAGCTGCAGCCGCCGCAGCAGCTTGCTCTGCCGCCAGCCCTGGAGGGTGGCGGCGGCGCCGAACGCCGCACTCATCGCGATCGCCCAGCCCAACAGCCCGGGTGTCACGAACTGGATCGTGGTGAGACTGTCGTCCTCGACCCGCTCGGTGCGCAACGAGTACGTCGGCGGCTGCCCGGTCGCGGCGACGTTCGCGCCGTCCACGAAGGCCCGCAGTGCGCCCTGCACGATCGCCGCCTTGACCTGGTCGGTCTGGGTGAAGTGGGCCACCAGCTCGCCGTCGCGCTCCACGACCGCGACGTCCGCGTCTCCGTCGCGCACCTCGGCGATCGCCGCCTCGAGGTCCTGCCGGTGCTCGACCTCGAACGTGTCGTCGAACGCCTCGCGCGCGGGTCGCGGCAGCTCGTCGAAGAGCGCGACGTCGCCGACCTGGATCAGGTCCACTTTCGACTGGCTCTGGTCACCGAACAGGCCACCGAACAGCACGAGGAACATCAGCGGGAAGATGATCGCGAAGAACACCGAGGCCTTGTCGCGCAGGAAACCGCGCAGGATCGCCACCGAGAGCGATCGGAAGGCCCTCATGCGCGGTACTCCCGCCCCGTGAGGCTGAGGAAGACGTCCTCGAGGGTGCCGGTCCTCACTGCGATGCCGTCGAGCTTCTGCTCCTCGGCGAGCCGGGCCAGGACCGGTGCCGGCTCACGGGTCTCGATCGTCTCGCCGTCCGCGGTGGTGATCCGGGTCGGCGCGGCCAGTCCCTTGACCAGCTGACGGGGCGTGTCGAGCTCGAGGATCCGGCCGTGGTCCATGATCGCCACCCGGTCGCACAGCACCTCCGCCTCGTCCATGTAGTGCGTCGTCAGCACCACCGTCCGGCCGCTGTCGTTGATACCGGAGAGCAGGTCCCAGAGGTTGCGACGTGCCTGTGGGTCAAGGGACGCGGTCGGCTCGTCGAGGAACACCAGCTCCGGCTCGTGCACGAGCGCGCACGCGATCGAGAGTCGCTGCGACTGGCCGCCCGAGAGCTTCTCGACCCGGGTGTCGGCCTTGTCGACCATGCCCACGCGCTCGAGCCACTCGTCGCCGTGGCTGGTGGGCACGCCGTACAGCGAGGCGAACGTGTGGATCTGCTCCCGCGCCGTCAGCCGCTCGAAGAACGACGACGCCTGCAGCTGCACACCGATCCGAGGCAACAGCCTCGCGCTGCGTGGCCAGGGCGACTGACCCAGCACCTTGATGGTTCCCGCATCCGGCTTACGGAGGCCCTCGATCATCTCCAGGGTGGTGGTCTTGCCGGCTCCGTTCGGTCCGATGATCCCGAAGAACTCACCCTCGGCGACCTCGAAGCTCACCCCGTCGACTGCTCTGAGCTCCCCGTAAGCCATCGCGAGGTCGACGACCTCGATGGCTCCCATGCGGGCGACCCTAGCGAGACGTCGGCGGCGCGCGGCTCAGCGGGGGCTGGCCTCCGTGTTGAGCAGGACGACGACGGCGTCGTCGTCGAGATCCAGGGCCGCTCGTCGCTCCGGCCGGGTCATCACTGCCCGTACGCCGGCCAGCGTGGCTGCCCCGCTCGGGCCGGAGGAGACGCCGAGCCGGTCGAGGTCGGCGACCGCTCGGAGCGCGTCGGCGTCCGTCACGGCGACCGCCGCGTCGCAGCCGGCGCGCAGGACCGGCCACGCGGTGCTGGAGACGGTCCCGCAGTTCAACCCCGCCATCACCGTGTCCGCGGTCGGCACCGTGACGAGCCGGTCTGCGCTCAGGCTCGCAAGGAGGCACGCGGCGGTGTCGGGCTCGACCGACAGCACGCTGGGTCGCGGGACCTCGGGCTGCCGGTAGTGCCGCACGACCGCCTCCGCCAGCGATCCCACGCCGACCGGGACTGCCACCAGCCTCGGCGGATCGCCGAGCTGGTCGTCGATCTCCGCCAACAGGGTCTCGTAGCCCTCCGCGATCCAGGCCGGCACCTGCTCGTAGCCCTCCCAGGCGGTGTCCTGGACCAGGGCTCGATCGGGTCGCTCGTCGGCGAACACCGCGGCGCGACGTACCGCCGTGTCGTAGTCACCGTCCACGTGCACCACCTCGGCGCCCTCGCCCTCGATCCGGGCGGCGGTCTCGGGACGCATCACCTGCGGCACGAACACGGTCGCCGGGACTCCGAAATGCGCGGCCATCCGCGCGACTGCACGACCGTGGTTCCCGTCGGTCGCGGTGACCAGCATGGAGCCCGGACGCTGGTCCAGCACCCGACTGCACGCCCAGGAGGCGCCGAGCACCTTGAACGCGGGCAGACCCAGCCGGGACGACTCGTCCTTCACCATCACGCGGCACCCCAGCTCACGGGTGAGCTCGGGGATGGGAACCAGCGGCGTGGGCGCATAGTCGGGCAGCGAACGGTGGAAGGCCCGGGCGGCGCCGGCCACCGGTTGGCAGGTCCACTCCCGAGCAGCCGGCGAGAAGTGCCACGACGTCATGTCGTCATGCTGGCGAGCACGGCCTCGTCAGGTCCAGCACCAGGCCTTCGAGAAGGGAGCGGCCCCGTCCGCTCCTCACAGCTCCAAGGTAACCCGCCGTGGGGGGCTTGCTGCAAGACCCCCTTGCTGCCGCAGAATCGCCGACTCGAAGGCAGAACGACGGAGGATGGACTGTGACCGAGCATGCCGTAGTGATCGTCGGTGGAGGCCCGACGGGGTTGATGCTGGCCGGGGAGCTGGCGCTGGCCGGGGTCGACGTCGCCGTCGTCGAGCGACGTACCGACCAGGACCTGCCCGGTTCGCGCGCCGGCGGCTTGCACTCCCGCACGATCGAGGTCTTCGACCAACGCGGTATCGCCGACCGGTTCCTCGCGGAGGGGCAGGTCGCACAGGTCGCCGGCTTCGCTCGGGTGTCGTTCGACATCAGCGACTTCCCCACCCGCCATCCCTACGGGCTCGGGCTGTGGCAGAACCACATCGAGCGGATCCTGGCCGGTTGGGTCGACGAGCTTCCCGTGACCTTCTACCGCGGACGGGAGGCGACCGGAATCGCGCAGGACGACACCGGGATCGACGTCGGGCTGGTCGGCGACCAGTCGCTGCGCGCGACGTATCTCGTCGGGTGCGACGGAGGGCGAAGCCTCGTCCGCAAGCAGGCCGGTATCGAGTTTCCCGGCTGGGACGCGACGACCAGCGCACTGATCGCCGAGGCCGAGATGGCGGAGGAGCCGGAGCTGGGCATGCGACAGGACGCCGTCGGCCAGCACGGCATCGGGCGGGCCGAGTACGAGATCCGCGACGGCGAGCTGGTCTTCGCCGACCACGGGCCGGTACGGGTCATGGTGACCGAGCAGCAGGTCGGGGCGACGACCGAACCCACCCTGGACGACGTGAGAGAGGCGCTCGTCGGCGTGTACGGGGCCGACTTCGGGATCCACAGCCCCACCTGGATCTCCCGGTTCACCGACACGACGCGTCAGGCCGCGACGTACCGGGAGTCACGGGTGCTGCTGGCCGGCGACGCCGCACACGTGCACTCCCCCGTGGGTGGACAGGGGCTCAACACCGGCGTACAGGACGCGGTGAACCTGGGCTGGAAGCTGGCGCAGGTGGTCAAAGGGGTCTCGCCGGACAGCCTGCTCGACACCTATCACGACGAACGTCACCCCGTCGCTGCCCGCGTGCTGCGCAACACCATGGCGCAGGTCGCGCTCACCCGCCCCGGTGACGCCCGCCTCGATGCGGTGCGCGACACCGTCGCCGACCTGCTGACGATGGACGAGCCGCGCAGGCGGTACGCCGCGATGATGTCCGGGCTGGACATCCACTACGAGCTCGGCGAGGGCCACCCGCTGCACGGTCGTCGCATGCCCGATCTCGACGTGGTCACCGAGGACGGGCCGCGTCGGGTCTTCACCCTGCTGCACCAGGCTCGGCCGGTCCTGCTGAACCTCGACGTACCCGGTGGGCTCGACATCGCGCCGTGGGCGGATCGGGTGCAGCTGGTCGATGCCGAGTTCGGTGGCGCCTGGGAGCTTCCGGTGCTCGGCAACGTCGCAGCGCCGACGGCCGTGCTGATCCGGCCCGACGGCCACGTCGTGTGGGTGGGTGAGGGTACCGACGCCGGGCTGGCGGACGCACTCACCCGCTGGTTCGGCCCACCCGGACAGCGACGGTGAGGCCTACCCCAGCAGGGTGCGCACGACTCGCAGGCCGACCGACATCCGCGCCAGGTCCGCCGACTCGTCGCGGCAGATCTCCTCCAGCGTTGCGGTGGCGCGACTGACGGCGACCTGGTCGGTCTCCTCCCAGCTCGCGATCCGCGCCGCGGCCGGCTCGCCGGGCGAGGTCTTGTCGAGCACCTGGGCGGTGAGCTGGGTGTGCACGCCGTAGAGGTCGTCGCGCAGCGCGGCGCGCGCCATCGTCTGCCACCGGTCGTCGCGCGGCAAGGCGAAGATCCGGCGCACCAGCATCGGCAGCCCGAGCCGCTCGGCGAGCGCGAAGTGGACGCGGGTGACGTCCGCCGGGTCGAGACCGGCGCGCAACGCGTTGTCGACGACGCCCAACAGGCTGTACGCCGGGTCGAGGACGGCCACCCGGGTGGCGAGGTCATCGGGGACGTTCTTCTGCATGAGTGCGTCGCGGCGGGCCACGAGGTCCTCGCGCTCACGTCCGGTCATCAGCTCGGGCAGCTGCGCCATCAGCGCCTGCACCGGGCCGCGGAAGTGGTCGACGGTGGCCTGGCTGTCGAGCGGCGGGCGGCGGTTGGTGACCAGCCACCGCGAGGCTCGCTCGACCAGCGTGCGCATCTGGATCCGCATCCGGGTCTGCACTTGCGCGTCGAGCTTGTTGTCCCAGGTCATGAGCTCACGTCGTAGCTCCAGTGAGCCGAAGATCTCGCGCGCGACGAAGTTGGCGCGGGTCAGCTCGGCGGCGCTCGCCCCGGTCTCGCCGGACAACCGCGGCACGAACGTCATGCCCGCGCCGTTCACGAGGTCGTTCACCACCTGGGTCACGATGATCTGGCGCCGCAGCGGGTGCTCGCGCAGCTGCTGGGTGAAGTTCTCCTGCATCGGCTGCGGGAAGTAGGCCCGCAGGTCCACGTCGAGGTACGGGTCGTCGGGGAGGTCCGAGGCGAGCAGCTCGTCGGCCAGCACGATCTTGGTCCACGACATCAGGACGCAGAGCTCCGGCACACTCAGCTCTCCGCCCTGCTCCAGACGCCGTCGTACCTGCCGCGAGGTGGGCAGGGCTTCGAGCTCGCGGTTGAGCACGCCCATCCGCTCCAGCTTCTTCATCCAGTCCTCGTGGACGTGGAGCAGCGACGGCGCGTGCGCGACCGCATTGGCCAGCGCGAGGTTCTGCTCGTAGTTGTCACGCAGCACCAGCTCGGCGACCTCGTCGGTCATCTCCGCCAGCAGCGCGTTGCGCCGCTCCTCGGTGAGGTGGCCGTCACGCACGATCCGGTCGAGCAGGATCTTGATGTTCACCTCGTGATCGGAGGTGTCGACACCGGCGGAGTTGTCGATGAAGTCGGTGTTGATCCGGCCGCCGTTCTGGGCGTACTCGATCCGCCCGAGCTGGGTGAAGCCGAGATTGCCGCCCTCACCCACGCACTTGGCCCGCAGGTCGCGGCCGTTGACGCGGATCACGTCGTTGGCCTTGTCACCGGCGTCGGCGTGGGTCTCGTCGGACGACTTCACGTACGTGCCGATGCCGCCGTTCCACAGCAGGTCGACCGGTGCCTGGAGGATGGCCTTCATCAGCTCTGCCGGTGTCATCGCGGTGACGTCGTCGTCGATCCCGAGTGCCGCGCGCGTCTGCGCGTTCAGCGGGATCGATTTCATCGCACGCGAGAACACCCCGCCGCCCTCGGAGATCAGGTCCTTGTCGTAGTCCTGCCAGCTGGAGCGCGGCAGCTCGAAGAGCCGCTTCCGCTCGGCGTACGAGGTCGCCGCGTCCGGGTTCGGGTCGACGAAGATGTCGCGGTGGTCGAACGCCGCGACCAGCCGCGTGTGCTCCGAGCACAACAGCCCGTTGCCGAAAACGTCGCCCGACATGTCGCCGATGCCGACTGCCGTGAAGTCCTCTGTCTGGCAGTCGATCCCGCGCTCCCGGAAGTGCCGCTGCACCGACACCCACGCGCCCCGGGCGGTGATGCCCATCGCCTTGTGGTCGTAGCCGACCGAGCCGCCGGAGGCGAACGCGTCACCCAGCCAGAAGCCGTAGTCCTTGGCCACGCCGTTCGCGATGTCGGAGAACGTCGCGGTGCCTTTGTCGGCCGCGACGACGAGGTAGCTGTCGTCGCCGTCGTGCCGGACCACGTCACGAGGCGGGACGTTCTCGCCCTCGACCAGGTTGTCGGTGATGTCCAGCAGACCCGAGATGAACGTCGTGTAGCAGGCGATTCCCTCCGCCAGCCAGGCATCGCGATCGCTTGAGTCGGGCAGCTGCTTGCAGAAGAAGCCGCCCTTCGCCCCCACCGGCACGATCACGGTGTTCTTGACCATCTGTGCCTTCACCAGCCCGAGCACCTCGGTGCGGAAGTCGTCGCGACGGTCGGACCAGCGCAGGCCCCCTCGTGCGACCGCGCCGTACCGCAGGTGCACGCCCTCGACCCGCGGCGAGTACACGAAGATCTCGAACGACGGCCGCGGCTCGGGGAGGTCGGGGATGGCCGACGGCTCCAGCTTGAACGAGATGTAGGTGCGCAGACCGCCGTCGGCGTCGCGCTGGAAGTAGTTGGTGCGCAGCGTGGCCCTGATGTGCGTCCGGTACGAGCGGAGGATCCGGTCGTGGTCGAGGCTGACCACGTCGTCCAGCGCGCGGGCCAGCCGCTCCTCGAGATCCTCCATCTTCGCCACCCGGGCCTCCGCGTCGGCGGCGAGGTGCTCGCGACCGGGCGAGAACCGCGCCTCGAACAGCTGCACCAGGAGGCGGGTGATGTCGACGTTGCCGACCAGCGCGCCCTCGATGTAGTCCTGCGCGAAGGGGCTGTTGCCCTGCCGCATGTACTTGGCGTACGCGCGCAGCACCGTGGCTTGCCGCCAGGTCAGACCGGCGCCGAGCACCAGCCGGTTGAAGCCGTCGATCTCGTTGTAGCCGTCCCAGACCGCCCGTAGGGCCTCCTGGAACCGGTCGGGCGAGTCGTGCACGGCGGGACGGTCGTAGCGCAGCCCGAACTCGTAGATGTACGCCGGGCGGTCGAGCCCGGTCAGCGCGTAGGGGCGCTCGTCGACGACCTCGACGCCCATGGAGGACAACATCGGCAGCACGTGCGAGAGCGACAGCGGCGCCCCGGTGCGGAACACCTTGAGCCGGCCCTCGCCACGATCCGCGCCGTCACGGTTGTACAGCCGCAGGTCGATCCCCTCGTCACCGAGCGAGTCGAGGATCCCGAGGTCCGCGGCTCCGATGGCCGGGGCGAAGTCCTCCTTGTAGGCCTCGGGGAACGACTCGGCGTACGTCCGCGCCAACCGTGCGCCCTCGTCGGGGCCGTACTCGGCCATCGCCGCCGCTGCGAAGTCGTCACGCCAGGAGCGGGACGCCTCGGCGAGCAGCCGCTCGATCTCGACGGTGTCGACCTCCCGGATCCGCTCGCCCTGCGGCGGGTGCACCACGAAGTGGACGTTGGCGGTGGCCGACTCCCCCATCCGCACGGAGAACTCGATCGACTCCCCGCCGAGCTGCTCCTGGAGGATCCGCGAGAAGCGCTCGCGGACGGCGGTGTTGTACCGGTCTCGCGGCAGGTAGACCAGCGCGCTGACGTAGCGGCCGTAGGTGTCCTTGCGGATGAAGATCTTGACCTGCCGTCGCTCCCTGGCGTGCATCACCGCAACGGCAGTGGGAGCGAGCTCCTCGAGCGGGGTGTGGAACAGCTCGTCGCGTGGGAAGTTCTCCAGGGTGTCCATCAACGCCTTGCCGGCGTGGCTCCGGGGGTCGAACCCGGCGCGCTTGAGGACCTCACGCGCCTTCTCGCGCAGCATCGGGATCCGCATCACCGACTCGGTGTACGCCGCGCTGGAGAACAGCCCGAGGAAGCGCCGCTCCCCCGTCACCTCACCGGACTGGTCGAACGTCTTGATGCCGACGTAGTCGAGGTACGCCGGCCGGTGGACGGTCGCCCGGGAGTTCGCCTTCGCCAGCACAAGGAGGGTCTTCTCGCGAGCCTTCGCCTTGACAGCCGCGGGCAGCTTCCCGAACGACGAGGACATGTCCTGGTCGAAGCGCAGGATGCCGAGCCCCGAACCCGGCAGCGCCCGCAGCACGTCGTCCTCTCCCTCGGTCTCGAGCCGGTACTCGCGGTAGCCGAGGAACGTGAAGTGGTCGTCGGCCAACCAGCGGAGCAGGTCCTGACCTTGCGCCACCTCCCCGTTCGGCAGTGGCGGCCGCTGCTGGTCGAGCTCGTCGACGATGGCGAGTGCCATCGCGTGCATCTTGGGCCAGTCCTCGACAGCGTCCCGGACGTCCGAGAGCACCCGCTGGAGGGCCTCCGCCAGCCGGACCGCATCCTCCTCGTCACGCACCCGCGTGATCTCGATCTGCATCCAGGACTCCCGGATGGCGCCCTCGGGGGGCGCGACCGAGCCGTCGTCGACCCCGTCGACGCTCTTCAGCTCGCCGGTGATGTCGCGCACCACGTCCATCTGCGGGTGGATCACCACCCGGACGTCACGGTTCTGGTTCGCGAGCTCCATGGTCAACGAGTCGACGAGGAACGGCATGTCGTCGGTGACGACCTGCACCGTGCTGTAGCCCGCGGCCGACCAGCCCTCGTCCTCGCCGGGCGTGACCACCCGGACCCGGGCGGTTCCCTGCGGCCGGTTGCGGGCGAGCTCGAGGTGGGACGCGAGCGCGCCGTACAAGTCGTGTGGCCCGCGCTCGCAGACGTCCTCGGCCGCGACGTTGCGGTAGTAGGTACGGATCAGTGACGCGGCGCCGACGGGGCCATCCTGCTGCTCCGCTGCTTGCTCCAACCGGGCGGACTTCTCATCGTCGAGCGTGATGGCCACGAGACTGACCCTAGGACTCCCGGGCCTGCCCCTTCAACGTGGGTGCGGCGAACGCCATCTGGCCGACGAGACTCCTCGTCCTGCTGCCATGATGTGCCGCATGTCCAAGCAGATCCGGCACGAGCTGAGCTACGACGCGCCGCTGCCGGAGGTCGCCGCGATGTTGCGCGACCCGGCGTTCCGGCAGCAGGTGTGCGACTACCAGCGCGTGCTGCGCTCCTCGGTCACGATCGAGCCCGACGGTGACGGGATGCGAGCTCGGGTCGACCGGGTGCAAGCCGCCCGCGGCATCCCGTCGTTCGCCGCCAAGTTCGTCGGCGACGAGATCGAGATCGTCCAGGAGGAGCGCTGGTCCGGTCAGGACCGCGGCGTGATCGAGCTGACCATCCCGGGCAAGCCCGGTGACATGCGCGGCACCGTCTCGCTGGCGGAGGCCGGCGGCACCACGACCGAGACCGTCGACCTCACGGTCAAGGTGTCGATCCCGCTGGTCGGCGGAAAGCTGGAGGGCCTGATCGCCGACCTGATCGTGAAGGCGCTCGAGGCGGAGAACGCGGTCGGCCGCGAGTGGCTGGCCGGCCGCTGACGCGAGGTCAGAGAGCGGCGTCGTCCTCGACCGGGTCGCTGACCGAGTCCTGCCGGTGCCGGCGCCAGACCACCAGCCCCAGTAGCACGAACGGCGCGATCGCCACGACGTAGGTCAGCACCTTCTCCTGCGCGTGCAGCGGCCCGAGGTGGTGGAGCACCAGCACCGCGAGCACCCACACGGCCACCATCAGCCCATGTACGGGTAGCGGTAGTCGGTCGGCGGGTCGAACGTCTCCTTGATCGACCGGGCGCTGGTCCAGCGCTGCAGGTTCTGCAGGGCGCCCGCCTTGTCGTTGGTGCCGGACGCCCGGGCACCGCCGAACGGCTGCTGACCCACGACCGCCCCCGTGGGCTTGTCGTTGATGTAGAAGTTGCCGGCGGCGAACCGCAGCTCCTCACGGGTCCAGGCGATGGCCTGCCGGTCCTGCGCGATGACGGCACCGGTGAGCGCGTACGGCGCGAACGACTCCATCTGCCGGACCACGCTCTCGAAGCGGGCGTCGTCGTACACGTGGACTGCCAGGATCGGGCCGAAGTACTCGTCACGGAACATCTGGTCGGTCGGGTCGGTCGACTGCACGATCGTCGGTCGCACGAAGTAGCCGACCGAGTCGTTCAGCTGGCCGCCGGCGATCGTCGTGAGGTGCCGGTTGGCGCGCACCCGGCCGAGCGCGCGCTTGTGCTTGGCGAACGCGCGGTCGTCGATCACCGCCCCCATGAAGTTGTGGAAGTCGGTGACGTCACCCACGGCGATCGACTCCGTCTCGGCCACCAGCTGGTCCCGGACCTTCGCCCAGACCGACTTCGCGACGTAGGCGCGCGAGGCCGCGGAGCACTTCTGGCCCTGGAACTCGAACGCGCCACGGATCATCGCTGTGCGGAGCACGTCAGGGTCGGCGCTCGGGTGGGCGACGATGAAGTCCTTGCCGCCGGTCTCGCCCACGATCCGCGGGTAGGAGCGGTAGCCGGAGATGTTCTCGCCGACGGTCCGCCAGAGGTGCTGGAACGTCGGCGTCGAACCGGTGAAGTGGATGCCGGCGAGGTCGGGATGGGCGAGCGTCACCTTCGAGACGTCGAGGCCGTCGCCCGGGAGCATGTTGATCACGCCCGGCGGCATGCCCGCCTCCTCGAGCAGCTCCATGGTGAGAGAGGCGGCCAGCTGCTGCGTCGGGGAAGGCTTCCAGATCACGGTGTTGCCCATGAGCGCGGGTGCGGTCGGCAGGTTGCCGGCGATGGCCGTGAAGTTGAACGGGGTGATCGCGTAGACGAACCCCTCCAGCGGTCGGTGGTCCGTGCGGTTCCACACGCCGCGGCTGTTCGCGATCGGCTGCTCGGCGATCAGCTGCTTGGCGTAGTGGACGTTGAACCGCCAGAAGTCGATCAGCTCGCAGGCGGCGTCGATCTCGGCCTGGAACGCGGTCTTGGACTGACCGAGCATGGTGGCGGCGTTGACCCGTTGCCGCCAGGGCCCGGCCAGCAGGTCGGCCGCCTTCAGCAGGATCGCGCACCGCTCGTCGAACGGCATCGCCCGCCACATCGGCGCGGCCGCGAGTGCGGCCTTCACCGCCGCCTCGGCGTCCTTGGTCGTCGAGTTCTTGAACGTCGCCAGCACGTGCTGGTGGTCGTGAGGCTGGACGACCTTCATCTCGGCACCACCACCGCTGCGACGCCGACCGTTGATGACGGCTCGGAGCGTGGGCTGGCGGCGCTCCTGGCGGTCGAGCTCGGCGACGAGTGCATCCCGCTCGGGCGTGCCGGGTGCGTAGGTCAGGTTCGGCTCGTTCACCGGAGCCGGCGGGGTGGTGATGGCGTCCATGGGCCGACCCTAGCCGGGCACGACGAAGGAGTGCACGGCGTGGGGAGGCCGGTTGAGCAAGCCCGCGGCCGAGCCTGCGAGGCCGCGACGGCGCGTCGAAACCAGGACCTTAGTCGGCGAGCAGCTGCTCGATCTCCTGGGTGGCGAACCACGCGAGGTCCTCGTCGGGGTCGGCGTCGGCCGGCCGATCGGCGACGTCGCAGTGGACCGCCACGACGTCGCGCAGCGTCACCGGCGCCTCGGCTGCGTCGACCTCGGCCACGACGACCACGCGACGACCGGGCCCGCCGAGCAGCGCAGCAGCTGCGTCGGCTGCGGCCATCAGCGCGGCGTACTCCGACTCCTCATCCTCGCCCTCGGGCTCGAACCTCTCGACGTCGGACGCGAGTCTGCCCTCGTCGACCAGACGACGGAGCCGATCGAGCGTGGCCGGCACGTAGGAGCGCACGGTCACGACTTCCGTGAGGTCTTCCTGCGCCCGCGCGGCACCCGGGGCCGCGCCCCCGACGCGGTGTCGAGCAGCTCGGCGAGTGCCTCGGTGACGCACTGGCCGAGGACGTCGGCGTCCGGGAGCAGGTCCCGGTCGGCGGTGATGCCGTAGAACACCGAGCCGTCGTACGACGTGACGCCGATCGCCAGGGCGTGGCCGGGCTGCAGCGGGTGGACCGGATAGGTCTCGAGCATTCGCGCCCCCGCGGCGTGCAGCGGGGACTGCGGGCCGGGAACGTTGGTGACGTTGAGCTGCGAGCCGCGGCCCAGCTCCTCGGCGGCGACCCGCGAGCCGATCGCGTGGAACGTCGCCGGCGCGAACCCCGCGATGCCGGCCAGCCGGTTGGCGGCCACGCCGCGACCGGCCTCCTTGTGGGCCTGGAAGGAGTACGACACCTGGTGGAGCCGTACGACGGCGGACGGCTCGCCCACCGGGAGCTCGACCCAGTGAGCGGCGATCTGGGTGCCGAGGGAGGTCGCCTCGAGGTCCTCGTCGATCACCGAGACCGGCACGACCGCCCGGATCCGCCGCACTCCTCCGAGCGACTCCGCGCGGGTCATCAGCCAGCCGCGCAAGGCACCGGCGACCGTCGCCAGGATGACGTCGTTGACGGTTCCGCCGTGCGCCTCCCGGATGGTGCGGTAGTCCGCGAGGTCGGTGCGGACCGTGACCACGCGCCGCTGCCTCGACAGCTCCCCCGCGATCGGGCTGACCGGTGCCGGGCGTCGGTTGGCCAGGGCCTCGGCCACCCGACCCGCCCGCGCGGTGACTGCGCCGGCACTTCGCCAGACGCCCGCGGCATTGCCGCGGACGGTGTCGAGCACGAGCCGCGGGTCGTGGACGACGTCGTCGAGGGCGGTGAGGACCAGACCCAGCGGGGACGGTGGCCGACTGGGACGCCAGTCGTCGCGACCCAGGGTTCTCGCGTCGGAGCTGGTGTCGAGCATGACCTGGCCCAGCTCGACGGTCTCGACACCGTCGACCATCGCGAGGTGCGACTTCGACAGCACCGCGACCCGGCCGTCGGCGAGCCCCTCGACGAAGTAGACCTCCCACAACGGTCGGTCGCGGTCCAGTGGTCGAGACACGATCCGGGAGACCAGCTCACGCAGCTGGTCCATCGTGCCCGGACGCGGGAGCGCCGAGCGGCGCACGTGGTAGGCGAGCTCGAAGTGGGGGTCGTCGAGCCACAACGGGTTCGCCAGCCGGCCCGGCACGGTCTGCAGCCGCTGCCGGTAGCGCGGGACGAACGAGATCCGGTCGGCGATCAGCTCGAGCAGCCGCTCGTGGTCGAACCCGGAGCCGGCCGGGTCGAACACCTCGACGGTCGCGTTGTGCATCGGCGACGTCGGCGACTCCAGGCCCAGGATCGCGAGGTCGCGCGGTCGCAGCCGATCGCTCATCGCCGACCCCTTCCCGCTCCCGGGTTGTCTTTCGTGGGATTCTGGCAGAGGACGCGTCCGCACAGGACGACCCGTCCCGAGTTGTCCAGAGCTTCCCACGGAGAGGAACCCCGACGTGCGACGCATCGCCCTGCTGGCGAGTGCCCTGATCCTGGCTGCCGGCCTGGTCGGCTGCGGCTCCGACGAGCCCGAGGCCGGCCAGCCCGAGGCCAGCCAGCCCGAGGCCAGCCAGCCCGCGGACCCGACGTCGACGGCGTCGCACGACGGCTCGCAGCAGATCCGGATCACGTTCGAGGGGGACCAGGCACCGCCGGTGGAGCGGGTCCAGGTCGACGCAGGTGAGACCGTCGAGCTGGTCATCACCTCCGACGCCCCCGGGGAGCTGCACGTGCACTCCGACCCGGAGCAGAGCCTGGCCTACGACGCCGGGACGACCACCGTGCCGCTGACGATCGACCGGCCCGGCGTCGTCGAGGTGGAGCGGCACGAGCCCGAGGCGCTCGTGCTCCAGCTCGAAGTGCGCTGACGTGGGCGACGGGTTGACGTCCGCCCACGGCCTGGGCGGACCGGCCGACCTGCCCGTCCCGCCTCAGCTCGCCATCGCCGGTGCGGTGGCCGCCCTGGTGGTCTCCTTCACCGTCCTCGCCGTCGCGTGGCGTACGCCGAGGTACGACCCGGACCCTGGCGGCCAGCCCGCCCCGGCCGGCCTGCAACGGCTGGTCGACCACCGTGCGTTCCACGTGGTCCTGCGCGCCATCGGCCTCGCGGGGCTCGGCTGGTTCGGGCTGGCGGCGGTGTTCGGCCCGAACCTGCTGACCAATCCCGCCTTCGGCATGTTCTACGTCTGGTGGTGGGTCGGGCTCGTCCCCGCGTCCGTGCTGCTCGGCCCGGTATGGCGCGCGATCAGCCCGGTCCGCACCATCAACTCGCTGTTCGCGAAGCTCTCCGGCAGCGACCCTGACCGCGGCATCTACGACTATCCGGCACGGCTCGGCTACTGGCCAGCCGCGCTCGGGCTGTTCGCGTTCGTCTGGATGGAGCTCGTCTACCCCTACTCCACCGAGCTCGGACCGGTCCGGTTGTGGGTGGCGGTCTACCTGGCGGCGATGCTGATCGGAGGAGCGCTCTTCGGCAGCGGGTTCTACGACAGGGCCGACCCGTTCGAGGTCTACTCCTCCCTGTGCGCCAAGCTCTCCATCTGGGCGCGCCAGGATGACGCACTGGTGGTGCGCAGCCCGCTGGCCAACCTCGCCACGGTCACGCCCCGAGCGGGTCTGGTCGCCGTGGTGTCCGTGCTGTTCGGCAGCACGGCGTTCGACTCGTTCCGCAGCTCGTTGACGTGGATCAACTACACCGACGGTGGCCCGCTGAAGATCTCGACGATGAACCTGCTGGCGCTGACCGCCTTCTGCGTCGGCGTCGCAGTGATCCTCACCGTCGGCAGCGCCGCGACCGGGGTCGGCGAAGGCCTCCGCCGGCGCGACCTGCCGGCCCAGTTCGCACACTCGGTCGTGCCGATCATCGTCGGCTACATCGTCGCCCACTACCTGAACTACCTGATCGAGGTCGGCTGGGACACCCTGATCTACGCCAGCGACCCGCTCGGCCGAGGCTCGGACTGGCTGGGCACCGCGGACCTGGACCGGATCAGCTGGTTCGGCTACCACCAGACGCTGCTCGCCTCGGTCAAGGTGCTCGCCGTGGTGGTCGGCCACGTCCTGGGCGTGATCGCGGCGCACGACCGGGCGGTCGCCGTGCTGCCGCGGCGCCACCAGGTGACCGGTCAGCTGCCGATGCTGTTCGCGATGATCTCGTTCACGGTCGGCGGCCTCTACCTGCTGTTCGCTGCCTGAGCCGGCTGAACCGGCTGCGTCAGGACCGCGGCCGCCACGCCCGCCACGGCGCGCCCGACCGCGGAGTCGCCGATCTCCACCAGCGAGCGACCAGCGACGAGCGCCCGGTCGACGGCCGTCCGGTCGTCGGGGAGGAAGTGGATCGCCGCGACCCGGGCGGCGCTGCGCAGCATGCCGGCGATGTCCGGTTCGGCCCAGCCCAGCGTGGGTCGCATCCGGTTCACCACGACGTGGGGATCGGTGCGGCCGGTCGTCTCGGCCAGCTCGACCAGTCCGCGCGCCAGCCGTGACAGGCCTACCGGGTCAGCGCTCCCGACCACGACGACGTCGTCGGCGACGCGGAGTGCGGCCAGGGTCATCGTGTTCCGCCCGGCTCGGCCGGCGTCCGACGCCGGTTCGGGCTCCAGGCAGAAGCCGGTGTCGACCACCACGTGCCCGTGCCCGGCGGCGACCTCCAGCAGGTGCTCGACGACGCCGTCGCGGACCTCCACCCACCGGTCGGGCCGCGGCAGTCCGGTCACGACGCTGAGTCGGTGGTCGAGGGACCGTTGCACCGAGCCGAACCGCTCCGGGAGCTGGCCGGTCGCCGCCACCCGCGTCGCCGCCAGCAGGCCTGACACCTCGTCGACGATGCCGAGCTGCTGCGCGACTGCGCCGCCATAGGGGTCGGCGTCGACCAGGATGGTGCGGTGGGTACGGCCGAGCTCGGCGGCCAGGCCGGTCGCGAGCGTCGTACGCCCGGGTGCGCCGGCCGGTCCCCAGACCGCCACCACCCGCCCCGGCTGCCGTGGGTCGGGGGTCCGATCCTCGGTCTCGCGCGCCACCGTGGGCTCCGGCTCCTCTCCGGCCGCGACGACCTCGGGCAGCACGGCGAGCTCGTCGTCGGCCACCACCGCCCGGACCCCGATCCGCGTGGCGCGCAAGGAGGCCGCCTCGAGATCGGGCCCGGCGGGCAGCACCGCGACCGGCCGGACGCCGTGGCCGCGCAGGTGGTCGACGGCATCGCGGTCGAGCCCGGGGGCATCCAGCGCGACCAGGGCCACATCGGCCTGACCCGCGGTCGCGGTGGCGAGCAGGTCGCCGACGTCGACGCAGCGCTTGAGGACCACCACGTCATCGCGCTCGGAGAGTCCGGTGAGCGCTCGCGACTCCCAGGTCGCGCCCGCCGCGAGCACCAGGACGACGACCACGGTCAACCCCCCACGACCGTGACGACCGGGGTCTCGAGCGTGGCCAGCAGCGCGAACCAGCTCTCGGCCTCGCGCGGCTCGACCGCCAGCACCAGCTGGCGGACGCCGGTGAGCTCGTCGGCGGCGGGAGCGTCCACCACCGTCACCGACTCCAGAGCGGCGCCCGCGCAGTCGGGACACCGGACCGAGTCGCGGACGTACACGTTGACGACCGAGCCGGAGCCGACGCTGTCGGGCACGAGGTCGACTGCGATCGGCAGCTCCAGGACGTCCGCGTCAGCCGACGTACCCACTGCGGCACGGGGCAGCAGCTCACCGCGACCCACGCCGCGCACCAGCCGGGCGTCGGCCGGCAGCGGGTCGTCGGCCGCGTAGTAGCGGTCGAGGTCGGTGGCGTCGGCGAACCGCACCCGCCGCGCTTCCAAGTCTCCCGAGCTGAGCTGCGCGCCGCCGGCCAGGTCGACCGCGGCAGCCCACACGGTCACGGTGTCGTCGGCCGCGGCGAGCAGCCGGGATCCGGCGACCACCGAGACCGCGACGAGCGCGACTCCGATCCAGAGCCGTGGATCGCGCCAGCCGGGTCTGGTGGCGCGGGCGGCGGCCGGTGGCCCGGCGGAGGGCGCAGCTGACGGTGCAGGGTCCCCGAGACTCGTCACCGGCCCATCATGGACCGGTACGTCGCAGTCGGGAAGCGGGTTCTCCACAGGGCCCGCGGGTCGGCGTACCGACCGGGCCGCGCGGGATGGGCCGATGGCGCCATGCCCGGCATGCCCCGCTTCCTGACCCTGGCCGACGTGGCCGAGGTGCTCAACACCTCCAGCGCGCAGGTCTACGCGCTGGTGCGTCGCGGCGACCTGCCGGCGATCAAGATCGGCGGTCGCGGTCAGTGGCGGGTGGAGGCAGAGCAGCTCGAGGCGTACATCAAGCGCATGTACGACGAGACCCGCGACTACGTCGACCAGCACCCCTTCGTCGAGGCCGAGGCCGACGACCCCCGCTGAGTCGTGCCCCGACTCGCGCCGCACGGGCACGACTCGACGTCAGCCGACCTCGGCGCCGAGCGTGATGGACACGACCTGCTCGTCGCCGCCCCGCACGACCGTGAACTCGATGGTCTCCCCCGGTCGGTAGGTCCGGATCGCGACGATCAGCGAGATCCCGTCGGTCACGCGCTCGCCGTTGACCTCGGTGACCACGTCACCCTCCTCGAGACCGCTGGCCGCGGCCGGCGTGTCGGGCATCACCGAGTCGATCCGGGCGCCGGCACCGTCGCCGGACCCGCCGGTCTTCACCTTGGCGCCGATCACCGGGTACCGCGCCTCCCCGGTCTTCAGGATCTGGTCAGCGGTGATGCGGACCTGCTCGATCGGGATCGCGAACCCCACCCCGATGTTGCCGCGGTCGCCACCCAGACCGCTCCCGGTCGTGGCGATCGCACTGTTGACGCCGACCACCAGTCCGCGGAGGTTCACCAGCGGTCCACCGGAGTTGCCGGGGTTGATGGCGGCATCGGTCTGGACGGCGTTGATGTAGGACGGGTCCGAGCCCGACTCGCCCGTCGTGACCGGCCGGTTGAGCGCGCTGACGATGCCCGAGGTGACGGTCGAGCTGAGACCGAGCGGCGAGCCGAAGGCGACGACGGGTTCGCCGACACTGAGCTCGATGCTGGACCCGAGCGCGGCCGGTGGAAGCGCTGCCGCCTCTCGCGAGTAGAGGACGGCGAGGTCGTACACCGGGCTGCGGCCGACCACCTCGGCGTCGTACCGGTTGCCCTCCTGGTCGACGATCTCGATCGGCCCCTCGCCCTCGGCCGCTGACTCGACGACGTGGTTGTTGGTGACGATGTGGCCCTGCCGGTCGAGCACGAACCCGCTGCCGGTGGCACCGCCTTCGGTGTTGTCGAACTCGGCGACGATCTGCACGGTGCTGGGCAGCAGCCGGTCGGCCACGCGGACCACGGACCGGTTCCCGCCGGCGAGCGGCGGGGACGTCTCCAGGTCGACACCCTGGAGTCCCTCGGACACCCCGCCCGTGGGCTCGCGGTCCGCAACGGAGTCGAGCAGCGCGGCCCCCACGGCTCCGCCGACCACGCCGACCATGAGCGCGAGGCCGGCGACAGCCGGCCACAACCAGTGGGAGACGCGTCCGCGCGGTGGCGCGGGTGGCTGGGCCGCCGGGTACGGCGAGAGGTACGTCGGCGCCGGCGGTGTCATCGGTCGCGTGAGGGGTGGCGGCGTGTGCCAGTGTCCCGGAGGCGGCTGGTTGACCGGCGGCTGCCAGGAGTCGCCGACCGACGGCCGGATCGGCTGCGTGGGCTCGGTGCCCTCGTCCGCGCCGTGCTCCGGGCGCTCGTCGTGGTCGGTCACCCGCTCATTGTCCCCTCACGGGCCAACCGTGCTACCGGGAGGTGGTCGAGGACGGCTCCAGCACCGACCCGGGGATGCGGGACGGTAGCGGGCGAGGAGCGTCGGTACCACCGAAGTTCGTGACCGGCGCCCTCCGCTCGGGTGCTGGGGTGTTGGCTGTGATGCCGAGCGCCAGCACGCCGAGCACGGCGACCCCGGCCGCGGACCCGCCGATCGCGATCATGCCGGCGCGACGTGACCGCTGGCTCGGCGCCGAGGCGGTCGGGAACGGAGCGGGAGAGAGCAGTGAGCCCTTGAGGTGCGCCGGGGCGCGGTCGACGTCGGCGGACAGCCCGGCCAGCCGGGTCTTGACCCAACCCTCACGCTCGACCGCGTCGCGGCAGGCATGGCAGGCATGCACGTGCGCCCAGGCCCGTTCGGCCTCGTCCGGTGGGAGCTGGCCGTCGAGCAGCGCGCTCACCCGAGGTCCGAGGTGTCCGATCACAGCGCGGCCTCCGGGGCCACCACGGGGCCGGAGTAGCGCTCGCGCCCGGGCTCGGGCTCGCGGTGCGGCAGCGCACGGCGCAGCATCGCCCGTCCGCGGTGGATCCGGGAGCGCACCGTGCCGAGCTTGGCGCCGAGGATGTCGGCGATCTCGTCGTACGACAGGCCCTCGACGTCGCACAGCACCACGGCGGCGCGGAAGTCGGGCGGAAGGGTCGCCAAGGCGCGCTCCACGTCGTCGTCGAACATCTGGTCGGCGATCGCGAGGTCCGGAGCCGGTCCCGCGCTGCGCAGAGTGCTGGCACGCTCGTCGGACAGGGCGTCGAACCGGATCCGCTGCTTGCGGCGGGCCTGGTCGAGGAAGAGGTTGGTGGTGATCCGGTGGAGCCACCCCTCGAACGTGCCCGGCGTGTAGGTGTGGAGGCTGCGGAACACCCGCACGAACACTTCCTGCGTAAGGTCCTCGGCGTCGTGCCGGTTGCCCGTCAGCCGGTACGCGAGTCGGTAGACGCGGTCGGAGTGACGCTCGACGATCTCGTCCCAGGTGGGGACCTCGTTGGTCGTCATCGGCCCCTCCTCACGAACAGCCTGCGGACTCGACTTCCGGGGTTTCAGTGTTCGTCCTCTCTCACGCTAGGGCGTCGGGCTGAGAGGAACCTGAGGCTGCTCTCGTTCCCCCAAACGACCGTCGGCCCCCGCGTGTTCCCGATCACACGCGGTAGGGTCGAATCCACCCAGATCCGTCCACCGCAAGCCCACCGCCACCGACCGCGCGGCCGGACCCAGGAGGCCACCATCTCCACGTCGAACACAGCCTCGAACACCACGTCGAACACCACCTCGAACCAGGCCCCACTCAAGCCCGCCAGCTGGTCCTACGCCGAGTCGTTCGTGGCCGAGGACGAGGTCCTCGTCAACGCCCGTGCCCGGGCGAAGGAGGTCGGCGTCGCGCCGATCGGCGCCGGCGGCGGTGCGGCGCTGCGGTTCCTCGCGTCGGTGCTCGAGGCCCGGGCGGTGGTCGAGGTCGGCACCGGCACCGGCGTGTCCGGTGTCTGGCTGCTGCGCGGCATGCGCTCCGACGGCATCCTGACCACCGTCGACATCGAGGCGGAGCACCAGCGGCTCGCCAAGGAGTCCTTCGCCGAGGCCGGCATTCCGGCGCAGCGGGCCCGGACCATCTCCGGAGCCGCGCTCGACGTGCTGCCGCGGCTCACCGACGGTCACTACGACCTGGTCTTCTGCGACGGCGACAAGGCCGAGTACGACGCGTACCTCACCGAGGCGCTCCGCCTGCTCCGCCCCGGCGGTGTGGTCGCGTTCGACAACGCGCTGTGGCACGACCGGGTGGCCGACGCCTCACAGCGCGACGAGCAGACCGTCACCATCCGCGAGCTCGGGAAGCGGATCGCCGAGGACGACGACCTGGTGTCGGTGCTGCTGCCGGTCGGAGACGGTCTGCTGGCGGCGAAGAAGGTGTGGTCGCCCGACGCCGGGGAGTGACGGCCGACGGCCGGGTCAGTACCGGGCCGCCGACTGGAACCCTTCGCGCCCTTCGGCGATCGCGACGATCTCGCACTCCTCGACCAGGACTGGGGAGCTCCCCACGATCTGCGAGCCGGGCGACTCGGCAGCACCCTGGCTGAACGTGCGCTGGAAGTCCGAGCGGTCCTCGTCGGTGGCGAACACGTAGCAGCCCTCGAACCACTGCCCAGGCTTGATCCGCCAGGTCTTGAACCGTAGTCCCGGGTGGTCGGTGAACCGCGCGTGCGAGGTCTCCTCGACGTACGCCGCCAGCTGCTCGACCACGTCCTGCGGCGCATCCTCCAGCGACCAGCGCACGGTCAGCCCACGCATGTCATCCTCTCGCGTCGCCAGGGCGGGATCGGCCGATGCCGCGCAGCGGATCGGGGCCGGTCAGCCAGCTCAGCAGCACCCGCGACCCGAACCCGGTGGGGCCCTTCGTCCACTCGTGGTGCTCGTCGGGCGAGTCACCGACCGAGGCGAGGTCGAGGTGGGCCCACGGGGTGTCACCCACGAAGTGCTGCAGGTAGAGGGCTGCCGAGATGGCACCGGCGTGCTTGGGACCGTTGTTGGCGTCGGCGATGGTCGAGGAGATGTGCTGCTCGTAGTCCTCGACGAGCGGGAACCGCCACAGCGGCTCGCCGGAGGCGTCGCCCGCCTCCCGCAACGCGCCCGCGAGGGTGTCGTCGTTGGCGAACAGGCCCCCCGTCCGCTCCCCGAGCGCGACCCGCATGGTCCCGGTCAGGGTCGCGACGTCGACGACGACTGCCGGGTCGAGCTCGGCGACGGCGTACGCCAGGCCGTCGGCCAGCACCAGCCGTCCCTCCGCGTCGGTGTTGGTGACCTCCGACGTGCGCCCGCCGAAGTGGCGGAGCACGTCGCCAGGTCGCAGCGCGTTGCCCCCGACGGCGTTCTCGGCGGCGCAGACCAGGCCTGTCACGCGGACCGGGCAGTCGAGCTCGCGCAATGCGGCCAGCACCGACATCACGACGGCACCACCGGTCATGTCGCGCTTCATGTTGACCATGCCCTCGCCGGTCTTGATCGACAGACCCCCGGTGTCGAAGGTGATCCCCTTGCCGACCAGCGCCACCAGCGGCGCCTTCCTGCCGCCGCGAGGGACGTAGTCGAGCCGGATCAACCGGGGCGGGGTGGCCGAGGCCCGTCCGACGCCGAGGATGCCCCCGAAACCGTCCTTGGCGAGCCGGCGCTCGTCCCAGACCGTCACCTTCAGACCGGTCTCGGTCGCGAGCTCGTCGGCCTGGTCGGCCAGCCACGGCGGGTTCTTGATGTTGGACGGCACGGTCGCGAGCATCCGGGAGCGCCAGCCGGCACCACCGAGCGCGATCCCGCGGTGCACGGCGGCAGCGGCACGTTCGTCCTCGGCGGTGTCGGCGAGCACCACACGGGCCACGGGTGTGTGCTCCGGACCGGCCGAGCGCAGGGTGAACCCGAACGAGCCCAGCGCCAGGCCGACCACGAACGAGGTGAGCCCCTCGTCCCCGGTCACCGCGGCCACTGAGCTGGCAAGGGTCGGCCGGTCGACCACGGCGCGCGCCACAGCGGCGCCCGCGCGGCGGAGGTCGGTGCTCGACTGCGAGCCGACGCCCACGAGCAGCACCGACCGCAGCGCGGGATTTCCGGCGATGCCTGTGGGGACGGGCACCGTGATGATCTCCCCGGTCTTGCCCTCGGCCTGCTGCGCCTCGAGCACGTCGAGCAGGTCGACCCCGAGCGCCTCGCCGACCTCGGCACCACCCGG
>NZ_DASUTK010000163.1:0-16032 GCF_036374615.1 Nocardioides sp.
ACATCGACGAGGCCCTCGAGATCGCCGCGCGGCACGGCTGTCACCCACTTCGTGGAGTGGCGACCTTTGGGGACGTGTACAAGCTCACGTATCTCCGAGGTCCCAGCGGCATCCTCGTCATGCTTGCCCAGGAGCTGAAGAGCTGACGCCTGTCGATCCTCGTGTAGCGCCCGACAAGGCGCGGTCGACGGACTGAACTCCGGTGGTAGCCATACTAGGATGGCTACCACCGCACATCGGAGCTGCCTGATGACGACCGCGCCCACGACCGACCGGGTCACGCTCGTACGCGCCATAGCTGCGCAGCACCTCACCGAGCGCGGTCCCCTGATGCCGGTCCTCCACGCGGTGATGGACGAGCTCGGGCACGTCGCCCGCGAGGACGTCGAGGCGATCGCCGACGTGCTGAACCTCTCGGTCGCCGAGGTGCACGGCGTCGTCAGCTTCTACCACGACTTCCGCACCGAGCCGCCCGCAGCGCACACCGTCGCCCTGTGTCGCGGGGAGGCCTGCCAGTCCGTCGGCGCCGAGGCGTTGTACGACGAGACGCGGGCACGGGCCGGCAGCTTGGCGGCCGACGTCGAGGTGACCGAGGTCTTCTGCCTCGGCAACTGCGCGCTCGGCCCGTCGGGCACCCTCGACGGACGCCTCCACGGCCGGTTGTCGACCGAACGCCTCGAGGCGCTCACGGAGGGATGGCGTTGACCGCTTCGACCGTCCGGGTGTTCGTCCCCGGTGATGCAGCCGCGGTCTCGGTCGGCGCGGACGACGTGGCGGCCGCCGTCGAGGCGGCCGGCGCGCAGGTCGTGCGCAACGGCTCACGGGGCATGCTCTGGCTCGAGCCGCTGGTCGAGGTCGAGACCGACGCGGGCCGGGTGGGGTACGCCAACGTGGCTCCCGGCGACGTCGATGCCGTGCTGGCCGGCAACGCCGCCGACATCGGGGTGGTCGACCAGCACCCCTGGTTGACCTCCCAGAGACGCGTGAGCTTCGCCCGGGTCGGGATCGTCGACCCGGCCTCGATCACGGACTACGAGGCGCACGGCGGCTGGACGGGCCTTCGACGGGCACTCAGCCTGTCCTCTGCCGAGGTGGTCCAGGAGGTCACCGACTCGGGGCTGCGCGGCCGCGGCGGCGCGGGCTTCCCGGCCGGCATCAAGTGGAAGACCGTCCTGGAGACGGCGTCCGACTTGAAGTTCGTGGCCTGCAACTTCGACGAGGGTGACTCCGGCACCTTCGCGGACCGGATGGTCGTCGAGGGCGATCCCTTCACGCTGATCGAGGGCATGACCATCACGGCTCACGCCGTCGGGGCCAGCGAGGGCTACGTCTACGTGCGCTCGGAGTACCCGCACGCCATCGCCGCCCTGCGGCGCGCGATCGACGCGGCGTACACCCACGGCTACCTGGGCGCGGACGTCCTCGGCTCCGGCCTCGCCTTCGACCTCCACGTCCGCGTCGGCGCGGGCGCCTACATCTGCGGCGAGGAGTCCTCGATGCTCGACAGCCTCGAGGGCAAGCGCGGCGAGGTCCGTGCCAAGCCGCCGATCCCCGCCATCAGCGGGCTGTGGGGCCGGCCGACGGCCGTCAACAACGTGCTCACCCTCTGTGCCGTGCCGATGATCCTGTCAAGCTCAGTCGACGGCGGCCCTGGCTGGAAGAGGTACGCCGAGCTCGGCGCCGGCCGCTCCCGCGGCACCCAGGTCTTCCAGCTCGCCGGCAACATCAAGCAGGGCGGCATCGTCGAGCTGCCCTTCGGTGTGAGCCTGCGCGAGCTCGTCGAGGGGTACGGCGGCGGGACGCTGTCCGGCCGGCCGGTCCGGACTGCACAGGTCGGGGGCCCGCTCGGCGCGTACGTCCCCGAGGCCGGCTTCGACGTGCCCATGGACTACGAGGCCTTGGCCGAGACCGGCGCGATGCTCGGACACGGCGGCATCGTGGTCTTCGACGAGACCGTCGACATGGCGCAGATGGCGCGCTTCGCGATGGAGTTCTGCTCGATCGAGTCGTGCGGCAAGTGCACCCCGTGCCGGGTGGGCTCCACCCGCGGCGTGGAGGCCATGGACCGGATCATCGCGGGCCAGGACGTCGCGGCCAACCTGGTGCTGCTGGACGACCTGTGCGACACCATGACCAAGGGGTCACTGTGCGCGATGGGCGGGCTGACGCCGATGCCGGTCCAGAGCGCGATCAAGCACTTCCCCGAGGACTTCGAGCCCCACGGGATCGAGCAGAGCGGAGCACCCGTATGAGCATCCTTGACCACCAGCGGGACCAGCCGAGCATCTGGGATCCCGAGGTCGACTTCGGCACCCCGGCGGTCCGCGATGCCCAGACAACCTCGCAGCGCGTGACCGTCACCATCGACGGTCGCCAGGTCGACGTCCCCGTCGGTACGTCGGTCCTGCGCGCGGCCACGGAGGCGGGCGTCGCGATCCCGAAGCTGTGCGCGACCGACTCCCTGCAGGCCTTCGGCTCGTGCCGGATGTGCCTGGTCGAGGTCGACGGCGCCAAGGGTGTGCCGGCCTCCTGCACCACCCCGTGCGCCGACGGCATGGTCGTCAACACCCAGACCGACACGGTGCGCGAGCTCCGCCGCAACGTGATGGAGCTCTACCTCTCCGACCACCCCGAGGACTGCGACGGCTGCGCTCGCGGCAACTGCGAGCTCCAGGCCATGGCCACGACGGTGGGTTCCGCCGAGGTGCGCTACGGCCGGCCCGCGACGCGCGAGCAGGTGGCCCACCCGCAGCCGGTCGACACGAGCAACCCCTACTTCGCCTTCGACGACGCCTCCTGCATCGTCTGCTCCCGGTGCGTGCGCGCCTGCGCCGACATCCAGGGCACGTTCGCACTCACCGTCGAGGGCCGCGGCTTCGACTCCAAGATCAGCGCCGGCGGCACCGACTTCTTCTCGTCCGAGTGCGTGTCGTGCGGTGCCTGCGTGCAGGCCTGCCCGACGTCGGCGCTGCAGGAGCACTCGATCGTCGAGCTCGGCATGCCCACCCGCTCGGTCGAGACCACCTGCGCCTACTGCGGCGTGGGCTGCTCGTTCCGCGCGGAGGTCAGGGGCGAGGGCGACGACACCCAGGTCGTGCGGATGATGCCGTCCAAGAACGGACAGGCCAATGAGGGCCACAGCTGCGTGAAGGGCCGGTTCGCCTACGGCTACGCCAGCCACCGGGACCGCCAGCTGTCGCCGATGGTGCGCGACTCGATCGACGACGAGTGGCGCACCGTGTCCTGGGACGAGGCGATCGGCCGGGTCGCCGAGGGCTTCAAGGCGCTCCAGGCCGAGCACGGCGTCGGCGCGATCGGCGGCATCTCCTCGAGCCGGTGCACCAACGAGGAGGTCTACGTCGTCCAGAAGATGGTCCGCGCGGCGTTCGGCAACAACAACATCGACACCTGCGCCCGGGTGTGCCACTCCCCCACCGGCTACGGCCTCAAGCAGACGTTCGGCACCTCCGCCGGTACGCAGGACTTCCGGTCCGTCGACGCGGCCGACGTGATCCTGCTGATCGGCGCCAACCCGACCGACGCCCACCCGGTCTTCGCCTCGCGTATGAAGCGGCGGTTGCGCGAGGGCGCGAAGCTGATCGTGGCCGACCCGCGCCGGATCGCCCTGGTCCGCAGCCCGCACGTCGAGGCGGCGTTCCACCTGCCGGTCCTCCCCGGCTCCAACGTCGCTTTCGTCAACGCGATGACCCACGTCATCGTCACCGAGGGCCTCCACGACGAGGAGTTCGTGCGCGAGCGCTGCGAGGACGCCGACGACTACCTCGCGTTCATCTCCGACCCGATGAACTCACCCGAGGCGATGGCCGAGGCGATCGGGGTCGACCCCGAGCAGGTGCGCGCGGCCGCTCGGCTCTACGCCACCAGCGGCAACGCCGCGATCTACTACGGGCTCGGCGTCACCGAGCACTCCCAGGGCTCGACGATGGTGATGGGCATGGCCAACCTGGCCATGGTCACCGGCAACATCGGCCGCGACGGAGTCGGTGTGAACCCGCTGCGCGGGCAGAACAACGTGCAGGGCTCGTGTGACATGGGCTCGTTCCCGCACGAGTTCCCGGGTTACCGGCACGTCTCGCAGGACGACGTCCGCGGCATCTACGAGCGGCTATGGGGGCTCACCCTCGACCCCGAGCCCGGGCTGCGGATCCCCAACATGTTCGACGCCGCCTTGGCCGGCACTTTCCGTGGTCTCTACATCCAGGGCGAGGACATCGCCCAGTCGGACCCCAACACGCAGCACGTCGAGGCGGCGCTGCGGGCGATGGACCTCGTCGTCGTCCAGGACCTCTTCCTCAACGAGACCGCCCGCTTCGCACACGTCTTCCTGCCGGGCACCTCGTTCCTGGAGAAGGACGGCACCTTCACCAACGCCGAGCGCCGGATCAACCGGGTCCGTCCTGTCTTCCGCTCGAAGGTCGGCATGGACGAGTGGGAGATCACCTGCGCGATCGGCCGTGCGATGGGCTACGACATGTCGTACGCCGACGCGTCGGAGATCATGGACGAGATCGCGGCCACGACGCCGACGTTCGCGGGCGTCTCCTTCGCCCGGCTCGACGAGCTCGGCTCGATGCAGTGGCCGGTCTACGACACGTCCTCCACCGGGACGCCGATCATGCACGTCGGGGAGTTCGTGCGCGGCAAGGGCAGGCTGGTCGAGACCGTGTTCGTGCCGACGACCGAGCGCGCGACCAGGAAGTACCCGCTGATCCTCACCACCGGCCGGATCCTCAGCCAGTACAACGTCGGCGCGCAGACGCGCCGAACCGCCAACAACACCTGGCACCCCGAGGACGTCCTGGAGATCCACCCTGCCGACGCCGAGATGCGCGGTATCTCCACCGGCGACCTCGTCGACCTGACCAGTCGCGTCGGGTCGACGACGCTGCGCGCCCAGGTGTCGGAGCGGATGCCGGCCGGCGTCGTCTACACGACCTTCCACCACCCGGTGACGGGCGCCAACGTGGTGACGACCGAGAACTCCGACTGGGCCACCAACTGCCCGGAGTACAAGGTCACCGCCGTCCAGGTCGGTGTCGCGAACGCCCGCGGCGACCACGCCGTCACCGAGACGCGCGAACCGTTAGAGACCCACGCGTGAGCGTTCCACCCGAGGCGCGCCTGGGCAACGACATCGCCCGCCAGTTCGCGCACCTCCCGGACGCCGAGGCGGCCGAGGCGATCGCCCGCCACATCGAGACGTTCTGGGACCCGCGCATGCGGCGCGCCCTCGAGGCGCTCGCCGCCGCCCACGACGACTCTCTCGACCCTCGCCTCGTCGACGCCGCCGGCCGGCTGGCCGCTCACGCCTCCCGCTCGGAGCCCGACGCCCAGCCGTAGGTCAAGACACCGCGGCCTTGACCAGCGCCACGACCCGCTTCTCGACCTCGGGGCTCCACCTCAGGAGCGCGAACGACGCGGGCCACATGTCCCCGTCGTCGAGGTGCGCCGTGTCCTGGAACCCCAGCGTCGAGTAGCGGTAGTCGAACTTCCCGGCGTCCTGGAAGAAGATCACCACCTTGCCGTCCTCGTTCGCGTACGCCGGCATCCCGTACCAGGTCTTCGGCGCCAGGTCCGGCGCGTGCTCGGTCACGACGACGTGCACCCGCTCGGCAAGCGCGCGGTCGTCCGGCGCCATCTGCTCGAGCCGGTCGAGCAGCGCCTGGAGCCCGTCGGCCTTCTTGGCCCCCTTCTTGCCCTCGGCGCGCAGCTCGGCCGCGCGCTCCTTCATCGCGGCCCGCTCCTGCGCCGTGAACCCGTCCTGGGAGGCGCCCTTCTCCGTCTTCGCAGCCATCTCGGTTCCTCTCGTCCTCGGGGCCGATCCTCCCGGCCACCAACGAGAACGACAGTAGGCGCCGGTTCGGGCGGGACGCTTCTCGATTCCTGACGAGTCATGCTCAGGAGCAGCCCGGGTTCATGCGCCCAGGGTGATGGCTCGTCGCGCGTGCAGGCCTACGTTGTCGCCGAGACGGGTCGGCCAGAGGAGGCAACATGATCAGGGTCTTCGAACCCGACGACGTCCCCCACGCGCAGGAGTGGTTGGTCGGCTTGGACGACGACGAATGAGTGCGGCGGTACATCTGCGGCGCCGGTTGGGCCTGGTCCTGCTGCTCGCTGCGGTGAGCCCCCTCGTGGCGTGCAGCGGCGAGTCGGGCGAGCGACCGACGCTGGACCCGTCGCGATCGCTGACGGTCACGCCGAGCATCACGGCCACGTTGCCCAGTCCGACGCGCAGCCTCACCAGGACCCCGACGGAGACCGACCCGCCCACCACGGACGCGACGGACCCACCGACCTCGACGGACACGTCCGCGACGCCGACGCCGACGGCGTCGGCGTCGGAGTCGGAGTCGGAATCGGAATCGGAGCCGACGGAGGTGGCATCGTCATCTGCCGAACCGGAGCCGACGCCCAGCCTCTCTCCCACACCCGCAGCCGCCGAGGACGAGGCTGGAGACGGCACCGCGGCGACGCCCGCCTGGGTGTGGTGGCTCCTGGGAACCCTCGTGCTGGCACTGGCGGTGGGCGTGCCGCTCCTGGTGAGGGCGCGCCGGCGCAGCGCCTGGCAGGAGCGGTTGTCCGCGGCAGAGGCCGAGGTGGCCTGGTTCGCGCGTGGCCTCGTACCTGAGCTGCGTCGCAGCTCGACGGTGGAACGGCTGGCCGGTGGTTGGGCGGTGTCATCCGGCCGTGTCGTCGCGTTGGAGGACCTCCTGACCTCCCTCGTCGCAACGGCTCCGGACGACGCTGAGCGCGCGCGGGCAACGGAGCTGCGGGACGCCGTCCGAGCGGGCAGGACGCGGGTGGAGTCGTTGGCCGTCGCGGCGGACGTGTCCGAGCTGGCGCTCGACCTCGACGAGGTGGTGGCAGGCCTCGAGGCGGCCCTGCGCCCGGCTGCACCGACACCCTGACCGGCTCGTGACGGAGCGAGCCACTGCTACTCCAGACCGCTGATCCGGTCGTCGTCGCTGCGGGCCAGCACGAACCACACAGCTCGGCACGCCTCGTCGTACGGGTTGCTGAGCCGGTGCGGGGTCATCGAGTCGAAGTGGATGGAGTCACCTGGCCCCAGCGAGTAGCTGTCGAACCCCACCTGCACGTCCAGCCGGCCGCTCACGACGTGCCCGTACTCGCGGCCGCCGTGCCGCATCATCTGCTCGGGCGCACACGAGGAGGACCCCGGGGCGTACTCGACGTGCAGGAAGTCGACGTACGGGTCGTGGTCGTGGGTGAGCCGCTCCCAGGCGACACCGGACATCTCCACCCGCTTGCGCCCCTCGGCGGGCTGGACCGGTTCGTCGACCCGGGGCCAGCTACCCGGTGACCCGCCCTCGGCGGCAGGGGCGCCGTCTGACGCGGGTCCCGCCGCGCCCGTCTGGTCGCCGAGCAGGTCGTCGAGCGTGATGCCGAGCGCGGTGACCAAGGCGTACAGCGTGCCGACCGACGGGTTGGCTTTCCCCAGCTCGATCTGGCTGACGAAGCTCGGCGACACGTTGACCCGCCGAGCCAGCTCGCGCAGCGACATCTCGCGACGCTCGCGCGTGGTCCGGAGGGCCTGGCCCAGGCTCACCTGGGTCGTCCCGGCGGTGGTGCTGGCCATCTCCACCTCGCTCTCGGTGTGCGATGTGACTCTACACAGCCCCGGTCGCCGCGGCTCGGCGACGCAGGCGTAGGCGGGACCGTGAAGTGACACTTGACAAGACTGTGCAGCAGGCATTGACTCGGCCCCAGATCGAGGGAACGGTGAGCGATGGCGATTCGTACGTATGGCCCCAACGCTGTCGACTGGGAGCAACGGATCGACCTCGACCGCCTGCGCACCGAGCGGCTGGGGCGGATGCGGACGGCGCTGGAGGCATCCGAGCTCGGGGCCGTGCTCACGTTCGACTTCTCCAACATCCGCTACCTCACCGCCACCCACATCGGCACGTGGGCGATGGACAAGCTGATCCGGTTCGCAGTGCTCCCCCGCGGCGGCGAGCCGGTGCTCTGGGACTTCGGCTCCGCGGCCAAGCACCACCAGCTGTTCAACCCCTGGCTCGACGGCACCGAGCGCGCCCGCGCCGGCATCTCCACCCTGCGCGGCGCGTTCCACCCCGACGCCGGGATCGCCGAGGAGGTCGCTCGCAAGGTCGCGACCGTGCTGCGCGAGCACGGCCTCGTGAACGAGCCGCTCGGTGTCGACCTGGTCGAGATGCCGATCCTCACGGCGCTGCAGGCGGAGGGGATCACCGTGGTCGACGGCCAGCAGCTGTTCCTCGAGGCACGTCGGCTCAAGACCGAGGATGAGATCAGCCTGCTGACCCAGGCGTGCTCGATGGTCGACGCAGCGTACGAGGAGCTCTACACGTTCCTGCGCCCGGGCGTGCGCGAGAACGAGTGCGTCGGACTGGTGAGCAACGTGCTCTACAACCTCGGCAGCGAGTACGTCGAGGGCGTCAACGCGATCTCCGGGGAGCGCTGCTCGCCGCACCCCCACGTCTACAGCGACCGGGTGGTCCGGCCCGGCGACCCGGCATTCTTCGACATCCTGCACAGTCACCTCGGCTACCGGACCTGCTACTACCGGTGCTTCGCGGTCGGGTCGGCCTCGCCGGCGATGCGGGACGCCTACACGCGCTGCCGCGAGTACATGGACGCCGCCATCTCGATCGTGAAGCCGGGGACAACCACCGCCGACGTGGTGCGGCTCTGGCCGACCGCGCAGGAGTTCGGGTTCCCGGACGAGGAGGCGGCGTTCGCGCTCCAGTACGGCCACGGCGTCGGCCTGTCGATCTGGGAGAAGCCGATCTTCAGCCGGCTCGTGTCCCTCGACCACCCTGAGGTGCTCGAGGAGGGCATGGTCTTCGCACTCGAGACCTACTGGCCGGCCGGCGACGGCTGGTCGGCTGCCCGGATCGAGGAGGAGGTCGTGGTCACCGCCGACGGGTGCGAGGTGATCACCAAGTTCCCGGCCGAGGAGCTACTGGTCGCGGGCCAGCGCTACTGGACCGTCGACGGCTCGCTGCCCGCCGTGCGCGACTCGCAGTCCCACCTCAACACCGCGAAGGGCAGGGGCGAGTGACCGGAGGCACGATCGAGGGGGTGGCGACGTCCACCCTGCTCGACTGGTACGAGCAGATGGCCGTGATCCGCGCCACCGAAAAGGCCGCGCACGACCTGTTCATGCGCGGCCTGGTCAAGGGCACGACCCACCTGGCCGCGGGCCACGAGGCCGTCGCGGTGGGCGCGAGCGCGGCGCTGCGGCCCGACGACTACGTCTTCGCCACCTATCGCGGCCACCACCACGCGATGGCCCGCGGCGCCTCGCCCGAGGGCTGCCTCGCCGAGCTGATGCAGAAGTCGACCGGCGTGTGCAAGGCCAAGGGCGGGTCGATGCACCTCACGCAGGCCGACCACGGGATGCTCGGCTCCTACGCGATCGTCGGCGCCCACCTGCCGATGGCAGCCGGCGCCGCGTGGTCGGCCAAGCTCCGCGGCACGTCGCAGGTCGCGGTGGCCTTCTTCGGCGACGGCGCGACCAACATCGGCGCGTTCCACGAGGCGCTCAACCTGGCGGCAGTCTGGAAGCTCCCCGTCGTGTTCGTCTGCGAGAACAACCGCTACATGGAGTACACCCCGATCGCCTCGGTCACCTCGGTGGCCAACCCGGCCGCGGACCGAGCCGCAGCCAACGGCATGCCGGGCGTCCTGGTCGACGGCAACGACGTCGTCGCCGTGCACGACATGATGAGCGAGGCAGTACGCCGAGCCCGGGCCGGCGAAGGGCCTGCGGTGATCGAGGCACTGACGTACCGCCACTTCGGGCACAGCCGCACCGACCCGGCGACGTACCGCCCCCAGGAGGAGGTCGACGAGTGGCTGGCTCGCGACCCGCTGCTCGTCGCCCGCGCGCGGCTGCTGGAGCTCGGCGCCACCGAGGCCGACGTGGATGCCGCGGACGCCCGGGCCGCTGAGGTCGTCGCCGCGGCCTCCCGGGCCGCCCAGGCTGCGCCCGCGGCGGACCCCGACGAGGCCTTCACCGACGTGTGGGCCGACGGAGGGTGGTCATGGCGGACCTGACGACCTCGACTGTCACGTACCGGGACGCCGTGGCCGACGGCATCGCGCGCGAGCTGCGGCGTGACCCGACGGTCGTCTGCCTCGGCGAGGACATCGGCAGGGCCGGCGGGGTCTTCAAGACGACGGTCGGGCTGTTCGAGGAGTTCGGCGCCGAGCGGGTGTGGGACACCCCGATCTCCGAGCAGGCGATCATGGGTGCGGCGATGGGCGCGGCCATGACCGGGATGCGGCCGGTCGCGGAGATCATGTTCAGCGACTTCCTGGCCTGCTGCTGGGACTACCTCGCCAACGAGATCCCCAAGGCGCGCTACATGACCGGCGGGCAGGTCACGGTGCCGCTCGTCGTACGGACCGCCAACGGCGGCGGGCTCGGCTTCGGCGCGCAGCACTCGCAGTCGGTCGAGAACTGGGCGCTGACGGTGCCCGGCCTGAAGATCGCGGCGCCGTCGACACCGTCCGACGTGGTCGGACTGATGGCCTCGGCGATCCGCAGCGACGACCCGGTCGTGTTCTTCGAGCACAAGGGGCTCTTCGCGTCGAAGGGTGACGCCGCACCGCCGGACCACGTCGTGCCGCTCGGCGAGGCGAGAATCGCGCGGGAAGGCACCGACGTCACCGTCGTCGCGCTCGCCGCCACCGTTCCGCTCGCCCTGCGGGCGGCCGAGGAGCTCCAGGCCGACGGCATCTCGCTCGAGGTGATCGACCTGCGCTGCCTGATCCCGCTCGACATGGCCACGGTTCTCAAGTCGTTGGAGAAGACCAGCCGGCTGGTCGTCGTCGAGGAGAACCCGTACCAGGGCGGCTGGGGCGCCACGGTCGTGTCGATCGTCGCCGATGAGGGCTTCGAGATGCTCGACGCGCCGGTGCGCCGCGTGGCCGGCGAGAACGTCCCGCTCCCGTTCGCCGATGCGCTCGAGCAGCGGGTCATCCCGACCGTGGACAAGCTCGTCGAGGCGGTGCGTCGCCTCACGTCGTACTAGTGGAACCGAAGCAGACCGTCCGGACCGTCCGGTCGATCAGAAAGGGAGCACCATGGGCAAGATCCTCCTCAAGGGCGGCACCGTCCTGTCGGTGGACCCGGACATCGGGGACCTGGCCACCGGCGACGTCCTGATCGAGGACGACAAGATCACGGCCGTCGAGGCGAGCATCGACGCCGACGCGGAGGTTGTCGACTGCGCCGGCAAGATCGTCATCCCCGGCTTCGTCGACAGCCACCGCCACACGTGGGAGACGGCGATCCGCAACAGCGCGCCGAACGCCACGCTGGACGACTACTTCGTCGAGATCCTCGACACCTTCGCGCCGTTGTACCGCGCCGAGGACGTCTACAACAGCAACCTGGCCGGGTCGCTGGAGTGCCTCAACGCCGGCATCACGACCCTCGTCGACTGGTCGCACATCAACAACACGCCGGACCACGCCGACGCTGCGATCCAGGGACTCAAGGAGACCGGGATCCGCGCGCAGTACGCGTACGGCAGTGCGAACACCTCGTTGGAGAAGTACTGGTTCTTCAGTGCCGAGGCGATCCCGGGCGACGACGTACGCCGGGTGCGGTCGACCCACATCCCCGGTGACGACGGCCTGATCACGATGGGGCTGGCGACGCGTGGCCCCGGGTTCACCCAGGACCAGGTCGTGCAGGCGGAGTGGGAGCTGGCGCGCGAGCTCGGCATCCCGCTGACGGTGCACGTCGGCATGGGCCGGATGGCGGGCCGGTTCGGCATGGTCGAGCAGCTCGACCGGCTCGGCCTGCTCGGTCCTGACACGACGTACATCCACTGCTGCTACTTCAGCGACCACGAGTGGCAGCGGGTCGCCGACACCGGCGGCACGATCTCCATCGCCGCCCAGGTCGAGACCCAGATGGGTCACGGCTGGCCGCCCGTGAACAAGGCTCGGAAGTTCGGGTTGCGGCCCAGCCTGTCGATCGACGTGGTGACGACGGTGCCGGGTGACATGTTCACGCAGATCCGGGCGGCGTTCGCTGCCGAACGGGCGCGCGTGAACGCGGTCTGCTGGGACCTCGACATCCCGATCCCCGACGACATGCTGACCGCGAAGGACATGCTGAAGATGGCGACGCTCGACGGCGCGCACGTGGCCGGGCTCGAGGACCGCACGGGCTCGCTCACCCCGGGCAAGCAGGCCGACGTCGTGGTCATCGATGCGACGGCCATCAACGTGGGGCCGATCCACGACCCCGCCGCGGCAGTGACGCTCAGCGCGGACGTTTCGAACGTCGAGCACGTGCTGGTGGCGGGTCAGTTCGTCAAGCGCGACTCCAAGCTCACGGGCGACGTGGCGCGGGCGATGTCGCTGGTCGAGGACTCCCGCGACCACCTCGTCGCAGCGGCCGCCAAGGCTGCCGCCGAGAAGCAGGAGATGGCACCGGCGTGACCACGCACCACCTGGTTCGGCGGGCGGCCGACCTGTCCTGGTCGCCTCCCGCCGGGCCGCTCGCCGCCTCGGTCGGTCTGGAGCAGTGGTCGGTCGTCGACGCGTCGACACCGGCCGTGCACACGGGCTTCGGCCTGAGCCGGCTCGCGCCGGGCGGCCGGGTGCCCAGCCACGTGCACTCCTACGAGGAGAGCCTCTACGTCACCGACGGCCACGTCGTCGTCCAGACCCCCGGAGAGGCGGCCCGGCTCGGGCCGGGCGGCTACGGGCTGATCCCGATCGGCGTACCGCACTCACTGCGGAACGAGGGTGAGGACGACGCCCGGTTCGTGCGGGTGTCGGTGCCCGTGCCGCGGCCCGAGCACGACTTCGACACGCAGCTCGTGCCGGAGGTCGGGGACACCGACGCGCTCGACGCCGACGTCCGCGACCCGCGCACGCGTCGGTACGGCCAGATCACCGAGGCCCACATGGACCCGGCGCGGCAGTCCCAGGAGCTGCTGGAGGTGTCGGCCAGCATGCGCACGGCGCTGCTGGTCTACAGCGGGATCTCGCTGAAGATGATGGTCGACTCCGACCTCGGGTCGGTGCTGTCGTCGATGTTCATGGTGCAGTACGAGCCGCACGGCGCGGCCGGGCTGCATGACCACCCGCTCGAGGAGACCTACCTGATCCTCGACGGGACCGTCGACGCGACCTTCGACGGCGCGGAGTACCACCTCGAGCCGGGCGACGTGGCGTGGGCGGGCGTGGGCTGCCAGCACAGCTTCCGCAACGGCGACGGCGTCGTGCGCTGGCTGGAGACCCAGGCGCCGCCCCTGCCGCCGCGGCACGGCTACCGGTTCGCGCGGGACTGGGACTACTTGAGGAAACGACTCGAAGGAGACGCTGGATGAGAACAGTGGTGATCGGAGGGACGTCCGGCATCGGGCTCGAGGTGGCCCGCGCGCGGGCGGCGCGAGGAGACGAGGTGGTGCTGAGCGGGCGTGACCCCGAGCGCTCCGCCGAGATCGCCGCGTCGATCGGCGGTCCCGTGACAGGGATCGCCGTCGACCTCAACCACACCCACGGACTGGCCGACGCGCTGGCGGGCGTGGGTGAGGTCGACCGGCTGGTGGTCTCGGCGATCGAGCGCGACCAGAACTCCGTCGCCGACTACGACGTCGACCGGGCGACCAAGCTGGCCGTGCTGAAGCTGGTCGGCTACACGGAGGTCATCCACGCCCTGCTGCCGCGGATGAACGACGAGTCGTCGGTGGTGCTGTTCGGCGGCCGGGCGAAGGACCGGCCCTACCCGGGCTCGGTCACGGTCTCCACGGTCAACGGCGGCGTGGTGGGTCTCATCAACGCCCTGGCGCTCGAGATGGCGCCGATCCGGGTGAACGCGCTCCACCCCGGCATCGTCGGTGACAGCCCGTTCTGGTCCGGGAAGCCGGAGGGCGTCCTGGAGGGCTACGTCTCGCGAACCCCGACCCGCCGCCTGGCCACCATGGCCGACATCGTCGACGCCGTGAACTTCCTGCTGGAGAACCGGAGCGTCAACGCCACCAACCTGGACGTCGACGGCGGGTGGCTGGTCACGTGACCGACCCGCTCCGCGTCGCGATGGTCGGCACCGGCCGGATGGGCGGCGCGATGGCCGGCCGGATCGCTGGTGCGGGGCACTCCCTGACGGTCTGGAACCGGACGCGTCCGAGAGCCGAGGCGGTCGCTTCCGGTCTGCCCGGGGTCGCGGTCGCCGACACGGCGCGCGAGGCTGCCGCGGCGGCCGACGTGGTGGTCGTGTCGCTGGCCGACGACGCAGCCCTCCTCTCGGCGTACGGCGGAGAGGACGGGATCGTGGCCGGTCTGCGTCCTGGAACGGTGGTGGCCGACACCAGCACCGTCGCTCCCGAGACGATCCGCGGCCTGGGTGACGATGTGGCCGCCACCGGCGCCACCCTCGTGGACACCCCCGTGTCGGGCAGCGTCGCGAGCATCGAGAGCGGCGCCGTCCTGGTGATGGCCGGCGGCGACGAGGACGGCCTCGAGCGCGCCCGGCCGGCGCTGACGTCGTTCTCGAAGCGGATCATCCCGCTCGGCCCGCTCGGCTCCGGCGCCACCATGAAGCTGGCGGTCAACTCGCTCGTCTTCGGCCTGAACCAGGCCCTGGCGGAGGCACTCGTCCTCGCCGAGCGTGCCGGCGTCGAGCGCCATCTCGCCTACGAGGTCTTCGCGGACAGTGCTGCCGGTGCGCCGTTCGTCGCCTACAAGCGGGCGGCCTTCGAGGACCCGGACGCGGCCGCGGTCGCCTTCGCCATCGACCTCGTGGCGAAGGACCTCGACCTCGCGGCGGCCCTGGCCGAGGCTGTCGACGCGCCTGTCCCCCAGCTCGAGGTCAACCGCCGGGTGATCGGTGATGCGATCGCGGCCGGGCTCGGCGACGCCGACATGAGTGCCGTCGCGAAGCAGCTGCGGGGACTAGCGTGACGGCATGACCACCGACGCCCATGCGGAGGCGACTGAGGTCTGGGACCTGCGGTCCGACCTGGACGCGCGGCGCGAGGTGCGCCCGGTGGAGCACGACGGTGCAGGGACCTGGACCGTGCTCCGTCACGCCGAGGTGGTCGCGGCGGCGCTCGATCCCGAGCGGTTCTCCAGCGCCGCCGGCTCGCACCGGGCCATCCCGAACTCGCTGGACGGCGCCGAGCATGCTGCCTACCGGGCCGTCGTCGACCGATACCTGACCGACGAGGCCGTCGCGGAGCAGGAGACTCAGTGCCGAGCGCACGCGGCGGCGATCGTGGACGCCCTGCCACGCGGGACGACAGTGAGCGCGATCTCGGACATCGGCACCCCCTTCGCCGTACGGACCCAGGCCACCTGGCTGGGGTGGCCGAGCGACATCGAGGACGAGCTCGTGGCCTGGATGGCAGACAACCTCGCAGCCACCAGGTCCGGCGATCGGATCCGCACCGCCGAGGTGGCCGCCCGGTTCGACGCGCTCGTCGGAGGTCTCGTGCGGGACCGGCGCCAGGCCGGGCACGAGGCGCCCGACGACGTGACCACCCGGCTGCTTCACGAGACGGTTGACGGTCGGGCGCTGACTGACGTGGAGGTGGTCTCGATCCTCCGCAACTGGACGGCGGGTGACCTCGGCTCGCTGGCGGCCTCGCTCGGCGTGCTGATCCACCGGCTGGCGACGCACCCGGAGCGGCAGGACGTGACCCGCGAACGCGCCGCGCGAGGCGACCACGCCGAGATCGAGGCAGCCATCGAGGAAGTGCTCCGGATCGACGACCCGTTCGTGTCCAACCGGCGCCGAACGACCCGCGACGTCGGGCTGGGCGGACGCACCATCCCGACCGGCGACCGCGTGATCCTGAGCTGGACCGCGGCCAACCGGGACCCCCGCGTGTTCGGCGACCCCGATGAGTTCCGGCCGGAGCAGAACGCCGAGCACAATCTGGTCTTCGGCATCGGCCCGCACGTCTGCCCCGGGCGTGCCCTGACGCTCATGGAGCTGCGGGTGGCGGTCGTCGAGCTGCTCGCGGGAACCGAGCGGCTGAT